>JBGTBA010000092.1:0-40097 GCA_041749595.1 Flavobacteriaceae bacterium | reverse complement strand
AAAAAGTCTTTAGCGTTTCACAAATAGAATCGGTTTTAAGGGTGGCTCATTTTTGCCCGGCCAAGGTGGTTCACTTTTATCCGGCGAGCTATGCTCACTTTATCCCGGCCAAAGTGGTATACTATGTCCGTTGTTTGCACTGACGGCCAAAATCCCTATTTTATTCGTAACTTCCCTTTTACAAATGGTTTTCCGCTATATTTGGTGCTGTTTGGCAAAAATGCTTTATAATTAAACAGGTAGACATATGTACAACTCAAAAATTATAGGCCTGGGCTATTATGTGCCCGATAATGTGGTGACCAATGACGATTTGTCAAAAATAATGGAAACCAATGATGAGTGGATACAGGAACGCACCGGGATCAAAGAAAGAAGGCACGTGGTTAAAGGCGATGGGGATACCACTACCACGATGGGTGTTAAGGCCGCTAAAATCGCCATTGAAAGAGCTGGGATTGATAAGAACGATATAGACTTTATTATTTTTGCAACCTTGAGCCCCGATTATTATTTTCCAGGTCCGGGCGTATTGGTACAGCGCGATTTGGGCATAGGCACCGTTGGTGCGCTAGATGTACGCAATCAATGTTCCGGTTTTGTGTACGGCATCTCGGTGGCGGATCAGTATATTAAGAGCGGTATGTACAGGAACGTTTTGGTCATTGGCTCCGAACTTCATTCGCACGGATTGGATATGACCACGAGAGGTAGGGGCGTTTCTGTTATTTTTGGTGATGGAGCCGGTGCGGCAGTGCTCAGTAGGGAAGAAGATAACAGCAAGGGTATATTGTCTACACACCTGCATTCCGAAGGACAACATGCCGAAGAATTGTCACTTATCGCCCCCGGTATGGGCAAACGATGGGTAAATGATATTATAGCAGACAACGATCCCAATGATGAATCTTATTTCCCGTATATGAATGGTCAATTTGTGTTCAAAAATGCGGTGGTACGTTTTAGTGAGGTTATCATGGAGGGTTTGGCGAAAAACAAATTGGAACCAAAGGATATCGATATGTTGGTTCCGCACCAGGCAAACCTACGGATTTCACAATTTATTCAAAAGAAGTTTGGTTTGCGGGACGGTCAGGTATTTAACAATATCATGAAATATGGTAATACTACCGCGGCATCCATCCCCATTGCCTTAACTGAGGCTTGGGAACAGGGAAAAATAAAGGAAGGTGACCTAGTTGTATTGGCGGCATTCGGAAGTGGTTTCACTTGGGGAAGTGCCATTATACGTTGGTAAAAACCGAAAAGGCTTAGAACTGATGCTGATTTTTTGCGGCGTATTAAAAAACAAAAACCCGGTGCAACTGCACCGGGTTTCTTTCATTGATAGGCTGTACTAAACACTAACCATTAACTATAAAAATACAACGTTATCAATGTATAAAGGTTAACCAACGCCCGAATAGACGAAATAATTCCAAAAAAGTTACAGTGCCTAACATATTTTAACACCTAATTAACAAATGAAAAAAACACTCGTTTTTGGAGCCTCTTTAAAACCGGACAGGTACAGTAATCTTGCTTTAAACCGACTTGTGCAAAACCAAATTGAAACGGAGGCTTTTGGTCTTCTGAAGGGCATGATAAACGGGGTACAGGTTAAGACCAATCCTTTGGATTTTGAAGGCATACATACCGTAACCCTCTATATCGGGCAAAAAAACCAACCCCCATACTACAGTGCCATCTTAGGATTAAAACCCAAGCGGGTCATTTTTAATCCGGGTGCGGAAAACCCCGAGTTTTATAAACTGCTACAAGAAAACGGTATAGACGTAGAAGTGGCCTGTACGCTGGTGTTGTTGGCCACAGGGCAGTTTTGAGAGTGGCGTTGCCAACCTAATCCCAACTACATCCCCAAAGACATAAAAAGGGTAAAGCGGTTAAAAATGTAGTAGATTAGAGGGTAAATAAATGGATATAAGAACGCAGGTGTTCATATAAATAAGTTGCCAGTAATTCCCCAATTTTCTTGTGCTAACGGGAAGAAATCGAAATAAAGAATAGAGTGCAAAAAACGACAAACTATAAAAATGATAATCAACACTTTACAAAAATTTAGTCAGAATGTTAGGCAGAACGATGAAAAAACAAATATTTTCAATATTTATAATCCTAAATTGGATTGACTTGTCAAGCACATGAATTGACCAAACCAAAGGAAATCCGATTTAAAGATGGATACGAACATAAATTTGTGGACACGAAATTTCCAAGAACTTTAGAAAATGGGTTTTACAACACAAAATCATTTAAAGAACACTTAGATTATTTATTCCAACTTCAAATACAATGTGGCCTATGACGGACCAGATAAATGGAAATATGATACTGGTGTACGCGAGCATACAATTTATAGGACTTTTAAGCCAGATAGTGCAATTACGTTTTCTATAAATGCAATAGAAGTAAAGAAAAACACAATCAAGAAAAAAAGGGACGTGACTTTATGGAGTATATATCAAGAGAATAAAGAACAAATGGACAAGCCCCTTACCAAATTGTTGGAGGAGCAATTAAGTACAAAAGTAGAAGGCTTTGAAGCAACAAAGGCTTATTTAAAAAACAATGTTGCATTGAGAAGGACTTTAAACTATATGGTAAGGAATTTGTACTATGAATATAGCAACACTTCAATACAATATCAAGTGCCAATGACCGCACAACCTTCCCCTGCTGTGCGAAGTTTACTACTTTGTACGATCAACAATAAGGCGTATTGATCTTCTAAAATACGGTAAAAAAGAAATTCTTATGTTAAATTTACTGCCCAACCCATTAAATTGAAATAAACATGCTTACAGACATTAATCCAAAACTTCCGATGCGCAATAAAGCCATTACACGGGATTTTTATATAAATAAATTGGGCTTTCAGGAATTTGGCAGTGCCGACTTTGAGGGCTACCTAATGGTGCAAAAAGACCATGTTCAAATTCACTTTTTTGAGTTTAAAGAAATTGATCCGAAGGAAAATTACGGTCAAGTATATATCCGAACGGATGATATAGACCAATTGTACCAACACCTATTGGACAAAAAAATGAGTATACATCCTGCCGGGCATTTGCAAACCAAACCCTGGGGGCAAAAGGAATTCTCCATGCTAGATCCGGACCATAATTTGCTCACTTTCGGACAGGGCGTATGATGCACCACAATGAAAATTAAAAGAACCCCCTCTAGTCTGTGGGTGGCGGGTTATGATATTGGTCAACGAAACCTAAAAACTGAGGCGTGCGAAGTTATAAATTCCACACGGTATAGGGTAATTATTTGATAACCAATTATTTAAATTATTTCTAAAAACACCCAATTAAGGTCAAAGACATTTTTTGGGGAAGGCAATATAGCGATAAATGAAATTATGCATCAACTTGATAGTCTTCCATCTATTACCCATATTCTTTCGTCCGGTTAATACATATCGAAATTTATATTTTCTCCCAAGTAAGTTGAAAGTATGGATTATATCGTTCAAATGAACATTTTATCGACAAAATGCAAATTTTAACATTCTTCCATCATCTAAACCCACCCTAATCCCGTACATATTGTGAATCAAAATTATCTATATATTATGAAAAAAGTTTCAGTAAGCATTTTGGCTATTGCACTTATGGCCTCCTGTGTATCCAAGAAAAAATATGTACAATTAGAGCAGGAAAAAGGCCAAATACAAAGCCAGCTCACCAAAACCGCCGTTGAAAAAGAAGAATTGGAGGCAAAATTTACGGCCATTCAGCAACGCGTGGATGATTATAACCGAAAAATAAATTCGCTTACCCAAGAAAATGATGCCAAACTTGTATCTGTAGATGGTGTAGCGCTAATCTCCGAAAACACCAAAAAGACCATGCGCGAAACGCTTAAAAAGATCGATCCGTCCAAATTAAGCGGCGCCAATTCCCTAAAGGACTCTATGAATCTTGCTGTTTCCTATAATCTTCAAAAATCATTGGACAATTCAGCCTTTAAAGAGGATGACGATATTGCCATTAATATTGATGAAACCGTAGTGATGATTTCTATTTCGGATAAGCTGCTTTTTAATACGGCCAGCTATAGGATCAACAATAAGGCAGACGATATTCTTGGGAAAATAGCGGCTGTGATCAATTCCGAACCCAGTATTGAAGTGATGGTTGAAGGACATACCGATCCGAGAACCATAAATACTGAAAAGGTAACCGACAACTGGGATCTGAGTGTGTTGAGGGCGACTTCCGTAGTGCGCAAACTCCAAAATGATTTTAACGTAGCACCGGAAAAGCTAATTGCATCCGGACGGAGCAGTTACCAACCTATTGTTGGTAATGAAAATAAAGATAATATGGCCAAAAATAGAAGAACACGTATTGTTATATTGCCAAATATCGATAAATTCTTTGCCCTGATGGCTTCCAACGAATAAAGATATACCTACTGATTTAGCTGTAAAAAAGCTGTACGCCCTTGGTGTATAGCTTTTTTTATGGAATTGCCTTTCCACTTCTCATATTTAATACCAGAGTACTCACAACGCAACGTCTTTGTAAATATCATTTGGGCTATGTGTAAAACTTATTTAAAATAGGTATATTTATGATCTTTAAAACACCTAATATAACCCACTATGAGCACGTATACCCTCACTATTAATGGTAAACCCCATCAGGTTGAAGCGTCTGAAGATATACCCTTACTTTGGGTACTGCGCGATGTATTGCATCTGACAGGCACAAAATTTGGCTGTGGCCAGGCCCTGTGTGGAGCCTGTACGGTGCTCTTGGGCGATGCAGCCGTACGATCGTGCAGTCTGCCCGTTTCCCAGGTAGGGCAACAAAACATAACCACCATTGAGGGATTGTCCGAAAACGGTGACCACCCGCTGCAAAAAGCGTGGATAACCCATATTGTACCCCAATGTGGTTACTGCCAAACCGGACAGATTATGAATGCCGCTGCCCTGCTTAAAAGAAATCCAAGCCCTTCGGAAGCCGATATTGAACAGGCAATGGCCGGTAATTTATGTCGTTGCGGCACTTATAACCGTATTAAGGAAGCGATTCTCACTGCAGCCAACTAATTTTGCTTTAATACCATACCACCATGATGCCAACTTTTCCATTTCTAAAAAACAAATCCGTCGAAAATAACAGTGAAGTTTTTGTGCCTTCAAGAAGGGATTTCATAAAAATAGGTTCCCTTGCCGGAGGCGGCCTTCTTTTGGGTGTAAATTTCCAATGTACAAGCGTAGATAAACAGGTTACCTTTGCTCCCAATGTGTACCTTAGTATAACCAGTGACAATAAGGTAACGATTATTGCCCACCGTTCCGAAATGGGGCAAGGCATTCGTACCTCCTTGCCCATGATCGTTGCCGATGAAATGGGAGCCGATTGGAGCAGCGTAAAAATTGTACAGGCCGATGGGGACGAAGAAACCTATGGCAACCAAAACACCGACGGTTCCTTCTCTGTGCGGATGTTCTATGAACCCATGCGTAAGGCAGGGGCTACGGCCAGACACTTGCTCATACAAGCTGCCGCCCAAAAATGGGGCGTTGAGCCGTCTTCCTGTTCGGCCGAAAATAGTGTCATCACTCATAGCGAAAGTGGAAAATCCCTCACTTTTGGCGCACTTGCCGAAGCCGCCCAAAAATTACCAATGCCAGATCCTGAAACCTTGGAGCTCAAGGATTTTTCTTCCTACAAATTAGTCGGAAAAGATACCCCAATCATTGATTTGGCCGATATCGTTACCGGAAAAGCGGTTTTTGGTGCCGATGTAAACCTTCCCGGGATGAAGATAGCGGTAATACAACGAACTCCTGTAGTGGGTGCCACCCTGACATCCTACGATGACACCGCGGCATTAGCCATTTCAGGAGTCGAAAAAATCGTCAAGATCAATGGTTCCGGAAATCCTCCAGGCCTTAACAAGCCTTTGGAGGGTTTGGCGGTTATAGCTACCAATACCTGGGCTGCAATTAAAGGACGTGAAGCTCTCAAAATTGTATGGGATATGGGCGAAAACGCTTCCTATGATTCCGAAGCGCAAATGGCACTCATGAAAAAAAGCACACTTACCGAAGGAAGGGAAAGACGTGTTCGGGGCGATTTTAAGTCCGCTAAAAAAAAGGCGGTGAAGGTAATTGACAGGACGTATGAAGTGCCATTTTACGCCCATGCCACCATAGAACCCCCAGCTGCCATTGCCGAATTTAAAAACGGCAAAATGGAACTATGGGCACCAACCCAGCATCCGCAATGGGCCAGAGGTTCTGTTGCAGAGGCCTGTGGATTGGAGGTGGCCGATGTAACGGTACACGTAACCCTTCTCGGGGGTGGCTTTGGCAGAAAATCGAAACCCGATTATGTGGTGGAAGCTGCCCTGCTTGCCAAAGAGACCGGCATGCCCATAAGGGTGCAATGGACGCGGGAAGACGATCTGCACCATGACTTTTTCCATGCGCACAGCGCACAGCGTATTGTGGCCACCCTAGATTCCAAAAAGCAACTCACTGGGTGGAACCATCATACGGTTTTTCCTTCCATAGGTGCTACTTCCAGTGCCGAAGAACTGCACCCCTCGGATGGGGAATTGGGATTGGGCTGTATCGATTTCCCCTATGAAGTACCCAATATTCGTATAGAGACCCACGAATCTACCGCACATACCCGCATTGGGTGGATGCGCTCAGTAAGTAACATACACCATGCTTTTGCCATATGCACCATGATGGATGAAATTGCCGAGGCCCGTGGCGTAGATCCAGTTGCGCATGCTCTGGAATTATTGGCCGATGATGCCAATCTGGATTTTGTAGGCGAATTAAAAGGGAATTTTGATAATTATGGCGAACCTTTGGAAAATTTTCCCTGGGAAACCAAAAGGCTCAAAGACGTTATTCAGCGGGTGGCCAAAGAGGCCAATTGGGGCAAAATACTGCCCGAAGGAAGTGCCATGGGATTTGCTGTTCACAAAAGTTTCCTCACCTATGTGGCCTGTATTGTAATGATTGCACGGGACGAAAACGGAAAGATCAGCATACCGGAAGTACACTATGCCGTAGATTGTGGTATTGCCGTGAATACAGACCGGGTTCGATCCCAGTTTGAGGGCGGTGCCATTTTTGGCACCAGTATTGCCAATACCTCGGCCATAACATTGAAAGCCGGAGAAGTGGCACAACATAACTTTGATGGTTACTTATTGGCGCGCATGCCGCAGTCGCCCAAAAAGATCCATGTACATTTGGTTGAAAACGGCAAAAAACCCACCGGTGTAGGCGAACCTCCCGTGCCGCCATTGGCACCGGCCTTGGCCAATGCCTATTATAAGCTAACGGGCAAGCGGGTGTACAAATTGCCGTTTAGTATGGAATAGTCCATAGATCAGTATTGGGTATACTGATTTTTTGAAAATATACTATGGGTATAAAACATTCTTTTCCCATCATTTACTAAAGGTAAAGGACACAATTCTAGTTTTTGAAAAGGGATCTGTTTTTTAATAAACGATAGTATCCGTTGCTAGGGCTGGCAGGTCATAAGCTCCAAAATCAAAATATAGGTTATCGGCCTTTTGTGAAGGTAAAGGATTCGGTTTATTGACTTTCGTATTGTACAAATATACGGTTCGCAGTTTTTTAAAGGAGGATAAATGGGGTAATTGGCTTTCCTCAAAATTTGTAGAAGTAAGGTTTATGGACTTTAGGTAGGGAAGTCCCTTGAGTTTTTCAATATTTTTTCCGTGTAGGGAAGTATTATCCAGTTTCAAAATGGTAAGGTTTGGCAAGGTAGCGAGTTCATCAAAAATAGCATCCGTAATTTGGGTGTTTCCGAGGTCCAAATATACAATTTGGTTGTGTATGCCACGAAAAAGCTCAAAATCAGAATCTTTAAAAGTGGGTTTATTGATACAGGAAACCTTTAAAAAATCACTGTTTTCGCTTATTTTTTCAACATGGATCCCGGTTTTTTTTAGCGCCAAAAGCGTATCTATAGCTACTGCGCCCACTGCTATATTTGGATAGGTGGCGTCTTGTTTTTTAAGAAAGAACGGATGGAACGGATTCTTACTTAATCCAAGTTCTTTAATCGATTTGTTGAAAGTGTTTCCATGGGCGATCCATATTTTGATAATTTCTATTTCGGCCTTGCCCAGTTGCGATTTATCCTTCGGGGGCATGTGGTCCTCATGTTCTAAAGGGAGTATCAATCTGGAATAAAGGGAACTTTTCGCCGGATCGTTCGGTTCAATTATCGTTCCGTTTTCACCTCCTTTAAGGATTCCATCCCTGTTCAGTAATTGCAATTGTCCTTTTTCTTTTTTCGCATTATGGCAGCTTACGCATCTATTGTTCAGAATAGGCTGTACCAAATCTGTGTATAAGACAGCCTGTTCCCAATTATTTTCATCGAGAATAGGCATTTCGGAGGATGGTAATTTATAGCCCAGCATTTTTTTAAATGGGCCTGGGAGCGGTTCTATCAGGTAGTCCCCACCATGGGTTATGCTGCCGCCTAGATGTCCCGATAATGAGATTAAAATTAAAAGGGATATGGAAAGTAAAGCAGAGGGAATCCGCTTTAAGAATCCAACCTTAAAACTTTCAAGTTGCCGCACATACATAAATAGGGAAAACAGGGCTGTGATAATTCCTGACCCAAGGTGAAATTTTACCGTATCAAAAGTATATCCTTCATTCAAATATAGTAGATAGCCACTGATACAGGCCGTTGCCGCGGAAATACCACCCCATAAAAATAGTAAGGCAACGATTTTTGCAAGGTTGTTCTTCTTCTTCCTATCATACCATTGCAATAAGAGTGCTGCAATTATAAAACCGATAGGTAAATGCACTATAATGGGATGCAAACGCCCAATTAATTGTTTGATGACCTCCATAGCGAGTCAATTATTCAATGCCCAAACGTTTTTTAAGGGCGTTCATAATAAAAACGTTTGCTCTCCATTGATCGGAAACCGGCATTTGCGTATAGGGGAGGGTAGGAAGGTAATTTGGTGGGCCAAACTCTGTAGTTACCGTAAACGTATCTTTTCCTTCTTTCCACTTCTGTCGTATAAGCTGTTCCCAAATATCCAGGTGCCTTTCTAAGGCCGATGCCCATTCGGGAGCTTCCGGATCATTTACCTGAGGGGCTTCTTCATGTCCCACACGAGCATGTATATGATACGAACGATCTAAAATCTGGATCAAATCGGCATCATTGTCCTTCAACAAAGATTCGTGGACTACCATCCAATGGCTAATGTCCAGGTTCAACTTGAGATCGGGAATAGCCTGTAGATATCTTTTCGTGTCCGGCAAGTTATAACTGAACCTTCCCCTATGCGTCTCGTGGTAAATGGGGATCTTTTCGGAAGTGCTTAAAAGAATTGCGGCATCGATAAATGCTTTATTCTGAGCCATGGTGTAAAAATCACTTCCGGTATGGCAATTGATATAAACAGGTTTCCACGCCAATAAAAGTTTAAGATTGTCCGTATATGCTTTAAGGCTTTCTTGAAAATGGACGGTTTTATCGGTGCCATTTAAAAAAGCGACCAAAAGGTTATGTTTTTTTAGGGCCGACCTTAACGATTCCTGATCGTTTTTATCCACCGGAAGCCAAACCTCGATACCGTCATATCCGGACGCTTTGGTGCTTTCACAAAATGCATCCCAGGATAATTGGTTTCCCCAATTAGTTTGAAAGAACAACAGTTTTTCCTGCCCGTTGGCATATTTGGGGATACTTGAAAATAAGATGATAATTGTACTGATTAATTTCATTTTAATTGATTTTGATCGATATACCTTTTAAGCCAGAATTTCATGGATCACTTGCCCTTCCACATCCGTCAGGCGGAATGGCCTGCCTTGAAAATTAAACGTAAATTGCTCATGGTCAAAACCAAGGAGATGTAATATGGTGGCATGTACATCATGAACGGAAACCTGTCCTTCCAATGCCGAAAACCCAATATCATCCGTTAGTCCGTGTGAGGCCCCTTTTTTAATGCCCCCGCCTGCCATCCACATGGTAAAGGCATCCCCATGGTGGTCCCTGCCTTTAAAGCCCATCTCCTGACCTTCCCTGTTTTCTTGCATAGGGGTTCTTCCAAACTCACCGCCCCAGACGACCAAAGTGTCCTCTAAAAGCCCTCTTTGTTTCAAATCCAGCAGAAGTGCGGTCATGGGCCTGTCTATTTCGTTGCATTTGTTTCGGAGACCCAGATCCACAGCGGTTGAATGGTCTGTTCCATGACTGTCCCAGCCCCAATCGAACAGTTGAACAAACCGCACACCATCCTCCACCAATTTTCTTGCTAAAAGACAATTGTTCGCAAAAGATTCCTTGCCCGGTTGCACACCGTACAGGGTTTTTATATACTCGGGTTCGTCGTTGATGTTCATCACCTCAGGTACGGCGGTCTGCATTCTAAATGCCATTTCGTACTGGTTGATCCTTGCCAGGACTTCAGGGTCCGAATAGTCCACAAACTCTTTTTTGTTGATTTTGTTAATGGCATCGATGGTGTTTCTTTTTAGATTTCTGCTCATTCCTTTGGGATCTTCTATATAGAGCACAGGATCACCTTTTGAGCGGCACTGTACCCCTTGGTAAACCGAAGGCAGGAACCCGCTTCCCCAAACGCTCTTGCCGGCATCAGGGGTTTTCCCTCCCGAAGTCAAAACCACAAATCCCGGTAAATTCTGATTTTCGGAGCCAAGACCATAGGTTGTCCATGAACCAATACTTGGACGGCCCAAACGGGGACTTCCTGTATGCATGAACAATTGTGCGGGGCCATGGTTGAATTGATCGGTATTCACTGCTTTAAGGAAAGCAACCTCATCGACCACTTTTTTAAAATGAGGCAAAAAGGTAGAGACCCAATTACCCGATTCGCCCTCTTGCCTAAACTCCGCCTGCGGTCCCAATAATTTAGGGGTTCCCCTAATAAAGGCAAATTTTCGGCCTTTTAATAATGATTGGGGGCAAGCTTGATTGTTCAGTTTTTGCAGAATTGGCTTGTAATCGAACATTTCCAATTGGGAAGGTGCGCCTGCCATATGCAGGTAAATAACCGATTTCACTTTAGGTGTATATGGCGGGGACAATGAGGCCAAAGGATTAATATCCCTTTCTGTGAGCGTGATCTTGGAATCTTCCCTTCTCCCGTCAAATGGGTTGCACGACATTAAAAATGATCCCAAAGCAAGCCCACCCATTCCCGCCACACAATCTTTTATGAAATGCCTCCGGGTTTGGGCTTCTATCTCCCGCCGGATTTTTTCCTTTATAAGACGATCTATATTTTCCATGGCTATGATTTTGTTAAAAACTCGTCAAGGTTCATAATTGCATTGGCTACAACCGTAAAAGAAGCAACTTTGGCATCGGGATCTGCTTCAAATGGTAAAAATGCACGTACGCTTTCCGGATTGTTCTTGAATTCTACCATTGAGCTATTGTAGAGTTCCTTTAAAACCAAGAGTTTTTCCGATCCTATATCTTTATACAAGGCCTTTTTATAGCCTTTTTCAATACTGCTTTCCAAATTTTGTTGGTTGGCCATAAATTTCCCTAAATGATAGGCCGCTTCAAGATATACCGGATCGTTTAGGGTAACCAATGCCTGCAATGGGGTATTTGTAACCGTCCTTTTTACTTCGGACACCTCCCTACTGCTTGTATCGAAGGTAAGGAACGAAGGGTACGGACTTGTTCTTTTTAAATAGGTATAAATTGCCCTTCTGTATTTGTTCTCTCCCTGGCTCTCCTCCCAATTACCGCCATTGTACACTGTTTGCCATATACCTTGGGGCTGGGGGGGCATTACACTTGGGCCATACATCGTTTTGCTCAATAATCCGGAGACCGCTAAGGCCTGATCGCGTATCTGTTCCGCACTCAATCGTATCTTTGGTCCTCTGGCATACAGTTGGTTTTCCGGATCCAAATTGTACAATTCGGCATTAATCATGGAATTTTGCCGATAGGTACCCGACATCACGATATCCTTGATTAAAGCCTTTATACTCCAATTGTGTTCGTTCATAAAGCGTAATGCCAACCAATCCAATAATTCGGGATGTGACGGTGGCTCCGATTGAGATCCCATGTCCTCCATGGAGGCGACGATACCCCTACCATAAATCTGATGCCAAACCCTATTGACCAAAGTACGGGCGGTAAGCGGATTTTCCTTACTTACCAACCAATAGGAGAGTCCAAGTCTGTTCTTTGGCCATTCCGCCCTCCAACCGTTCAAAATCTTGGGGGTTCCGGGTTCTACGGTATCGGTTTTCATTAACCAATTCCCCCTTTCAAATAGTTGGGTGGTCCTTTTTAAAAACTTTGGATTTTCCGCCAATATGGGCAGTGATGGTGTTTCCTCGTTGATCAATTCCAAAAAGGTATCGTTTAATATACCGTTATCTGGGAAATGAATACTGGATATATCCGGCAAAAAAGCGAACCATGAGATAAGACTGGTGGCCGTTTTTGGGGATATGTTTTTGTTTTCGGCCTCAATGAACAAATTTAATCGTTCTTTGCTTTTCCTGAAAGGGACCCTTTGCACAATTTTCCCTTTTGTTTTGTTAATGGTAAATTGTGCTAATATTTCGCCGTCGGCATTGTCCTTTCGTATGGTCATTTTTGTTCCATCAATCTTGGAAGCGTGTTTAATGTACATAAAGGTTGCCCCTTGGGTCCAAACATTGTTCAAATAACATGAGCCTTTATCCCGCAAGGCAAGCCATTTTGTGTCTGCAAGGCTACCATTCGTATAATTCCCACAGAGATGGGCATGATAAACGGGTTCAGAGAACAGTAGAAAATCTTTATAGCTTTTAGCCGTTTCGGGACCATAGTGTTTAGAAATATAACCAGAAATACCATCTATTTTTTTATTCTGTATGGGAGCATAGAATTTCAATGTGGGTTCGTCTCCGGAAGTATCCTCGTCTCGGGAATTATTAAAAAAAGCCATTAAACTGTAATATTCCTTGTGTTTAAAAGGATCGTATGTATGGCTATGGCACTGTACACAGCCAATGGTGGTACTTTGCCAAACTTCGAAGGTCGTATTTACCCTATCAATAACGGAGGCTACCCTAAACTCCTCATCTTCAGTACCTCCTTCATCATTATTCATGGTATTTCTATGAAAAGCAGTGGCAATAAGTTGGTTAATACTTGGATTTGGCAAAAGGTCCCCTGCCAGTTGCTCTTTCGTAAACTGGTCAAAAGGCATATCGGCATTTAGTGCCCGAATTACCCAATCCCGATATTCCCACATTGTTCTTCCTAAATCTTTTTCATACCCTTTGGTGTCTGCATATCGGGCCTGATCCAACCACCAACTGGCCCATTTTTCGCCATAGCCACTGTGTGATAACAGGGTATCGACCATCTGCTCATAAGAGATTTTTCCATGCACGAAATTATGGTACAAATCCTGGTCTGGTGGTAGCCCCTTGATATCCATTGAAACCCTTCTTGCCAAAACACTGGCTTTGGCAGGTTCACTTGGGTGAAGGTCATTGTTTTGAAGTTTTTGATAGATAAAGAGGTCTATACCGTTTTTAATAAAACCTTCATCTGTAGTAGATGACATCCCCGCATTTTGGCTTATGGAAGGGACTTCTACCTTTTTGGGTAAGGTATAGGCCCAATGTTTGCCCCATTTTGCGCCTTGATTGATCCATCGGGTCAAAAGTGCGATCTCCTCTTTTGAAAGTTTTGGCTTTTTGTAGGGCATTCGAAGTTCAGGATCCTCTTCGTGCAAACGTCTTATAAATGGACTTTTGGCCGCATTACCTGGTATAATGGCAGGGAAGCCGGATTCCGTGTTGGCAAAGGCCTCTTCTTGAAATAATAAACTAAATCCACCATTTTTTTTGACACCACCATGGCAGGTGATGCAGTTTTTGTTCAAAATGGGCTTAATATCAGTACTGAAATCTACGGCTCTTTTCGGCTCATAGAAATTCAAGAAATATACCAATGAAATAAAAATACCAAGGATTAACGTGATGGCCAGCGATTTCTTTTTTAGATTGCTACTGCCCTCTATTGGTTTTAACCGTTTCAGATTTTTTTCCATTGTTTGGCACTATTTATGAAGACCCTAATTGATTTTCCGTTGTTTGACGTCCGGCACCTGCTCTATAAACCTACTGAATCAGTATTACCCCTAAACCCGGAAAAGCCTTACAAAAAGCGATTGTTATAGTTTACGAAATGTGCTTCCGAAACTTTAATGATCAATCAAAAAAATATTTTTATTTATCCTATAATGGATAATATACTCAATTTATTAGTATTTAAAGGTTTGATGTTGAATTTCAGCATTAAAAAGCAAAAAATACGACAAAATAATCAAAGTAATAAAGGATTTTTAAAAAAGTAGCCAAACGTAAGGGCATATTCTGTTTTTATCCCAATCCGTCCATGATGGCGGATAAGCAGGAGGTAGTAATTTCTCTCCGCCCCCAAGATAACGGGCATCGATCCGAAGATCCGTATTTGGACTTATGGTCAAAATGGGCGTGGATTCTTCCTTGCGAGAGCTTGGCTTTGAGGCTATGATTGGCGGGTATTTCAATACCGTCCTTCATAATGATACCCTTGATTTGGAAATCTTTAAGCAAACAGCAACTATCTTGGGCTGCCAACTGGCCAATACGGCGGCATACCTAGATCCGGAGCCTTTTGTATTTATGGGTGGATTAAGCAAAGCAGGTGATAGTCTTTTAAAGCCTACTATTGAAAGCATGGAGAAAATTCTATTTAATGCATTTAAAGGAAAAACATAAGCACTTTTATCAAATTCCCTTACTGAGCATGCTATTTTGGGGCAGTTGCCTTAGTACTTCAAAACCCTAAGATAATATTATAAATCCAATTAAAGGTAAGACCGTTAGGGTGTGATCACGAAGTACCCTTGCGTTTTATAAAAATAATAAAATAGGCCTTTTCGTAAGGCACAATCTAAACTTTTTATCTACATTTAAGCAGTTTGGTTTTAAGCACATTGAACAGTTTGATATAGAGGGTTGGTCTTTTCTGGCATCAGAAAAAATAGCGGATGGATAAAAATAAAGACACAGGAGTGGACTACCTGAAAAAGTGTAATGTCATTACGCTATGGTCTAAAAAATATTCCATGGGATGAATCGGAAGGGAAGCCAAAAATTTGATGATGTGCATAGAAGAAATCCATTCGGCTCAATCCATTGAATAGCAAACCATTTTCACTAGTGGGCATTAAACATTAAACTAAGTTCTTTGAAATTCTTTGTATATAGTATCTGCGAGAGTTTTTGATAGCGTGACGATTTGAATGGGAAAATGTGATTTTTGTGAAAAAATTCCATGAACCAAGGAAAATATGTCTTCGCCCAGATTACCGAGTTCCTTCCACGGAGGGTCTTCGACCGTATCGTCAAGACCCATCAGGGAAACAAGTTCGTCAGGAGCTTTACCTGTTGGAACCAGATGCTCTGCATGGTCTTCGGCCAACTGACCGCAAGGGAAAGTATGCGCGACCTTATGCTCAGCTTGGAGGCCCACCGTCCCAAATATTATCATTTGGGGTTCGGACCCACCGTTTCGAGGCGCAACCTAGGATCCGCCAACGAAAAAAGAAGCTATAGGATCTTCGAGGAGTTTGCCTATGTCCTTATCGACGAGGCCAGAAAAAGCAGTTATCGTGACGATTTCGAGATCGATCTGGAAGGCAATGTATACGCCCTTGATTCGACTACGATAGATCTTTGCCTGAGCGTTTTCTGGTGGGCAGAGTTCCGAAAGTCCAAGGGAGGGATAAAGATCCATACCCTATATGACGTAAGAACCTCGGTGCCGAGTTTCCTGCTTATATCCAAGGCCAGCCTCCATGATGTCAACGTGCTGGATGTCATAGTATACGAGGTCGGAAGTTTTTATGTTATGGACAAAGCTTATATCGACTTTGCCCGTTTATACAAGATCCACCTTCAAAAAGCCTTTTTCGTTACCCGTGCCAAGGAAAACATGCGCTTCAAGAGGATGTACTCCATGACGGCGGACAGGACAAGCGGGGTCAAGTACGACCAGATAGGCAGACTGGAGGGGCATTATTCCAAAAAGGGTTATCCCGAAAAGCTACGTCGCATCAAGTATTACGACAACGAGACCCAAAAAGAGTTCGTCTTCCTGACCAACAATACCGACCTCGATGCCAAAGAAATAGCACTCTTGTATAAGAAACGCTGGGAGGTAGAACTGTTTTTCAAGTGGATGAAACAGCATCTCAGGATTAAATCGTTCTGGGGAACCAGCATTAATGCGGTCAAGATACAGATCTATTGTGCCATTATCGCCTATTGCCTTGTGGCAATAATAGGAAACAAGCTCAAATCACAACGTGGAATCTACGAAATATTACAGATATTGAGCATATCACTACTCGACAAAACCCCTGTAAGAGAGATACTTACGGATTACTATTACAAAGATGTCAAAGAACTAAATTCTAAACAATTGAAAATCAACGGGCTTTAGTGCCCACTAATGTCTCCATTTGTATAACTTGTTGATTTGTCCCTAAGTATTGAAAATCAAGAGCAATCAATTTTATTTTTCACGCGGTTTCGAACCATTAAAATTTTGGTGATTAATCGATCGTAATTCATATCCTTAGTTTTACCATCTTTCCCGTCCTGACGGATTCATCACATGCGAGGGCGATCTGCAAACTGTTGATAGCTTCGTTCATAGGGCTCGTAAGGTCAAGGTCTTCCTGGATTGCCTTAAGGAAAAAGCGTTGCTCTCGATTGCACAGCTCTTGATGGTCCGGTTCGTCCTCCAAATCTATCCATTGGTCCTTCTTTAAAAACTCATTGTTTTCATCCAGTTGGGCGTAATGGCAACGTAGGGATTCCGTTTTCGTATGTGCATCCACCTCATCTGACTTGCCAGTTGCATTGGCGTTCTTGGGCACTATGGATACCGATCCTTTTGGCCCTATAACATCCTTTACAAAAAACGCCGTTTCACTTATCATTGGCCCCCATCCCGCCTCGTACCAGCCAACGGAGCCATCCTCAAACCAGATCTGTAATTGCCCATAATTATAATTTTCCTTGGGGATGTCATCGGTCAGCCTCGCACCAATGGCCGAAACCTGTACCGGCTTCGAACGGGCCATTTGACACATTACGTCTATATAATGAACACCGCAATCCACAATTGGGCTAAGGCTGTCCATTAAATTCCGGTGAACGTCCCACATATGGCCATGGCTCTGCTGGTTCAAATTCATCCTCATCACCATTGGTTTTCCCAAACAGTGGCTCAGTTCGATAAAACGCTCCCAGGAAGGATGGTATCTTAAGATATAGCCGATCACTAATTTCCTGTTGTACTTTTTTGCAGCCTCGGCCACCCTGACCGACCCTTCTACAGTATCCGCTAAAGGTTTTTCCACAAAAACATGACATCCCTTTTTTATTGCTTTTATACAATAACTTTCATGGGTATCCGGATATGTGGAGATACAAACGGCATCAGGCCTAGTTTCTTCCAGAGCAGTTTCATAATCATCGAACAGTACATATTTGTCTCCCATTTTTTTATTTAGCACTACTTTACTTTCTCCCCGTGATACCAGACCGCATATCTCGAAACCATCCAATAATTGATAGGACATCGCATGTGATGCTCCCATATTGCCACATCCAACAACTAGTACACGGATTTTAATCTGTCCTGACATAATTTCAAATTAAGTATTACTCTCTTATTTAGTTTTATTCGCCATCTGGATCTTTTTGGTCTTGCCATCCCTGAAGAACAGCACAAATAAAACAAGGATCAAACAGGATATCGAGCTGGGCACGATCCAAACCATATGCCAGTTATAACTGAAGGGACTTGTAGCCTTAGCCACAAATTTCTGGGTCAATATCCCCGATAAATATGAACCCGTAAGCATGCCAACCCCATAGGTAGCAAAAGTCAACAGGCCCTGCGCCGAACTCTTGATGAACTTCCTGGCCTTGTTATCGGTGTAGATCTGCCCGGTAACAAAAAAGAAATCATAACAGATACCATGCAATGCGATCCCCATGTACAGCATCCATACATTGGCCCCGACATCCCCGTAAGCGAACAATATATAACGAAGGATCCAAGCGAAAATCCCGATCATAATAATCCTTTTGACACCCAGTCTTTGGAACAGTAAGGGGATCAAAAGCATAAACACTAACTCCGAAACCTGGCCAATGGTCATTTTCCCGGCAGCATTCTCCATTCCTATATCGTTCAGGAACGGGTTGGCAAAACTATAGTAAAACGAAAGCGGGATACAGACGGCTATCGAGGCTAAAAAGAAAACTATGAAGGACCTGCTCTTGAACAAAACGAGCGCATCCAGACCCAATATGGCCGATAATCTTGGATTTTTTTCATTTTTTACCGGAGTTCGGGGCAAGAAAAAACTTAAAACCCCCAATATTAAAGACCCTATCGCCGCAATTTGAAAAGTAAGGACGGAGCTTTCAAGTCCCGCAAAGCCAATAAGTAAACCAGCAACGATCCAGCCCAAAGTACCGAACACCCTGATTATCGGGAATTCCTTGCCCCCATCTTTTATCTGATGGAAGGAAATGGAGTTCGCCAGTGACATGGTCGGCATATAAAGTATCGTGTACAGCAAGATCAACCACCAAAATTCGTTGAAGGCCAAGACTGTGCTCACATAATAAAGAACGATGGCCCCGGCAATATGCAATACCCCCATCACTTTTTGTGCTTCGAAATAGCGATCGGCGATTAAACCAACGAAAAAGGGGGAAATAATGGCGGCAATGGCCAAATTCGCATAGGAAGACCCAACTTGTATGGCACTTGCTTCCAGATTGGCAAACAAGTATGTACCCATCGTTACGTACCACGCGCCCCAAATGAAATACTCCAAAAACATGAGTAACGATAGCTGTATTCTGATTGTTGGTTTCATAGGATAAAATCTGCTTGTAAATACTGGCATGTATTTCTGTCATTTAACCGATATCCGGATCTAATGCATATTAAAAATGAACTTTCCCTTTCTCATACATAGAAAAAGTTCTTTTTCTTGTTTTTGTTATTATAGTATATACGATTTGCAAATCATTATTTTTTAACAGGAACGAGTGTTAATTTTCGAAAATCCAATAATGCTCCTTTATCACCTACTGTCTCGAATTTTAAAGTTGGTTTGAATATGAGTTTTTGAATGCCGGCATCAAGTTTAATGGTTCCTATTTTCTTAGTTTTAAATGTTTGCCAAGAACCAGTTTTCTCTACTTTTCCGTGTAGTTCTTGATTGCCAGCTTTCAACATATAAGGCTTTCCAGATTCGGCATCGGCCACCGACCATTCAAGATAAACCTCATATTTGCCAGGCTGTTCCACTTGGACCTCCCATTCCACAAGATCTGCAGCAGTAAACCAACCGAATGAGGATTCTTCTGGCATATAGGCAATCTTTGGCCCTACACCTTTTCCAAATTGTGCGCTAAGCTGAAGTGAACCATCTTGACTTGGAGAAACTTTCGAAGGCTCATTTATTGTAGAGATATCTATCAAAAATAGTTTTTTCAACTCCTCCATCGACGCCTGTCTGCCGTATTGGCAAAGTTCAAATACTTCTGCATATTTTATTTCGTTACCTCTGTCCTGACCATATAGTTCTACAAGTCGCTCACGGTATTTATCTGCTCTATCGGAATTACTTTTTTTATGGACCCCAACAATATACTCCTGTCGTTGTTGATCATTGTTCGGCACATTGGGTAAATACCTCCCTTGCCAGGAATCTGCATCCGACATTTGTGAGGGCATGGCCCTAAGGCAGTTCCATTTTTCTTCAGCAACTTCATCAATACCAACGGCTATTGAGGGAACTGAAGGATAAGGCCGTTCAAAATTATCAGAGTAATACATAAATATGGGATTATGCTCGGTTGGAGGGGTGAGAGGCATGAAAAAAGGTGCGGCCACCACTACTGAAGCATCCTGCACTAAAACTCCTGTATATCTATGATCGGGATGATAGTCGTAAGGTCGATGGAACAGCACTATATCCGCCTGCCATTCCCTAATAAGTCGGGCCACGGTCTTGCGGTTTTCCAAAGTAGGCATAAGCTCCCCATCATGAATATCTAAAACCTCCGTTTCAATACCCAATAATTTCGCGCACTCCTGTACTTCAGCGAATCTCCGAATTGCTAACGGCCCTCCAGCTTCCTTAAAGTGGCCGACATCGCCATTAGTCATCGCAACAAATTTAACCTTATGTCCCTGTTCGGCCCATTTGGCAGCCACGCCACCCGCCTTCAATTCAGCATCATCTGGGTGGGCACCAAAGGCAATAATTCGCAGAGGCGTCGTTATATTTTGTGCAGACAGGTCATTAAAGGGATAAGCGAATAGAATTACCCCAAGAATAAATAGAGTTTTCATTTAGTTTAAATTTTGGATTAAAATAATACTTTTGTTTACTGGGATTTTAAATAGCTAATAAGGTCAGCCATTTCCTGTTTTGTAATTTGTTGTTCAAATCCAGTTGGCATGGGAGACGTATTTAGAGCTGCCAATGTTTTAATTTCATTTCGGCTAAATACCGTTTTTGTACCGCCAGGATAGCTTAATGTTAAGGCATCCGAGGTTTCGGATGAAATTATACCATGTTTTACATCACCATTCTTTAATTCCACCCTCCAGAGATTATAACCAACTATAATTGATAAACCGGGGTCAAGAATACTTGAAATAAGTTTTTCGGGCATCCAATTCCTAACTGTTGCAAGATTCGGACCGTATCCTTGCCCTTCTCCTCCCCCTTTGGTATGACAAATTGAGCAAAGATTTAGGAATATTTTTTTTCCTTGCCCTTCATCTCCCTCCAATTCCAGGGCAGCCTGATATTCTTCAATAACATCTTTCCTTTCTCCTTCATTTTGGGTAAGCAATTGGCGGGATCTGACTTTCAAAGAATCGGGTATATCACGCATAAGAACCACACTTCTAGACCACCCAAGGCTACTCGGCTGAATTTGGTTTTTTTCAATTGCATCTAGCAGTATTTTTACACGAGCTAAATTGAATGGCTGAACCAGAAAGGTGTTTAATGCAGCGTCACGCAATTCCTGAGTTAGGGAAGGCCATTTCTGAAGCACGTACTCACTAACTGTTTCGTCCGGTATCGTACTTAAGGTATTGATTGCGGCTAATTGGACAGGCATGGGCTGTTCGGGAGTGATTAAGCTTCCAAGAAATGAAGAATATGGTTCTACATTTTGAAGGGAAAGGAAATTAACTGCCAGAGCTCTTTGCTCTGGGAGCGCAGAGTCATTGCCTGCAATCTCCAAAGCCCTGGGTATGGCCTGCGGGCTCTGTTTTTCACTAAAGCCCACTATCTGCAAAATCTCTAGCGCTCCTTTTCGGGCGGAGATAGAAGGATGTTCAAAGAAAGTGAAGAGTAGTGTGCCCTGATCTCTCTTTAATTCAGTAGGAATAGATTCCCTGCTTTTAAGTCCGGCTGCTATTCCATGAAGAAGAGACGCCTGCCACTCAACCTCGTTTTCATCAGCACTAGTCGCCTTTTTAAGAAGAGCACGTACTGCTTCGGGTTTTTGTCCCGCTGACACCATTCCACTTAGGCGCTGAACCAGTAAATCATATGCGGGAATGGATGGATCATATCTTTCCAAAACCGCATCTAATAAGCTCCTGCTTTGAAAAGATGGTGCGGTAAGTGCAGCTATTTGAACCCATTCATCTGTTATATCTTTAAACAAAAGTTGCTGCCGTGCTTTATTGGCCTCAGGAGTATTAATGAAACCTAACGTGCTTATTAACTGATATCTAACTTTAGGATCAATATCCTCTTGAAGCTTTAATAGTTCACTTTCTAGAGCAGGGAAATCATCAAGGTGAATTTCTGCCAATCTGATAGCATTTTCACGGATACCCGGTTCCTTATCTATTAAAGCATTTGATATTAAATCCAAATTTAATTCATTCAACCCTTCTAAAGTCCACAATGCATGTAATCTACCCATAGCAGATTCAGAATCAGAAGCAATCCGCATTAATTCAGGAACAACATCTTTAGCATTCCTATCCAGAAGCAACCGTTGAGCGTTTCTTCTCCACCAGATATTAGGGTCTGAAAGTTTTCCTACTAATTGTTTGTTTGTTGCTTCCCCAAGATCTAAAGTATTCATCCAGGTAGCTGGTGCTGCTTCGGCTGCACTTATCCGATAAATACGCCCCTTTTCCGTTCCTTCATATAGATTTGCAGTTTTAACCACCTCATCCTCCATAAATTCAGGACCTTCAATAAACTTTCTGTACATATCTACTACATACAGTGCACCATCCGGACCCACATACATATTGACAGGCCTGAAAAAGGAATCTGTTGAAGCCAAAAATTCCTGATTTTTCCCAACCCTACTTGCAGAAAATGCAGCTCCTTTAGTCGAATTTAGATTATCAACATGAACCAAGTTGTGTGCAGGCTCTGCAGTAAAACTGGTATTATCATTGAATCCTGCAGGAAAAGCTCCACCTAAATAGTTGGTAATGCCACATGCAGCGGTGAATACACCAACATCTGTTAGAAGTTGATTTTGAGGGTTTTTAGTAATTGGGAATACCTCGGCTGGACTCCCATGATCAGAAATTTTTTCAGCTGCATCGGTCACAAGCAGATCCCCATTACGCTCTAAATATTGGGCTGCTATCATTTCTTGATAAATATGGTTAGCATTGGAAACCATGAAACGATTGCCCCAAGAATCAAAGCTGAAGCCATATTGGGTACGGGTCGACATCATTTCCAGATCGTAGTAGTCTGGCCGAAAACGTACCATGTTACCACTATTATCAATCTGAACTGCATTTGGTTTGTCAGGATACTCTATTTTATCGCTTGATGATAGGCCATTTGCAAGGTAAATCCAGTTGTCCAATCCAAATAGAGGATTGTTTACATTGGATTCGAGATCATTTGAATCGAAACCAGATAAAATGATTTTTCTAATGTCTGCCCTATTGTCACCGTCCGTATCTTCAAAGTAATATACGTTTGGAGGATCGGTAACTAACAAACCCTTTTTCCATCTCATGACGCCGTTGGGCAAAATGAGAGAATCGGCAAAAACTGTACTTTGGTCGAAAACTCCATCCCCATCGGTATCAGTGAGAGCCTTAATACTTCCTGTACCGGATTCATCAAATGGAACACCCTTCATTTCTACAACATACATTATCCCATTTTCATCTATTTCCATATCTACAGGATCGTTGATCAAAGGTTCCGATACAACCAATTCTATTTTGAAGCCAGGTTCAAGCTCAAATGAGGAAAGTGCTTCTTCAACAGAATTATTCTTCGATAAATTAGAATCAGGGTTTTTCCGACAACCAACAAATAGAAGTAAAATGCCAAAAATAAATAAGAGTAATTTTTTTTGGCAGACTTTAGATCTAACTATTCTTCTTCTTTTTATTTTCATTTTGAATATATGGTTCCATTAAATCTCTCGAGATTATTCAGTATTGTTCAAGTAAATTCAAAAAAACAGGGTATGCGAAAATACCCTGTTTAATCACTAACTAACAACTCAAACAACTTAATATCCCGGATTTTGTTTTAAAATACCGCCACTTAAATCTATTGCTGTCAAAGGAATAGGTAAAAGTTCATGTTTGGCCTCATAAGTGCCGACCTTGGCTCCAAAGTTGGGAATAACACGAGCTTCATTGCCAATATAGGCATTGATTAGACTTACACCGTTGCCCCATCTTCTAATATCAAATAACCTGTGCCCTTCCATGCCCAGTTCTAAGCGGCGTTCCATACGTACTGCTTTTCTTGCAAAAGCTTGGTCAGCAAATGCCGTGTAAAGTGCTATTTGATAATTTGCAGCGTCCGCATTACCGGATTCGTTTTTAACATAGCTCATATTTTTGGCCCTGCCCCTAACTTGGTTCGTGTAAGTTAGTGCACTGGCCAAATCACCAGTTTCCACTGCTGCTTCGGCAGCCATTAATAAAACATCCGCATATCGTATTATATGATAGTTTATTCCAGATCTTTGCTCGCCCCAATCACCTGTTCCTTGATTGGCACTTTCACCAACCGTATAAGTATTTTTCTTGGGCAGATATGGGCCTGAAATATCGGCAAAACCCGCTTCAATCCATGACTTTCCGGGCATTAAGCCAAAACCATTATAATCAATCCCCCTTCTGCCAACGGTATAATCCAATCTAGGATCTAAGGGCCCCGAATGAGGGGTAAAAGGATCAGTTACATTAAGTCCATAGTCATTTGTAACGTCCGTTTGATCGAAGGTGTCCAATAAAGGTAGCCCATTCCCGTCAGTTTGGTAGGCATTTACCAAATTCTGGGTTGGCTGGTAAAAACCGCAACATGACCCAAAAGGCCCTGGAACCGGGAAATTCAAAGTTCCTCCTATGTTACCATTAAAGGACAACCCGTCATCGGCGGTAAATTGAATGGCAAATATAGATTCAGGACTGTTGTCCCCTGCAAGGCGGAAATTATCCACAAATTCAGGAAGAAGGGAATAGGGGCCATTGTTTATAACGTCGGTAAGGAAGGATAACGCCTGTACCCAATCTGACTGTTGAAGATGCACCTTTCCCAAATATGCCTTGGCAGCCCAAGAAGTTGGTCTTCCTACTTCTCCTTGGGACGGTGGAAGATTGTTTATGGCAAATTCAAAGTCGGCTTCAATTTGGTCCCAAATAGGGCCTGGATTAGGTTGGTTAAATTCCACGTTTGCAGCATTTTCTTCAGAGATATAGGGAACATTGCCATACATCCGTTGTAATTCAAAATTAAAATGCCCCCTTAAAAATCGTGCCTCTGCCAATTTTCCAGTTAAATCGACTCCTTCGATACCTGAGATCAAGTTAATAACGGCATTTGCCCTGTTTACTCCGGCAAATAGAGCTTCCCATCTTCCCAAAACATAGGGATTTCCGGTCGACCAATTGTAAACTTCCATTTCAAAAAGTTCAATCTGGTCGCCATCTGTACTTCCTTTATGGGCATCGTCCGATAAAACATCAAACCACCAATTGTCCCCACCAAAGGAAAACTGATTGCCCGTTAGATTATTTCTATTCCCATCCAATGCCGAGTAGGCCCCGATGAGCAATAAGTTTACCCCCACCTCATTTTGAAGGGATTCATCACTTAGGGCACCAATGGCAGGTACCTCTGTAAAATCATCACTACAGGCAATAGCCGCAACGAAAATAGTAATATAATAACTTAATTTATTTCTCATTTTTTATAATTTTAAGTTAACTCCTAAACTAAATAATTGGGAAGTTGGGTATGTGTCTAAATCAATTGCCAAGGATAAATTGTCTGATGAAATAACTTCGGGATCAAAACCATTATAGCCCGTTATGGTAAACAGGTTGGTCCCCTGAACATAAATACGGAACGAGTCCATGCCCATTTTATTGGCAATGGCACTTGGCAGACTATATCCGATCTGTAAGTTCTTCAACCTTAAATAAGAACCATCTTCAACAAAGTACGAGTTTGGTGATGTCTCACTATTGGTGATTGAATTGCTTAATGCCGGAAGGGTAGCATTGGTATTGGTGGGTGTCCAGGAATCCAGTACCCTTGTGCTCCTATTGTCATCAACGAAAGTAGGAAAGTCTATAAATATCTTTTCAAAATTATAGATATCGTTACCTTGTGAGCCACTAAAAAATGCAGAAATATCAAATCCTTTATATGCTGCACTTAAATTGATTCCATAGGTAAAGTCAGGGTGGGGACTGCCTATAAAGTCACGGTCATCATCATTGATTATGCCATCATTGTTTACATCCTTATAGGTAAATCTTCCGACATTATCAAATCCTGTTACCTTTCGCCCATAAAATGATGATATAGGTTGTCCAACTTGTGTTCTGGTAACGGGCCCACCCCTAAGGTCGGTTCTGCCAGTTTGAAAATCACTTATCAATTTGGTGACTTCATTGTCGTAGCGTGAAATATTTGCTTGAACACCAAAAGAGAAACCAGAGTTGGTTTCATGGTTGTAGCCTATAGAAAGGTCAAAACCTTTGTTTGTGACATTCCCCAAATTGACAAGGGGTGCTTGGGCATCAATTGCCGTGGTGCCAATTAACAAAAGGTTTCGGGTTACGAGATCTTTTGTCTCGATATCAAAATAATCAAATGCTACAGAAACCTTGTCTTTGAACAACCCTAGCTCCAGCCCAACATTGGTGGACTCACTGGTTTCCCATTTTAAATCAGGATTTCCCACGGTGTTAAGTATCGCTCCTGTAGCTATGGTGCCCCCATTTATGGCGTAGTTGGATAAACTTTCACTCAAAATATTGATGTTAATGGTAGGGTTGGATGCTGGCAAAGTTTGATTTCCCATTTCTCCCCATGAACCTTTAAGTTTTAATCTACTAACTATGCCATCTTGTGGGAAAAAATCTTCTTTGCTTAATAACCAACCTACACTGAAAGAAGTGAACGTATCGCTTTTATTTTTTCCTTTAAAACGAGAGGACTCATCATTCCGAAGAGTAGCTGTAGCAAAATACTTCCCTTTGTATGAATAGGTGGTCGTTCCAAAACCAGAAAATAATGTATTTCCGCCGTCAAAAGCATCATCAATATTTGAGGGAGACGATCCATTGTTCAATAAGTAGAAATCAGGTGTTTCGAATAAGAATCCGTTTCTGCTTATTTGTTTCCCCTTACTTCTGTCTTCAACAGATTCAATACCTACAAGCACATTTACGGTATGATCTCCAAAAGTTTTGATATAATTAAGGGTATTATTCCAAGTCCATGTATAATTGGTGATATTACTTTCAGTAAGCGTATTGGTGGATCTAGGCTCACTATGTTCGGGATTTAATGGGAGGAAACTTCTGCTCTCAAATAGATCTACATTTCCGCTTATTGTTGTTTTAAAGGTAAGACCTTTATATACTTCGGCAGAAAGATAAACATCCCCGATGAATCTATAGAGCTTGTTATAATCATCCTTGCCCCTAATTAACGAGGCTACTGGATTTCCTGCATCTCCTAATCCGGGAGCGCCCGTACCTGCAAATCTACCTTCATCATCGTACACGGGAACCAATGGATTTAAACGTAACGCTTCATTGATTGAATTTCCATTTTTGGTGTTTGAGAACGAAGCACTTAAGTGTTCGCCAATACGCACCTTATTGGATAACTTAAATTCTGAATTCAGTCTTGTGATACCTTGTTTGAATCCAGTAGCTAAAAGTATCCCCTCTCGATTTATATAATTTGCCGACATAAAGTATTTGCCTGTTTCGTTTCCGTTTTGCAATGACATGGCAGCACTTTGAACCGAAGCACTTTGGGTGATTTCTTCCAACCATTTGGTTCCACCGGGTTTAATTGCAGCACTTGCAGGCCCACGAACAATCGGGTCAAATGATACAACCCTGCTATAATCTACCAGTGATGTTGGTACAACTGGGCTTGGACCAGACCCATATTGTGGGTGGGAGGGCGTAAGACCATCGTTCAACTGACTTTGCCAGATCATATCCGCATGTTGTTGGGTATTTAAAAGGTCGGGGATATTCGCCGCCCTTGAAAAACCAGAATAGGCATCAACAGAAATAACAGGTTTCGCCATATTATATCCACCTGTTTTTGTCGTAATGATTATAACACCATTTGAAGCTCTTGCTCCATAAACTGCGGCCGCAGCGTCCTTTAACACGTTCATTTGATCAATATCATTAGGATTGATACTGTTTAGGACAGATGGATTATCTGTTTGTACGCCATCAATAATATATAAGGGATTGGTGTTATTACTTGTTCCGAAACCACGGATCGTGATTTTTGGGGCACCGCCAGGGTTGCCATTATTGGTTACCGTAACTCCTGAGACCCTACCTTCGAGTGCCTCTGCGGCGTTTACAATAGGTGCTTTTACAGCCTCTGACATATCGACCGAGGAAACAGCTCCTGTAATATCTCCTCTAATTTGTGTACCATAGCCTACTACCACTACTTCGCTTAATTGACCGGCATCTTCTATCATTGAAACGCTGATAGAGGTTTTTTGGGCCACATTGATTTCTTGGGATACAAAACCAATATAACTAAAAACCAATATGGCATTGTTACCAACAGAAATGGTGTAATTACCGTCAAAATCGGTTTGAGTCCCGTTAGTTGTGCCTTTCACCAGGACATTTGCCCCTGGTAGGGGATCGCCATCTGCATCGGTGACCGTACCCGTCACAATTTGTTGGATTAGGATACTGCTGTTGGGGTTTGGGGAAGGTGTTGTAAAAATCCCATGCACTTGGGTCCTTTTTAAGATAATTTGTTTGTCCAATACCTCAAAACCAACATCTGTACCAGAAAACATTTCCAATAAGATTTTAGAAATCCGCATTTTCTTAACATGTATCGAAAGCTTCCTGTTTAGATCAACATCCTTTCGATTTAATAAGAATTTAAATTCAGAGGAAGCCTCTATTTCATTAATGACCTCGGCCACCGTAACACTTTGCATGTCCAAAGAAATCTTGGTGTTTTGTGAATAGGAATTGGCCTGTATTTGAAAAAGGGAAACTATCGTAAAAAACAGGGTTAGTTTCATTTTTAGGTCAAATTTCAGAAGACAGCAACAGTTATCCCCTGTACTATTATTTTTTTTCATAATTTTAGTGTAGTTTATTGGTTAAATTTTTAAATAATTTAATCCTAAATCGGGGAATGTGTCCGCATTTCCCGATTTTACCTAAGGAACAGATTATCTTTTTTGAATTATTTTTTCTCCATACGCTTTTTATTTTGGGTTGTTTAATAGATGATTACTTGATTATTGATTATTTTGTAATTAATAGCGTAGCTTTTATTGAAAGATTCCAATACATGTTCGATGGTTTCTACATCAAATGTTGCATCGAACAACTGTTCGTCCAAAATGGTATTATTGTTCTTTATTGTAATATTATAATGTCTTTCCAAACTATTGCGTATGCTCTTGAAAGTGGTATTTCTAAAAATAAGTTTACCATCTATCCATGCTGTGTACGTTCTGGTATCCACTTTATCGACTGTAACGACTTTGTCCGCCTTGTTCCAACCCGCTTTTACGCCGGGGGTGAGCAAAGTGGGCGTGCTTTTGCCCCCTTTCACCCCATTTTCATATAGCTCAATGGATCCCTCCACCAAAACCGTATGCTTATCCATGTCCTCTGGATAATTTGATATATTGAATTTTGTCCCCAAAACCTTGATGTCCATTTTGCCCGCATTAACCACGAAAGGGTTTTTAACATCCTTTGCCACGTCAAAATAGGCCTCCCCGCTAAGGATTACTTTTCTTTCCACCCCATTAATAAAGTAGATTGGATATTTTAAAGATGTCCCCGAATTAAGAAATACATGTGTTCCATCGGAAAGGATAATGTCGAACCTTTTCCCATGGGGTACGTGTATGGTGTTATAGACCATCTTTTTTCCTTCGAAAACTCCCCGATAAGACAGTTGCAATTTATTTTGATTTCCTATCACATTCCCATCGGCGTCTTTTAAAAGATTATTTTCCTCGGGATTGATTACTTGCATTTTTCCATTTTCCATCTCAATTCTAATAGATTCTTCCCCTAGGACCAATGCTTCTTTTTGAGGCAAATCCTGAGATTTATCTTTTAATAAAAATCCTAGGGCAAGAAAAAATATGGCAACTGCGGCATACTTCAATACAGACCTCGTTTTTCGTCCAGGGTGCGGTTTCTTATCCTTTTTCATTTCCTGCAAAAGGCGTTCAATAATTTTATCGTTATCCGGGCTGTTCATTGCAACTGTTATTTCATAATGGGTTTTCACAAAATCCTGAAACTCTCTAGCATTGTCCGCAACGCATATCCATTTAGATAGCGCATCCAAATCTGCCGTGGTCGCTTCCTTTAAAAGATATTTCACAATAATATGTTCTATTTCTGCTTCTGGAAAAATCATTTTCAACCTAATTTTATATATAAGACAAAACAATTTTACAAAACCCTTACTGTTTATTGATTTTTTTCATATTTTCATAAGGATTTTTGAAACTATCACAATCCCTTGAATGAACGAACTAAGTGAACTGGCATTGATTGACCTCCTGAAAAAGGGAAAAGAAGATGCCTATATATTTCTTGTCAAGAAATACAATCAGCGCTTGTTCGGTTATGCTATGGCGTTGACCAATGACTATGGTATGTCCGAAGATATTATCCAAAATGTGTTTTTAAGGATCTGGGAACAACGAAAAAAATTGCATGTTAGAACGTCCATACGGAATTACCTGTTCAAATCCGTCTATAATGAGTTCATTAACCAGTACAAAAAAAAACGCTCTACCTTGATATTGGAGCAGAAGTATTTTGAGGCCCTTGAAAAAATCACATCAACTGATGATGAGGGTTTATGGGATAAGGCCATTGCAAGGATTGTAAAAGAAATACACGGCCTTCCGCCAAAATGTAAGGAAATATTTATTCTGAGCCGAAAAGAAGGTTTGACCAATACAGAAATAGCCGAACATCTAAATGTTTCGATCAAGACGATCGAGGCACAGATCCACAAAGCATTCATGATTCTACGCCGTAAGTTGGGGAATAGGATGGACAGTTTTTTATTTCTTTATTTTGATCACGGAAAAATTTGATATGTCCAAATGGCAAAAGTAGTCCCAATTATTTGAACCGGGCACGAAACTAGGGACATCCAGACAGATAATCAGGTAACTTTTAATACTAATGAAAAAGCATAAACAATTAACAATTTCCCTATTTACAATAGGTTTTTGTTTGGTATTTAGCAATTGCCCTGCGCAATCGTACCAAACCGATGTACTACAGAATAAAAACGAATTCAAATGGCCGAAAGGGAAGAAGATGGGTCTGACCCTTACATTTGACGATGCCCGCCTTAGTCAGCCCGACAAAGGCATCCCACTGCTTGACAAGTATGGGGTTAAAGCAACTTTCTATGTGTCTCCGGGCAGCATGGAGCAGAGACTGGACAGTTGGAGAAAAGCCGTCGAGAGCGGGCACGAAATAGGAAACCATTCCCTTACCCACCCATGTACCGGTAATTTTGACTGGTCAAGGGACAATGCCTTAGAAGATTTCACGCTTCATGAAATGCAAATCAACCTAGATTCGGCGAATAAACGCATAATGAGAGGATTGGATGTTCAACCGATATCTTTTGCTTTTCCGTGCGGACAAAAATTTATTGGGAGAGGAAGCAATGCGAAAAGTTACATACCTGTGGTTTCAAAGATGTTTGAAACAGGACGTGGATGGCTTGATGAGGGTCCTAATGATCCACTTTTTTGCGACATGTCCCAACTCACAGGAATGGAATTGGATGGTAAATCTGTTGATCAGGTAAAAAAAATAATCGAATCGGCAAAAAACAAAAGCCAATGGTTGATCCTTGTAGGTCATGAAATGGATGAGGCGGGAGATCAAACTTCGTTATTATCCACTATTGAGGCAATTTGCAAATATGCATTAGATCCTTCAAACGGTATATGGATCGATAATGTACATCAAATCGCTTCCTATATCAAAGAAAAAAGAGATGGTACCCAATAAGAATAAGATATAATCCGAATCTGAAATTCATAGCACTTTTTTCTTCCTTCAAACAAAAGAGACCAAAATCTGGATACGAGCAATCCAATGCCTTTTTTATAGAACAATAATTAAAAATTCGTATTCCAAATGTTTAATATAAAAGCTCTTTTCCAGATGGATTATCGATGAATATACGGACGGCTTAATCTTGAGACAGGATTCAAACACACTCCAAATCTAGTTTCATCCAAAATCACTTATCGTATTGCGCACATTTCCGGAGTAGGTTCATTTAGCCACAATGGATTGAACATTGGTGCTATCTTATCTGCATTAGGGGCCGTCATCAAAAATACAGCAAAGGGACGATTGTGCGTACAATAACAAAATATAACTGTAAACAGTTCGGTTTTAGGGGAAGCTTACATAATCTCGCACCATTGTTTCTAATTACCTTGCTGAAGGAATGTCAGTAGATCTGCCATTTCCTGAACATTCATGGCTCCTTCTAAACCTTCCATCATTAGCGATGTTCCCATTGAAGATAAGTTCTTTATGTCAACTTTGTTGATCGTGACTTTTGATCCCCCCATTTTCTTAATAATTATATAGTTATCCGTTTCAGAATCAACTATTCCCATATGGATTTCCCCTTCTTTGGTTTCCACTCTATGGTTAATAAATTCTGTATTAACCGCTGCATTGGGATCAAGGATATCATGCATTAACAGCTCCTTGCTTTTTCTATTGATTTCTGTTAACACCGGCCCTACTCTTTGACCAACGGAGCCATAAACGTGGCAGTTGCTACATAAGGATTCAAATATTTTGGCTCCTTTTGAAGCCAAACCGGACAAAGTCAATGCAGGTTTCATTTTGTCCATAGCTTCCCTTCTGTTTAAGACCTGGGCATCCGAAAAAAGTCCTTCTGCCCTACGTTTTATATTCTCATTTTCCGATCGTAGAAGCATTCTTCTCCTTTCAAGATCAAAATTCATTTCTCCAATATTGATTATACCTTCTTCCAAACCCGTTAGCAGTTCATCGTGGTACACTTTCTTAAATAGCAAAACATCACCAGCCAACCTTCGTGTTTGTGGTCCCAACGATGTCCACTTTTTGACCAGTTGTTTGCCGATAGCGGGGTTGTCATAAGTTGATAACTGTTGCAATGCCGCACTTTGTATTCTTACAGGTTCAGAATTATTCAGGCACTGAAATAACACTTCAGACTTTACCTCAAACGGTACCAACTCCAATAATGTCAACTGTTTAAGGCGAACGCTATCAGTTAATGAATGGTCAAGTGTTTTTTGCAGTGCTTTCTTGCTTAAATTTAAAAATATCGGGGAGGGAGGTAATTTAAGTTTACTTCTAATTACCGCCAGCTCTGTAATCATATTAATATCTGTTGTGTTTTCCAGTTTGTTGATATTCGGAAGGAGTTTTCCGGTTAAAAGTTTGGTATTAAGTCCGGCATTTAGCTGTTGAATGATCAGATGCTTGATATCAGGCCTAACTTTTGGATTACCAAGTAACTGCATAACTATTTGAGCATCCTCAATGGAATCCCCGCAAAGCAATGCTAAATATGGAAGAAGTATTTCTTTGGCAGGATCGTAACTTTCGACTAATTTTTTGAATAGCCCAGCCGGGTCATGTTTGGCGGCCAAGGTAATAGCTGCCAGATTCCAAGTATCAGACGAAGCGTTTATTGATTTGATAAGTGCTGCTTGAATTTTGGTTTTATGAGTTTCAAAAGTTTCTTTTGGAAGCGTGCTCATTGTCAGTGCAGCCTGCATCTTTACACGGGGATTACCATCTTCTAACAAATCCAAACATTTATTTAAAAGTGGTGTACTGCTATTTAAAAATCGTTCGGCAATTTGCAAGGCGTTCTCCCTAACTCCCATTTCCTGATCTCCTAAAGCCGTAACTAATTGATCTATTGTTAATTTTTCCTTTTCTGCCAGTATCCATATGGCATGTACACGGGCAAAGCTTGATCGAGCTCTTAATAATTCGGTTATTGATTTAATGTCTTTGTTGCTCAAAGTTTGCTCCATCAACAATTGATGTGCCTTTTTTCTTACCCAAATATTATTGTTTTGAAGACTGGAAATCATCCCTGTTATCGATTTAAATTGATCCGTATGAAACATAATTGATGTAGAACCCAGTTTAATGATTTTGTAAAGCCTCCCCTGACCTTTACCTGCATTAAGATCAAGATCTTTTTCAATTTCGTCCGGGATCCATTCAGGTTCTTCAATTACTTTCCTGTGCATGTCCACAACATACATTGATCCATCCGGACCAATGGTCATATTTACAGGCCTGAATGATCGGTCTTGGCTTGCGAGAAATTCCTTTTTTTTCAAAATTCTTGAAGCAACAAAAGATGCGCCTTTAGGTTTTATTTTATCAATATGTATAAGATTTAATACCACATCGGCAATCCACACAGTTTGGTCATATTCGGGACCATATACACCTCCTTCATAAAAGGTTATGCCACATGCTCCGGAAAAATATCCTGATTGTTCTGGATGATTTACTCTGGTTTCCTGTTCGCCTATTGGATAGATACGGGATAGACCGTTCTCTTCATGGTCTGAAATATTAGAAAGAGTATGATCCATTGGAAGTTTGATACTATCCACATAATGATTTTGAAATATAAGGTGGGATATATGGTTGGTGTTATGAGTTTCAAAAAGATGCTCCCAGGTGTTTATGCCTAGGCCAAACCCGCCAGAGGAATGTCCAATTCGCTCCATAACCCCTTTCTCAAGGCTGAACCTAAAATCTTGTCCCTGAAGATCCATAACCAAGTTAGAGTCTCTCCACCAATAGGGACTTCCACCATTACCGCCATTGGCGACGTAAATCCAATTATCCAGACCATAAGTAAGCCCATTAAAATTATGTGATAGTGCATTAGTTGATAAGCCACCCATGATTGTATCTATCACATCCATTTTGTTGTCTTGATCCGTATCTTGAAGGAACAACAAATATGGGGCATCGGTAACTAAAACTCCATCTTTGTATGGTAAAATGGAAGATGCTAAATGTAGATTATCCGCATAAATTATTTTATCATCATAAACCCCATCGTGATTGCTATCCTTAAGTAACAATATACTACTTTTCTTATCTAGTGCGGCATACCCAGGCATTGTAAGTACCATTGGAGAGCCATCTTTTGTGAACTCAAGGTCAACGGGGTCATCGATTAAGGGTTCTTTAGCAATTAAGGACAGTGCAAATCCAGGTTCAATTTGAAATTCATTAGATATTGATTGGTCATGAATACATGATGCTAGGGTCAATGAGGAGCATAGGAAAAAGAAGGTTTTCTTTTTAAAGAGTGTGTTCATTATAAAAGAGGATTAAATTTGTTTTGGTTGTTAAATAATCTAGGCAATTATTTATCGTTTATTTTGTGATTTTCATCTAAAAAATTTAATTATGGATACTTACAGACTTTTAAATTATTTAATGGCGACCAATTTAATTTGACGGAAATCCAGTAAAGCCCCTTCTTCAAATCTTGTCTTTGATTTAAAGGTTATTTTTTGATGCCCTTCGGAAAGACTAATTCTGCCAATATTTTCATATTTATATATTTCCCATGAACCACTTTTCTTAACAATACCAATTAATTGATGATCCCCAGCTTTAAGCAAAAATTCCTTACCCGCCTCTTCATTGGATACGGACCACTCCAGATACACTTCATATTCACCAGAGTGGCTTACCAGCACCTCCCATTCTACCATGTCTGCCGCTGTGAACCAGCCGAAAGCCCTCCATTCCGGCATATATTTTATATTAGGTCCAATTGCATTGCCATTTTCAGCGGTCAGCAAAATTGTTCTATCCGTTTGCTTAATTATAGGTCCGGAAATGTCGACAATATCAGACACCTCCATTTTTTTCATCACCGAATCCTTTATAGTATCCGAATCGGAAGAGTTTTTTGTTTGACTTGTTTTTACTCCACAAGCAGATAACGACCAAACGGCTATTACAGCTACTAATTTGAATTTTGATGCCATTTGAAAAAGTTTAGTTTATAAATATGTTAAAAAAAACACACGCCAAAGCCTTATATTTGGGAGTAATCCTTTTATTATTAATCCCAAAAAATATCGGGCACTAGTTTGCCGATTGCAAAAAAGTCAAAAGATCTGCCATTTCCTGTAGGCCCATACTTTCTTCCAATCCTTCGAACATCAAGGATGTTCCCAACGAAGTTAGGCTTTCAATATCAGCCTTTTTCAATGTTTTTGTCGATCCGCCCATCATACGCAAACCGATTTCCTCATCTGTTTCCCTATAGACCAGTCCCGAGTAAATACTCCCATCCTTGGTGATTAATCTATGGTTTAAATAATTTGTATTGACTGCGGCGTTGGGGTCCAAAATATCATTGAGCAGGGTCTCCTTGCTCTTTCTGTATATTTCGGTCAGAACGGGCCCTACCTCTACGCCAAGGTCACCATACATATGGCATACGGCGCAATTTTTTTTAAAGACATCCTTTCCTTTAGTTGCATTCCCCTGTATTGTTAATGCAGGCCGCATCTTATCAATGGCGTCCTTCCTTTTTACCACCCCGGCATCTGAAAAAAGGGCCTCCGCGCGTTTTCTAATGTTTTCATCGTTTGAAAACAGCAAAACCCTTCGCCTTTCCAGATCAAGGTTGAATTCCCCAAGATTGACCTGGTCATTTTCCATGGCCGTAAGAAGGAGATTATGGTTGTAAGACTTGTACAATAGAATATCGGTAGCCTCCATACGCGCTTCTGGCCCCAAAGTTTTCCATAGCTCCAATAATTTTGGGGCAATGGTACGTTTGTTGGATTCTTGAAGTTGAACAAGTGCTTCTTTTTGGAGCACGGATGGCATTCTACTATCCAACAATTGATACAATAATAACTCTCTATTATCAAAATTATCCAATGCAATCAATTGAAGGTATTCCAAACGTTGCGTTATAGAAATATCTTTATTCAAAATAGATGATGCGGCATTTTTTAATAGGGCTTTAATTTTTGATGATGCAGGTAATCCTGATGCCTGCCTCAATTTTCCTGAAGCACTGATTAAAGCAATATCTCCTCTTTTTTCAATATTCTCCATGGCCAATTGCATTTCAATCTTATTATTGCCGTTTGGTATAGTGCCTCTTTGCCAACCTTTTGAAAGTGCCTCGATAATTTTTGTTGCAGTAATTTTGTCAACTTTATTTTTGTTGATTGTCTTCAATAGAATGGCGGTTTCCGAATGATTGGTTTTACCGCCAATAAGTTCCGATAAAATTTCGATAACTTGAAGATCATCGTTTTTAGGATTTCCGTTAAGGACAAGTTGGTTTTGAACAAAACTTAGGGCCTGTCTTTGTGCTGCACTTGAAATAGCCCTTACGGACCATATATCATTGTCGTAATCGGATAGTTGGAGCGATAGGGCGTGTGCAATCCCATCTACATATTGTCGGCAGGTATTATCGTTCAAAGTACTTAAGGTAAGTGTTGCCTGCATCCTTACCCGCTCATCTTCATCCTTGACCGATTCCAAAATGCTTTTTACCAAAGAAGTATCGCTATTGAGCCTTGTTTCCGCAATTTTAATGGCATTCTCCCTAAGACCATAGGATTCATCTTTCAAACCATGTACAAGTTGTGGTGTGGTCAATCTGCCCAATCCTTCTAACGACCACATGCTATGGAGCCTTGCCAACGGATTTTTGGAATTTTCATACTGGTCAACCAGAAAGGGAGTGGCTCCAATGAGTTTATTGGTCACCAAAAGACGTTGTGCCGTTGTACGTTCCCATTGGTTTTCACTGTTTAAGGATTTAACTAATGATTGTGGGTCGTTGGCCGATAAAATTTTCTTTTGTGGTGCCCAATCCTTTTTTGGTGCAATACGATAAATCCTGCCCATATCCTTTCCCGCATCAAGATCCATGTTAACCTCCAACTCATCGGGGATCCATTCGGGATGTTCAATTACCCCCCTATGCATATCAATGACATATAATGCTCCATCTGGCCCTACAGTCATATTTACCGGTCTGAAGGAACGGTCTTTAGAGGCTAGAAACTCAACATTGTCATTTTTCCTTGATGCTTTAAAGGAAGCACCCACTTTTGAGAGTATGTCCAGGTGAATTAAGTTTAAAACACAGTCGGCCACAAAAACGCTTGAACCGAATTCCTTTGGAAAATTACCGCCACCATAAAAGGTAATACCGGCACCACCTGAAAAATAACCGGATTGCTCAGGGTGGTTCAACCTTGTTTCCTGTTCTCCTATGGGAAAGATTCTAGATGTCCCATTTTCTTCATGATCGGAAATATTCACCAAAGAGCTTGATGGGGTACCTGGAAGTTTTTCCGCATACCTATCTTCAAAAACCAGGTGCGAAATATGGTTCATGTTGTGGGTTTCATACAAATGCCCCCATTCATCAAAAGTTATTTTAAATCCTCCGGATGATTGCCCCACCCTAACCATTTGCTCCTTTTCAAGGTTAAAGCGTACATCACCTTGTCTAAGGTCCAATATATTCTCGGGCTGGCCTTCAAAATATGGGGCGCCAGAGTTGCCACCATTGGCCACATAGATCCAATTATCCAATCCATAGACCAGACCATTATAATTATGCTGTAGGTTGTCATTACTGAAACCGCTGATTATTATTTTCCGTTCATCTGCAATGCCATCTCTATTGGTGTCCTTTAGCCATAATAGATGGGGTGGCGATGCAACCAAAAACCCTCCAGAATAGGGCAAAAAAGAAGTGGCATCCCCTAAATCATCTGCATAAACAAATCTTCTGTCATAAACGGAATCATTATTTTCATCTTTTAACATAACCAAGCGGCCGCCAACATCTTTCATTGGATAGCCTGGCATTTCCATAACAAAAGCATCACCATTTTCGTCAAACTTCATCTCTATCGGGTCAAAGACAAGAGGTTCTGAAGCGACCAGTTCCAAACTGAAATCAGGATGTATTTCGAAATCATTGAGTATGTCACTATGTTCAGGGGTGCAGGCATTAAAGATCAGCAGCAATGGTAGGTTGGCCAAAATCAGGTGTGGTCGATTCATAAAGATTATTTAAAAATGTTGGACAAGTTGGTGGTAGTACTAAATTATATATACATGTATTGTGTTCTCTTATTTCCTTTTTAAGCCGTCCTACAACGATCCCATCTCTGGCCAGAGTTGTCTATGGCGACGGTTATTCCATTGTTTCTATTCATCAATTATTATCAGTGTCGCAAAATTATCATAGAACATTTATTCGTAGGTAAGACAAAGTGATTTTGCAAAACCCTAACTTTTTGTTGATTATTTTTTACATGCACATAATGGGTTTCTGAAATTGGACAGATATATATAATATGTGTATGCTTGAATTGGATGACTTAGATTTTGACAAGTTGATAATGTAAAAGCAATAAGCTCGCATCAGTTACCAAAAATGGGCCACAACCTGTTTCGTCATCAAATAGTCGTCGCCCAAATTCCGTTGGAATATCCTTATTGTCAATGATATTGAACGCTTTCAACCAAAAGCGAATGGATGAAGCCATATTTTACCGACCACTAGCTTATCAACGGTATCTTCGTCATTGAAATTTTTTCCCTCCTTCACAGAAATCGAACCCCTTTCTTTATCTACCATTGTAGCCATTGAAAGGAACCATGTCCTGAGAATGTGTATTTTATAGTTTTGGAATTTTCTACTATCATGATTTGAGTATCCAGTGTTTTTTACATTCTGCAAAGCAATCCAGATTATGTATAGAAATCTGGCCCAAAAATAAGTTTACGCCTGCTACTTCCAATAAAGTAGGATAAAGATCCATTGACAAATTGACTTGATTAGATGATGTTCTCGGCTGAATAAAATTGGGCCAAGAAACACAGGTTGGTACTCGAAGACCTCCTTCATACATACTCTGTTTACCATCCCTATTAAGTCCATTATTAGCCTTATTTGGGAGATGGCCACCATTATCACTTGTGAAAACAATAAGCGTATTTTCATATTGACCACTTTTTTTTAGGGCTGCTACAACTTGTCCAATACCATAGTCCATATGCTCTATAAAAGCAACCAGCTTGGCTCTGGTTTTATCTATACCTGGTTCTCTTTCCAACACCTTATCCAACCATTCTTGAGGAGGTTGCACGGGAAAGTGAGGTGCATTATATGCAAACAACGGACATAGTATACCACTTTGGCCGGGATAAAGTGAGCATAGCTCGCCGGATAAAAGTGAACCACCTTGGCCGGGCAAAAATGAGCCACCCTTAAAACCGATTCTATTTGTGAAACGCTAAAGACTT
>JBGTBA010000091.1:0-39289 GCA_041749595.1 Flavobacteriaceae bacterium | reverse complement strand
AGTAAATCCAACTTTTGGCTGTGATTTTCAATAACGTCATCTAAAGAAGAAAGACAGGAAGATATTTTTTGTTGTTCGTTGAGTTTTGGAGCGGGTATTTTTAATTTTGAAAAAATAGAAATCCAATGTCTTTGATGAACTCCCACTTCATATTTAATCATCTGCATTGATTCATATGAAAATTTTATATCTGCATCCTTTTTTGCTTTTAAAATTTTCATTGCTGATGACTTCCCTTTGAAAGGAAAATCAACAAATTGAGTAGCAGTAGTAAAGTCATCAAAAATAATTACAGGTAAATTATTTTTAAAGATTCCTTTATCTTCATTTGTATAACCTAAAATAAAACTTTTACCAGCTGTCAAAACTGGAGTTTTATATTTGTCATTATAATCTGTACTCTCTACTAAATAAGGAGTAGGTTGTAGATAATCTAAAAAATAATCTAATTCTTTTTCTTCCCATTCCCCCTCATTCTTAAATTCAGGAAAACGCATTTCGGGTATTAGTTTTTTCTTCTTACTCATACGCTGCTAGTCCTGATATTTCACGCCCTTGGGCAAGTTTTTTTAATTGTGGCACCAAGTCTTCCATCAATGCCAATTCTTTTACTCTGCGTTCTTTCCAACTCAAATCCAATGGAGCTAAAAGGTCGGTGAGTTTTTCACCGTCAAAAATCATTCGGCTTGTTATCTTTTCTATGAACTTTTTAAGGTCAGCCGTTTGTAAGCCGTGTTTATTGGCAATAGTCGCTATTTCCTTATTGTATTTGTCATCTTTAAATTTATCATAGCCTTTACGAAGTGTTTCAACATCTTGTCCGCTCTCCCAATCCAAACTATTGATGTACTCGGTCAAATCTTCTTCCTCATCCATCAAATTGGAATTAGATTTCAGCAAGCTAATGACTTGTGATTTGGTCATTTTTTGCTTCGCGGGTTTCTTTTGCGTACTGTCGGCAATCAAACTCATTATGTAATCGTAATCAATCACGGCAGAAGCAAACAACACAAATTCAAAATCGAGTTGCTGAATTTCAGGTGGTGCATTTTCACCTTCTTTTTGTTGTATTTCCCGTAACTGCTTGGCTGTTTCTATGTATGAACTACGGAACTCCTGCAAAGATTCTTCGGGCAAAATGGCTTCAATTTTTGCTTTTTGTTCTTCGTCTATGTCTGTGTATTGGTCAAGCTGAGTTTTTAGCCTTTGTACTTCTTTGAAATTTTTCACAAAGGCAATTCTTGCTGCATCACCTTTCAAATTATAAACTTCTTGCGGTTCGTTCACTAAATTATGCTCTTGCATAAATACACCCAATTTTTCAACCGCTTCTTTGTACTTGTCAATCATTACAGGTGCAGGGTCAACCAACCAAATTTCTCTGGCTTTTCCTTTGTCCTCACCTGAGAACAATGCTATGGCTTGATTTACGCTTTCTTGTTGAGAACGGAAATCTAAAATATTGCCGTAAGGCTTGGTATCGTTCAATACACGATTTGTTCTTGAAAATGCCTGAATCAAGCCGTGGTATTTGAGGTTTTTGTCAACGTATAAAGTGTTCAGGTATTTGCTGTCAAAACCTGTGAGCAACATATCCACCACTATGGTAATATCAATCTTATTTTCGTGCGAATAGTCTTTGTTGCTGTATTGTTGGTCTTTGATGCGTCTTTGTACATCTTGATAGTACAAATCAAATTCGTTGATGATATGATTGGTTTTAAATTGCTTATTGTAATTTTCTATGATTTCCGATAATGCTTTTTTCTTCTCTTCGGGATTTTGTTTGTTGTCCTCACGTTCTTGTGTCAAATCCTCCTGCAATTGTTTGATGTCAGCCGCATTTTTTTGACTTTGCTGGTCACCTTGTTTTGCAATCAGTTGAGAAGGTGGTGAAAAAACACAAGCAATATTTAAAGGAACATATTCAGGGTTTTCAGTTTGTTTCTTGTTTTGTAATTCTTTGAAAAGTTGATAATATTCAATAGCATTATTGATAGAAGCCGTAGCAAAAACAGCATTGAATTTTCGTGAATTGGTGGCAGCATTGTGTTTGTTTAAAATGGCTTCAACGACTGCCTGCCTTGAAACGACCTCACCTGCCTTTTGATTCTTGTTGCCCTTGAAATAATCTATATGAAAACGCAATACGTTTTTATCTTCAATAGCGTGTGTAATTGTGTATGCGTGTAATCTTTTTTGAAAAATGTCTTCTGTAATTTTATAAGAAGCGTATTCGCCTTCTCTTATGCTATACGTGGCATTTTCGTCAAAAATAGGTGTGCCTGTAAAACCGAATAATTGAGCATTTGGGAAAAACTCTTTAATAGCTTTATGATTTTCCCCAAATTGAGAACGGTGACACTCGTCAAAAATGAAAACCACACGTTTTTTACTCAATGGCTCTAAACGTTCTTTATAGTTTTTCTTGTAAGTGCCATCTAATGCCAAGCCTAATTTTTGAATGGTGGTAACAATTACTTTGTCGGCATAGTCTGTAGAAAGTAAACGCCTTACCAAAGTTTCTGTATTGGTGTTTTCTTCCACACTTCCTTCCTGAAATTTATTGAATTCCTCACGGGTTTGTCGGTCAAGGTCTTTGCGGTCAACCACAAACAAACATTTTTCAATTTCGTGATTGTCCTTCAAAAGAGTAGAGGCTTTGAAGGATGTTAAGGTTTTACCGCTTCCTGTAGTGTGCCAGATATAACCGTTACCTCTATTATCGTTAATACATTCAATAATCCTCTTTACCGCATAAATTTGATAAGGTCGCATAACGAGCAATTTCTGTTCGCTTTCCACCAAAACCATATACTTGCTTATCATTTCACCAAGTGTACACTTGCCAAGAAACTTTTCAGTGAATGAATCAAGGTGCGTGATTTTCTTATTGCTTTCGTCTGCTAATTGATAAATCGGTAAAAACTGTTCGTCTGCATTAAATTGAAAATGCTGAATCTTGTTATTTGCAAAATAGTAGGTGTTACTTCTATTACTAACAATGAACAATTGCATAAAGCAAAGCAATGAATTTCCGTAACCGTTGCCCGGTTCGTTCTTGTAATCCACGATTTGCTGCATTGCTTTTCGTGGTGAAATGTCAAGTTTTTTCAACTCAATTTGAACTACTGGCAAACCATTAATCAACAAAACAATGTCGTAGCGTTGGTGGCTGTTTTCTGTGTTAATGCGTAATTGACTGATAACTTCAAAGTCATTTTTGCACCAATCTTTGATGTTTACCAAAGTGTAATGCAAAGGTGTTCCGTCCTCACGTTGGAAATATTGTCTTTCACGCAATTTTTTAGAAGCAACAAATACATCAGAATTTATGATTTCCTCTCTAAGTCTTAAAAACTCATTATCTGTCAAGTGAACACGGTTAAGTTCTTCAAATTTTGCTTTGAAGTTTTGCTCAAGCGTTTTTCTATCAACTATGTCAGGGCGATGAATGTATTTCAGCCCCTTTAGTTGGTCTATTAGATGTGATTCTATTTGATTTTCTTTACTCATTCTTCTTTCAATAAATCTTTGGCGTTAACATCCAATATTTTTGCAATTCGATACAAATCCTCAATGCTCGGTTGTCTCACATTTCGAGCGTACTCGTTTATCGTGTTATAGCTTTTGTCCAGTTTTTGGGCAAGCCAAGTTTGTGAGATACCTTTTTCTTTCAGAACTTCTTTAATTCTGTTCATTTGAAGCCGTATTAAATTTTATCGGGTCAAAGATAGTAAAAATACATTGTCGAATAGTGTAAAAGTCCACTATATTGTCGTGGGTGGGGAAGGGCAAGCTCTTTTGGTTTTTCAGCGTTGGTCCCGATAGCTATCGGGATGTCGGGCAAAACCAAATCCCGAAGGGTCGGGACAAGTTGTGCTATTTACGAACAAGTTCACTATTTCTTTTTGGCGTTCGTGAACTTCGTTTGTGCGGTGGCAATAGAAATTCAATTTTTTTTGTGCGGTGGGGAAATGCTTTTCGCATTCACGAACACCTTTAAAAAACAAACAGCTTGTGAGTAAAAAATTAAAACACAGAAGGGTAGGTAATGAGCGTCGGCTTACTCGTTGTCCATTTGTTGTATCGTTTTTATGTCCGTGTTCACCTGTCAAAATGGTTTACTTTTTCTCTGTTTATTGTTGCTGTGTCGTTCTTTACCCCTGCTGCCAACAAAAAAAATGCGCATCGTCTATAGGTGAGGATATCCCACATTTTTGAACGTTTCAATAATTAGCCCAAGCCCTATCACCAACCGTATAGGGCACACAGCCTATATATTTTCCCGGTATTGGGTTGTACCGAAGGGCTTTTGTGAGGCCTATTTCAGAGGTAAAATACCCCCAAACCACCAGCTCCTTCATTATTTTATAAAAGTGAGGATTTTCTACCTCTGAATGGGTTGCTGCTTCTTTTTCCCATGCCATGAGGACTTCTTCCCGTTCTTTTGTAGTAAGATCCAAAAAACCTATTCCGGCAAGTTCTTGTAATCCTTTTATAAACAAATCTTTATCCTTTTGCGCGTAACAATCCGTGGCTATAGTGGTCATAAACAATCCGATTTTTGTCGATTTTGCCCCAGGAGAATGTATGGTTCGGGGCAAGATGGTTTCACCAAATTCGTCCAAAAGGTGAATATCCTCTTCCGAAAAAAGTCCGGAATTCTTATTTTTAGGGCTACAGCCCATTACCAATAGTCCCGTTCCTAGTAGCGTTGCTCCAAATCCGCCCGCCATAACGGTTAAGGCCTTTCTACGTTTCATATTTCATTTCTTTTAGCGTCCTTTTTTCCAATGCTTGTAAGGCTTGTCCATTTCCGATTTGAAAGGCAAGAACGCTTTTTTTTGTGTTCCCGCCGATTCGTAAGCCGCATAGATCACTTCCAATACTGCTCTTCCATCCTCACCCGTAACCAAGGGTTCTTTATTGTTCTTAACGCAATCCACAAAATGGGCAAATTCCTGAGGAAATCCATAATTCCATATTTCTTCATACATGGTATAGCTCCACCCTACCGTATTACCTGCCTTTTCTACGGCGTATCCTACCCCTTTGGCACTGTACGTTTGAATGGAATTTCCTTGAAGCACATCGGCATAGGCCACGCCTTCCGAGCCATGTATTTCTGCCCTATCATCCATTCCGCCCAATTTTGTCCAACTTTCTTCGGCCAGCGCTATAACCCCGTTTTCAAACTCAAGGATAATAATTGCATTGTCGTCCCCAATGGTCTTCCCGTGATGCACACTGGTCGACATCTGGGCATAAACCGATTTTATAGGGTTCTTTTTATTCAACCACCTAAAAAACTGAATGGCGTGGCAGCCCATATCCATAGTAACTCCTCCGCCCGACTTTTCCACATCCCAAAAATGCTCCGAGTGCGGGCCATCGTGCTTTTCCGATTGCTTTAACAATACCGGCCTGCCTAACGCCCCTTCGTCTAAAAGAGCTTTTAATCGCACGTATTTTGGCGTAAAACAAAGTTCTTCTGCATACATCAGCTTTACATTGGCCTTTTTACATGCATCAATCATAAGGTCTGCCTCTGCTAAATTGAGGCAAAAGGGTTTTTCTACCACCACATGCTTCCCGGCTTTGGCTGCCTTTAGCGTAATTTCACAATGGCAGAAATTAGGTGCGCCAATTACGACCATATCAATTTCGGGAAGTGCCAAAAGGGCATCGACTTGCGTAAAAAAATGTGGAATTCCGTATTTTACAGCAAATTTCTTGGCATTTCCGGGGGTGGGAGACATTATCGCAAGAACTATGGCATCCGGCACCAACTTTAATGCTTCCACATGTATAGTTGAAATAAACTGGGAACCTATGAGTGCAACTCCTACTTTTTTCATTCTGTTTTTTTTATCTTATAAATTTCCTTTGTTTACCTCTTCGACCGCAAATTTGACGGCCCTCGCCGTAAGCGCCATATAAAGCAAGGACGGACTTTGGTTTCCGGTACTCGTCATACATGCACCATCCGTAACAAATACATTTTTGCATAAATGCATCTGGTTAAACGCATTTAATAAGGAGTTTTCCGGGTTTTTTCCCATTCTAACCCCGCCCATTTCATGAATATCCAGTCCGGGAGCCTGATGGTTGTCCCAGGTTTTTATAGCTACGGCACCGCATTTTTCTAACATTGCCCTGCTTTGTTCCAAAAAATCGGCAATCATCTTTTCGTCATTTTCATCATATCCAACCTCCGTAACCAAAAGTGGAATTCCCCATGAATCCTTTTTATCCTCGCTGAGGTACACTTTATTGGTTTCTTTGGGAATGGTCTCCCCTTGCATGTACATATAAATATGCCAATACCCTGCCTCGCTTAAGGCCGTTTTAAAATCGGAACCAATTTGTATGCCGCTACCTTCCAGTTCCTCTAGGCTTTGGCGATACGCACCACAAAAGGTTGTAAAACCTCCCACGTAATCCATCTCCTTTTGACCTAGATTTCTGTAATTCGCCAAAATGGCATCTGTTGGATTGCGTCCATAGACATAATGTTCTTTGAACCCCTCTATTTTCCCATTGGCATAGCCCCTGTATAGGTGAAATCCGATATATTTTCCCAACAATCCATTGTCATTCCCAAGACCGTTTGGGAAGCGTTCCGATTTGGAATTAAGCAATATAAGATTGGTATTTAAAGCAGATGCATTTACAAAAATGATCCGTGCATGGAAGATGATTTCTTCGTGGGAATTGGCATCCACTATTTTTACACCGGAAGCTTTGCCCGTTTTTTCGTCGTAGATAATGGAGTGTACCACAGAAAATGGGCGTACCGTAAGATTTCCTGTTTTCTTTGCCCAGGGTAAGGTAGAAGAAACCGAACTAAAATAGCCGCCAAAGGGACAGCCCCGCATACATAAATTGCGCGCCTGGCATTTTCCCCTACCCTGTTCCAAATGAATTTCCTTTGGTTCGGTGAGATGTGCCCAACGGGCATGGACCAAATGCCTTTCCGGAAAATGCTCCGCTATTTTTTCTTTCATGTAGGTCTCCACACAATTTAAATCGAAAGGCGGCAGAAATTCACCATCGGGCATGGCTTCAATACCATCTTTGTTGCCACAGACACCTATGAATTGCTCCACATGGGAATACCAAGGGGCAATTTCCTTGTAATCTATAGGCCATTCCATACCATAACCATAGGCGTTTGGAGCCTTAAACTCATAATCGCTCCATCTTTGGCACGCCCTTCCCCAAGTGAGGGATTTACCCCCAACTTGGTAGCCCCGTATCCAATCAAAGGGTTTTTCTTGGATGTACGGATGATCTGCATCTTCAATAAAAAAGTGGGCTGTATCTGCACCAAAACCTGCCGCTTTGGATATTAACGGATTTTTATCGTAAAAGTCTCTGGACAACCGTCCCCTGTATTTAAACTCCCATGGATGCATATGGGCGGTGGGGTAATCGGTAAGATGTTCTACTTGGCGACCCCTTTCCAAAACCAAGGTTTTTAGGCCTTTTTCGCAAAGTTCTTTAGCCGCCCAACCTCCGGAGATACCGGAGCCAATAACAATTGCATCAAAATCGTTCATTTTATTACCCTTATTATCTTATACCTATCTAAATTGGGCTTATAACCAAACTCTTCACTTCGCCCTTACAATCTTATCCCGTATCTCCCGCCAAGTTACCAAAACGATATTATTTTGTTTTATGAGGGTTTCACTTTCCGTACTTGTAAAAAAATCAAAATCGGCTTGGCGCCATGCTGCGCCCCATTCCGGGTGGTCCACCGTAACTGCTTGCATCTCTGCGTCATCAAAAGCCAGATGAATCAACAAACAATTGAGGCCGGGTTTGAGGTTTTTTAAAAGTGTTTTATAGTATTGATTGGTACCTTTTTCCTGATCTTCCGGTAATTTGGTGGGAATGGCATCGGCAACGACATCTTTTCCATTGAGCAATCCGGTAATGTTATCGCCCATGGCATAAACCCTTCCATCCAGAAGTACGGGAAGTTGAAATTCCTTTCCGATTTTGATATAGACCTCCAGAAATTCCGAAGTGCTTACCGCCGCACCCATATGTGCATCCAAATGAGTTACATCGATGCCGAATTGATAGGCTTTTTTTACCTGATTGCGCAATTCTATCTCCACATGTGCCGGAGATGCATGCGCAATAAGGCTATCTACCGAAGCATACAAATACCCGTCTGCGTTCACCAAGCTGGACACGGCGTCTTTTGAGCTAACAGGCCCCCATTTATAGTGCTTCCATTCACTGGTTAGCGTGAGGTGCAGCCCCAGATCGGCCGACATGTTTTTCCGAGCATAGGCCGCTATTTCGGGGAACCAAGGGCAAGGTACCATAATGCTCGCCGAATTGACCGGCGTTTCTTCCAGACCCGCTATACTGGCTCGGTTTTCCGAATGGGTCACACCCAGATCATCTGCGTGGATAATAAGCAGTTTGGCATCTTTTTCATATCCCAAACGTTCGGCTACTGTTTTGTTCTGGGCGGATATATGGGTATATATCCACATAAAAAGAACACCAAGTATTAGGTTTGATTTCATAAATATATTTTTATTTATTTGAAAATGAATGGATTACTATAACAAAAATGACCTCGCATCATCCTTTAACAATTATTAACAAACTTTCCAGTAAGATATATAATTTTATCCACAAATGGGCGTTTGATATGGCGAACATTAAACCTTTTGAAAATGAGATCTTACGTAAAGATAAGTGCCTTTTTTATAACCGCCTTGCTGATTTTTTCCTGCGGTAATGCGGATGATGACGTTTCTTTTAACCCTAACCTCAATGGGGATTTGGGCGAAGGAAAGCCTGTAGATCAATGCCTTAATCTTGGTGAGAATCAACTGATCTTATCCATTCAAGATCAATTTACCACACTTCCGGGTAAGGTGTCCATTCTTTTTAAAGTTTCGGATGCAAACGGCGCCCCGGTTCCGGGATTGACCGCAAATCAATTTACAATATACGAACAGGGAAGAAACGATGCCTGTTTTAATACCATATCCACGTCAGAATCTTTTGCGCGGATTTCGCCCAATTTACAGATCTTTAACAGCAAGACCATTTTGGTATTGGATTTAAGCAACAGCGTATTGAGCAGCAGCTTGCCGGAATTAAAGTCGGCTACCATAAGTTTTGTCAACAATGTAATGCCACAAACCACCCAAGAGGCTTTTAAAATTGCTATTTATTGGTTTGATGGAGAAAACAAATTACATTTATTGAATCCCCTTACGGCTTCCAAGGAAGAACTTATAAGTGCGATTGAAGGAATTACTACAGCGATCAGTAAGGATCCCTCCACCGACTTGTATGGTGCCGTTATAAAGGCCACCGATATTGCCTCTAATCTTTTGCGGGAAAGCACCAATCAAGATGTTATTAGTGCAGCCTCCGTGGTTGTTTTTACGGATGGTACAGACCAAGCCTCCCGGTTTACCAAAGATGCGGCACTGAAAAAAGTAAATGAAGCCAATCCTAATATTTCATTCTTTAGCATCGGACTTGGGGCAGAAATAGATACTCAAGTCCTAAAAGATATCGGAAAAACCTTTAGTGTTTTTGCCGGGAACAAGGCCGAACTGGAAAATACGTTCAACGACATTTCCTTGCGTATTTCGGAGCGGGCCAATAGCTTTTATTTGTTTGAATACTGTACGCCCAAACGCGATGGTAGCGGGGAAAGCAATTTAGCGATACAGGTTAGGGACGGAAGCAGACAAGGTGCCGTGCAGTCCAAGTTTAATGCCAAAGGCTTTACCGGAGGTTGCGAATAATAAAAGAAATCAATTAACACAAAAGGGCATCCCAGTTTGGATGCCCTTTTTTTGTTTGAAACCTACTTATTTTAGGTAAAAGTAGGGTTTTTGGCCCATGACTTGTTTTACAGATAACAACCCCAACGTAAATTTGGAAATGAGACCATCCTAAAGCTGTCTTTATTGTGAAACGTACGATATGGAAATTATGGGCATCATCAACGAAATAATACGCGACAGTGCCATTGGGCATGCCTCAGTGGTTTACAAAAGCCTAGTTCTACTTTTGTTTACTACTATAGTATTTGTTTTATTCGTCATGTTAGTATTGCTTTTGGCCAACGGATCGCAAACAACCATAAATTTTGGGTATTTGTACGCTATCTGAAAATCAATGCATTTTTAAAATTACCCTTGCCTTTGGACAAATCAATGAAGTAGCCATTAATAACGGCATAATCTATCTTACCGTCTTTTTCCAATACAAAGGTGGGATTTGCACCTACCTGCAATTTAAACGTACGCACTTTATAGGTAGTACTTAAAACATGTATCGGAAGCGGTATGTTCTTTATTTCATTCGCCATATTTTCTACTCTTACATAAGTATAACCCGATCTTACTAATTTTAGAACGTCCATTTTTGATACCACACCTATGGATTTGATAATTTCTGGATACACTTTCCCTTCTTTGGCCGTATACCCATTGGCATCAAAAGTCTCATAGCCAAAGTACGTAGACAGGTCGCCCTGATCTACAATTTGCCCAGAGACATAAAAATCGGTATTTCCAGGTAAATCATTTTCCAAACGCTGGATGCCCAAATCCAAAATATAATCGTTGCCAAGCAGGTTGTGCGTAACTCCTGTAATTTTTAAATCGAATAATTTACGATCATTTTCCGGTATTTTTTGGTAATCGTTTACCGGAATATCGGTATAACTCTTATTGGCAATGGTGGCAATGGCTGACAAAATGGAAACGTAATTAAGCTTTCTAATCTCCTGCTTTTCCGCATCATTAGGATAGCCTCCCGATTCTATTAAAATAGTACTCGTGCCCCATTTCTGGATATTATCACCAAAAGCCCTGGGTTCAAAATCGTCGTTATAGCGGCCAACCTGACCCGGAGCGTAATTCTGAATAATGTTATTCATATACACAATAACCTTCATGGCGTTGGCCCGTACTTCATTGATTTCCTTTTCATAATTGTAAGCAGGTGCCAAATACGAAATGGTAGCCGGTTTCTCCGTACGCTCCGCATTGTAATAGGTGCTCTGGTCGTGCAGGTTAAACCCAAAATTGGCTTGCAGGCTGTCCCTTACCCTTTTTAAGATTTGACTTTCCGGAGATTGCAGTCGTAGCGCATCCCTGTTGATATCGACCCCTAATTTATTTCTTCGTTGAAACACTTCTGCCCCATCAGGATTGAGCATGGGCAAAAAATGAAGGGTTAAGGCCGAAAGCATTTCCTTTTTCTCTTCCAGAAAATCATCGCTTTGCAGAAAATTGAAAATATCGAATAAGGCTTGGGTGGCCGTAGGCTCATCCCCATGCATTTGCGACCACAAAAACACATCGGTTTCGCCGGTGCCTATACTGATCAGTGAAATATTGCGCCCCTCAATGGATTCGCCCACTTTTGCAACGGTAAATCTGGCATCACCTCTAAGGTTTTCTATTAAAGGCTGAAGGTCGGCATGTTTTATGCGGCGCACGGATAAGGTAGTTTCTTTATGCTTTTCGTAGGTATCGTACAATGCGTGGGTAATGTCATTTACTTGTCCAAATGACTCAAAAACAAATCCTAGTACAAAAAGAATTATTCCGTATTTAATTTTCATCGATCCCTACGTTTTTTGGTGTGGGTTTAAAATTAAGGTTTTTGGTCGCTTTTTTTACCTTGTTTAAAAATTCTTTTCCAGGATCCGTCTTTTGCGTCCGGTAACCATCATCCTTTTCCAGCCAAAGTTCATGGCCTACAAAATTGGTATATTCGAAATGTCCAATGACATAATCAATTTTGTATTTGGATGCCAGATAGTTCACCAACCAGATATTGGCTCTTTTTTGGGCACGGGTCAATGGTGTCCCGGCGGTGCCCCCGACGTTTTCAATACCGATGGCACTGTGGTTTAAGCCTATGACGTGCCGTGCCATGGTAGATTCGGGCATTAACCGATAAATGGTTCCGTCCCGATCTACCAAAAATTGGGAAGAAACATTGAGTCCGCTTACGTTTTCCAACTCCGGGCGCCAATTGGGAAGTGTAGGCTGGTTAAAGGCCGAGAAGGATCCTTTTAAAGTAGGTATGGCCGTCCAATGCAACACGATCATTTTGGGCACAATGGTGCTTGTGTCCTGTGCTATTCCATATCGATCCAGCAAATAGTGTCGGGTAAGCATCTCTCTTTCCTCATTAAACAATATAGGAATATCCACTATCTTTTTTTTTGAACCGCAGGCCGTTAAAAGCAGAAGAACTCCAAGTATCAAAATTTGCTTCATGTGTTTATTTTTAATATTTAATAAAGGTCATGCTTCTACCCTGACTAGCACAATAATGTAATGCCCCGATCATAAAACAGGTTGATCCGACCAATTGGCCTATGGGCATTTCATACGCATTTTAATTTATTTTGGATTCCGGAATTTCTTTAGAGGTTAAACTATCTTTTTTTATGGCGTATTGAATTTCAATTTTTTTCCGTCCCCATTCCTTCGCTTTTTTCTTGTCCAAACCCATATAGATATCGATCCTATTCCTCCATCGATAATGCATCTTGTCCTTTACCAGATAAACGCCGTCAAAACCTTTAATTTTCACCATGGTATTGTATAAAAGCCCTTTTCGTATTAGATCCCTTGAAACGGCAATATATTTCATCCCGGGCTTTAAGGAATCGCCCCATGCGGTTATGCCGGGATGTTCATACGAAGTTTGGGAAGGAAAGGAATTATAAGCTGTTGCCGTTACGACCAATGGCTTCCAAATGTATGTATCTTCCTTTTCCCGACACGAAATAGTGGTGATAAGCAATAGGAAAATAAGGCATCCTCTTATAAACATAACTAGTTGCTTTTTTTCAATATATTCTCTAGAACCATAATATCCACATTTGTGTCTTTCCATAATTGAGAGAGCTCTTTTGGAACCGGCGTAAAAACATAGGTAAAGGCACTGAGGACAATATCATCGTCCCCGTCACCATCCACGTCGGCCGCATCCATCAAAAACCATCGGCCTAATTTAGAATCCCCGAACGTATAGGGTTGAAATTTAAACGTATTAGAAGCATTGTTTTCCAAATAGACAAACGAAAATTCGGGTTTGGCATCGTAATCCGGGAAGGTAGATAGCAGCCCAAAATCGATATCGCCATCCTGATCAAAATCTCTTGCCACCACACGGGTGGCTCCGTTCATTGGGTAAAAATATTTTTCCTCAAAATTATTCCGGCCATCATTTATATGAATCCGCATGCCGTGATAGGGTTTGTGCACATAAGACTTATCTGCATTATCGCCGTTTACGGTTATGATATCGTCAAAACCATCACCGTTATAATCCAACAACTCAAACCAACTGCTGCCATACACGGGGCTAAACCGGATTACTTGTTCCGCAAAAAATTGTAAATTCTCCTTCTGATATAAAATGGTTATACCTTCATTGCCTTGAGAGGTTAACACCACCACATCATCCTTACCGTCCTTGTCCATGTCCCTGGCTAAAATCCGGATAGCACCGGGCTGAGCCAATAACACTGTTTTTTGAAAGGCTCCGGAAGCACTTCTTTTAAGGAGGCTTAGTTGACCGGTGAAATCGCCAAACTCACTAACGATAATTTCGTCTTCCCCATCATTATCAAAATCGTGCACCAACGTATGTACGGGCCTGTGCAATGAGTCGGCTATTACGGTATTTTCGCCCTTTTGCTGCAAAAGTATACTTCCCGAAGCACTTTCCGAGGGATCCAAATACCCCACCAGCGTCGTAAAAGACCTATCTTTTAACAGGGTATGGGCAGTTATGCCGTTGCCCAGACCAGTTGCCATGATGTTTGCTTGTTTACTTTTAAAATTGTACGACCGTACATTACCGCGCAAATCACCCGTAACCAACATCTTGTGTTGTTTATTAAATTCCATATAGGTGATTAGGGATCCTTTTGTACTGTCCAAATTTATGGATTGGGGTTTAAACTGGACCAGTTCTCTGGAAGGTACCGTAAAATTGGATGCCTCTAAAGAATCGGGCGCCAAAGACAGGACGTAATTTTTCAAGAGTTGCCAATCTGCCTCTGAAATTAGCGGTGCATAGGGATAAATACCGGCCTTTATTATAAGACTTTGCTCATGAAACGAAACGCCTTTGAACTTGTTATATATTGAATCCTTTATGCCCAATCGGGCACCCATTTCGGGTAAAATCGCGGTTTCCCAAATATGTTTGGGCAGAGCATCAATAGCCGGCGGTACATGACAACCACTACAATAATTTTGATAAAGCACAGCCGCTCTTTTTTCCTTGGGAGAGGAACAGGACAGGCAAAATGCCATTAATATCCACAAAATCAGTTGTAAAGATTTATAAACGCCTTTCTTTTTCATTCCTTGCATTATCATTATAAAATGAAGATAGTCATAGGATCCATGGCATCCAAAACAAAGTCGTGAAAAATGCATCCGGCCCTTTTTTAGTCTCTTTCTGTTTCTAATTTTGAGCTTACTGCTTTTTTTGTTCTGGAATAAAACTTAAGATGCCAACAGATGCAAAATAGAAAACCCTTGACCAAAAAATTCAATTGAAAAGTGTAAAAACAGTACATTAGCCTATAAACAGGGAATGTTCACTTTTTTAACTTTAATGGTCATCCATGAAATTTCTTAAAAAACTTCTGATAGTGCTTGGGTTCCTTCTTGTTGGAGCCATTATCTATAACTATCCCAAGCTAAACATTATCTCCGGTTTTGCTGCTAAAAATATGGCCTCTACCGTTTTTATATCCGAAAGATCGGTCGAATCCATCAACAAAAATGACCATAATGTGCCTTTGATCAAATTGGCCAAATCCAGCGTGGATACTGAAAAAAAACAAGCGACTGCCACGGTATTTGGCTTAATGAAAAGGAAAGCGGTGTATAGGGATGGACTCGGGGCGGTGCTCCTGAACCCCGATTATCCGTTGGTAAACAGAAAGCCGAATAGAACCATTGAAATGAGTAACGAACCATTTCCCTATGGCAATGGTGCGCCTAAAGACACCTTATTTGAAAATGTGGATTATCCGAAGCTACAACAAAGTATAGCAAAAGCATTCACCAATCCTGAAACACAAAAAACAAGAACCGTATTGGTGGTTTACAAGGATCATATCATTGCAGAAAACTATGCCGAGGGATTTACCGAAAACACCTCTATTTTGGGTTGGTCGGCCACCAAAAGCGTGTTGGCTACCTTATATGGGATTTTGGAATATCAGCAGAAATTGACCATCACGCAAGCCACACCTATTGACGATTGGCAAAAAGACAATCGAAAACAGATTACCCTGAACCATTTGCTGCGCATGCAAAGCGGCTTGGAATGGGATGAGGATTACACTTCCATTTCCGACGTTACAAAAATGTTGTTTTTGGATGCGGATATGGGTTTGGCTCAAATGAACAAACAAGCCATTGCAAAACCAACGGAAAAATGGAACTACTCCTCCGGAACCTCAAATCTATTATCCGGGATTTTAAGGAAACAGTTTAATGCCCATCAAGCGTATCTGGATTTTCCTTACCATGCCTTGATAGATAAAATTGGCATGCACTCTATGCTTCTTGAAACCGATATGGCCGGTAATTTTGTGGGCTCTTCCTATGCCTGGGCGAACACCCGCGATTGGGCCAAGTTCGGGTTATTGTACCTGCACAAAGGTAATTGGAACGGAGTTCAAATTTTCAGTCCCGCTTGGGTTTCTTACATTAGCAAACCCACCGAGCATTCCGATGGCACTTATGGTGCTCATTTTTGGCTCAACGCCGGCGGAAAATTTCCGGACGTACCAAAAGATATGTACTCTGCAAATGGTTTTCAAGGCCAATATGTGTTCATTATCCCCTCCAAAGATCTGGTTGTGGTACGCACCGGATTGGCCGAAAATCCAAAGTTCAATGTCAATGCGTTTTTAAGGGATATCTTAGCGGCTATTAAATAGTATTTTAGTTTAAGCCATAAAAAACGTGAACGCTTTTTAATGGATGGATCGGTTTTATTCCTAATCCATATTCCAATACCGTCTAAAATGGATTATTTTTACAATATGATGGCCACTGAAGAACAATTAGACCTGCTTAAAACCCATTTCGGTTTTGATTCCTTTCTACCCAATCAGGAAGCTATTATTTCCGATATTTTCTCCGGTAAGGATCTCCTAGCTATAATGCCTACAGGTGGTGGAAAGTCCTTATGTTTCCAATTGCCCGCGTTGATCTTGCCCGGTACGGCCATAGTGGTTTCCCCATTGATCGCTTTGATGAAAGATCAGGTTGATGCCCTTAGGGCCAACGGCATATCCGCAGATTTTTATAACAGTAGTCAAGATTCTGAATACCAAAACCTTGTCCTGCGCAAATTGCAGGATGGGATGCTTAAACTGCTATACGCCGCCCCGGAAAGTTTACCATTGCTATTACCCCATCTTTCCGAAAAAAGCATAAGCTTTTTTGCGGTTGATGAAGCCCATTGTATTTCTGCTTGGGGACATGACTTTAGACCCGCCTACACCCAATTGGGACAGTTGAGGAACTACTTTCCGCATACTCCCGTTCTGGCCTTTACCGCCACTGCAGATAGTGCCACCCAAGACGATATTCTAAAACAACTGCAGATTCCCAATGCCAGTAAACACCTTGCTTCCTTTGATCGTAAAAACTTATATCTGGATGTTAGACCGGGCACCAACCGCTTAAAACAAATATTCCGGTTTTTGGAAAACCGAAAAGGCGAAAGTGGCATTATCTATTGCCTTAGCCGAAAAGGCACCGAAACGCTTTCGGAAAAACTTAATGCGCATGGGTATGCTTCTGCTGCGTATCATGCAGGTTTGCCCTCCGACGAACGATCTAAAATACAAGACGCCTTTATAAATGACCAAATCCCAATTATTGTGGCCACCATTGCTTTTGGTATGGGTATCGACAAAAGTAATGTGCGTTGGGTGATCCATTATAACATGCCCAAAAATCTGGAAGGCTATTATCAGGAAATAGGGCGTAGTGGCCGCGATGGACTTCCCGCCCATACCCTGTTATTTTACAGTTTTTCGGATGTTATCCAATTGCGACAATTTATTTCCGGCACCCCCACAGAGAAATTTCAGTTGGCGAAACTGGAACGTATGCAACAGTTTGCTGAGGCTTTAAGTTGCAGACGTATTGCATTACTCAATTATTTCGGCGAACACATTGTGGATAATTGCGGCAATTGTGACAATTGTAAAACCCCTCCGCAATTTATGGATGGCACTATTTTGGCACAAAAAATATGTTCTGCGGTATATAGGCTTAAAGAGCAAGAAGCATTAGGAATGTTGGTAGACGTATTGCGCGGTGCAAAAAATTCGGGAGTTTATGACAAGGGCTATCAAAATATAAAAACATACGGTAGTGCTAAGGATGTTCCTTGGTTGGACTTGCAACAATATATCATACAGCTCATCAATCAAGGTGTTTTGGAAATCCGGTTCCATGAAAACGGGCGGTTGTTACTGACCCCTTTGGCAAAAAAAATATTGTTCGACAACGAAAAAATAAAACTTGCCACACTAACACAAAAAGTCGCTATTCCGGAAAAAGAACAAATACGCCCATTTGAAAGCCCAAATCTATTCGAAAAACTGAGAAAACTCAGGGCAACGATCGCTTTGGAAGAAAATGTGCCTGCCTATATTATTTTTAGTGATGCTACCTTAAAGGATATGGAGGCCGTTTTACCACTTACCGAACCAGAATTTGCCAAAGTAAGTGGTGTTGGGGAGGTTAAAAAGGAAAAATATGCTCACCGATTTTTAACTGTTATCCAAAGGCATCAGAATGGAGAATCCAAAAAGGTGCCAACACACCTTCAAACCTACGAACTACTCAAAAACGGGATGTCCATTGAAGAAATTTCGATATTAAGAAATTTAAAAGAAGACACCGTTTACAACCATCTGATTAAAATACATGAAGAAGGGAAAAGCATAAATCTTTACGATTATATCTCAGAAGAAGAAATAGCTAGTGTTACCACTGCCCAAAAGGAACTTAGTCCTGAGGCAGAAGGCCTAAAACCTTATTTTCTGTATTTTGAGGAACAAATCCCCTATTGGAAAATACGCATGGCCTTGTATTTGGCGGCGATTTAAAACTAATGTCCATATTCAAGAATTAAATCGACAGCTCAATGCCTTGCTTAAACACCTCCTTTATAAAGGCGATTTTTATCTTAGGTAAAAAATACAAGCCGCTATAAATAAGTGCAACACAGATTAAAATCCCTGATAACCAAGCCAAAAGAATAGTACATTTGATTTAGAGGACTATTTAAAATTTTTTTGTTTTGATTATAAGAGGAGGTCATGTTCCGAAAAAAATTAACCCTACAGTTGAAATTGAAAAAAATATTAGATTAACTTATACCAAATATATCCTTGACATTTAAAATAACCATGACAGATATACACGTTTTTTCAAACTAAAAAAATCATCAATATGAAACGAAGGGAATTTATACAAGGCACTGCAACGGTTTCCGCATTCACATTAATCAGTCCCGGTCTGGCTTTTGGGTCTAAAGCAAACTCCGCTATTAGAATGGGAATTATTGGATGTGGTGGAAGAGGCACCGCGGTAATTTCCTCTATGTCAAAATATACCAACATCAATATTATAGCCATGGCAGATATTTTTGAGGATAAACTTGAATCCTCAAAAAAAATCCTTGATGAGCTTAATGTAAAAAGAGGGTTCTCCAAAATATTAAAAACCAATACCCATATAGGCTCAAAAGCGTACCTTAAATTACTTGAAAACAAGGATGTTGATGCTGTTTTAATTTCCTCTCCGGCCTATACACATCCCGATTTTTTGGAAGCGGCAGCACTTGCCGGCAAACATATTTATTGCGAAAAACCAGCTTCGCCCGATGTGGCCGGTTGCCGGAAAATAGAAATGGTTGGCAATCGGGTAAACGGACAACAGAGCATCGTAATTGGTTTTCAAATCAGGTATGCAACTCCTTATGTGGAAATGGTCAATCGCATTCACCGGGGCGATATTGGTGAGATATTAAGCGCACAACTTTATTATCTGTCTTCGCAAATACCTGTTGGCAATATAACCGGGCTATCTTATGATGAGGCCCGTATCCGAAATCAATATCATTTTCATGCCCTGTCCGGAGGAACGATGCTTGACCAAAGTATTCATATGCTTGATGTATGTAACTGGGCACTTCAAAAATTGCCCGTTCAAGCCATTGGAATGGGAGGGAAAGATGAAAGTCAGGATTTTGGCGATACCTGGAAACACTATCAGGTGGTATATCAATATCCGGGCGTAAGCGTTAGTTTAACGGCATCGCAATACGGTCCATATTTTGGAGATGTCTGTGCAAAGTTCATCGGAACCAAGGGTACCGCTGAAGCCCATTATTCAGGTGGCGTTTTTATCAGTGGCGATAATCCCTGGGATTCAGGGATCCCGCGATGTGGGGTAGCCGAACTTACGGATGGGCAAAGAAGGGCAGGGGTTTTTCTTAACTCGCTTCAGGATGCAGATATGAACAAAGAAATAGCCTTTATAAAAAGTATTGAAACCGGAAAATATCTTAACGAAACCAAATCGGGGGTAAATTCGGCACTTACTGCAATACTTGGCAGGGATGCCGCTATTTCTGGTGAAATGCTCGGATGGAATGAACTCTATAACTCCAATGCAAGGCTTGATCCTATGTTAAACTTTTCACTGGTCGACAAATAATAAAAAATATTGACCCAGTCATTAATTTGTTAGGAGAGCCATTTAGATTAGTGCGTCAACTTATGCCACATCGATTATTTTGTAATTCAAACTATTAATTCGGAACTTTCTTCAAACAGTATTTATGAAATATCTATTACTTATTTTTTGTTTGTTTATTTCCCTAAACTTTATATCTGCACAAAACACGGCGAAAGGAAAAGTTATAGTTGAAAAATTCGTAGCTGCTTCTATCGAGGGAAATCATGGTGGTGAAGATCCTATGCGCAGGCTAACCATTTATTTGCCTGCAGGCTATGATGAAAGTAAAACGCACTATCCGGTGATCTATTTTTTACATGGATTTCCTATAGATGATAGTATTTGTATGGCTGAATTTAATTTCCAGAATTTACTTGATCAGGATATTGCAAGTGGCCGATTGAACCCAATGATATTAGTGTTGCCAAACAGTCATACTCGTTTCAGGGGGAGCCTTTATACGAATTCGTCATTAACGGGTAAATGGGCAGATTATATTGCCAAAGATGTTGTTCAATACGTAGATAAAAAATTTCGTACTATCCCGAATAGAATGGGCAGAGGGTTAGCAGGGAATTCAATGGGTGGATATGGAGCACTCAAAATCGGAATGATGTACAGTAACGTATTTAGCGCTGTTTATTCATTAAGTCCGGGAGGGTTAAATTGGGGGCCTTATTTTAATATTGGAAACGCTGGTTTTAAGAAGGTACAATTTGCAAAAAATGAAGAGGAGATTTTTAAGGGTTTTGACAATTTGTCATCGGATTGGGCTACAAATAAAGATTTCTATGCTATGCTCTTTACTGTTTTTGGCAGGGCCTTTGCCCCGGATAAAAAAGACCTTCCTTTCTATGGAGCTTTGCCTGTGCATTATATTGGCGATAGTATAATAGTGGATGCTTCTATTATAAAGAAATGGGAAGAAAACTTTCTTTATAATATGATTGATACACACATAGCCTCATTAAAAAGTTTAACTGCACTCAAATTGGATTGGGGGAGAAACGACGAGATCCCATTTATTGTTGTTAACTGTATTCAGCTGAGCAAGAAGTTAGAAGCGTATGGTATTGATCATTTTGCAGAAGAGTATTTAGGTGATCACGGTAGCAAAATAGGTGGAAATGATGGTAGAATAAATACCGAAATGCTTCCGTTTTTTAATGCCTATTTAAAATTTGAGGATGGGATCAAAATTCCTGCTAAAAAAAAGTAAACGGCTTACAACAAGGGTCTTTCTGCTATGCTGGCTTTAGAATATATCCTGATCGACATATCGCTGATCAGCTGCAGTCCCAGCTGACGTCTCACGGATGAGCTTTGGAATATACCCTCAGCTTTCTATCTTTATCCAGCGACAGTACCGGGCTGAAGTAACACAGAATATCAGCACAGCAGAAAGCCCTAACGTAAGGAGAGCCAATTACATGCCCCGCGTAAACGTTATAAAAGAGCGTTAAAAAACGTTCGCCCGTACCAAATCGCGCTAAACCAATTTTGATGGTGTTCATATCAGCTCCCTGTCTCCAAAGGGAAAATTTTTATGTATTCATTTTTTGTCCCTTATTTAATCCCAAACGAAACTTTCTTTTGATTTCTAAGTGAAATAAAAGTTTGATAGGTTTCAGTAAAGTGCATACGTTCTTCTATGACCTTGTGAAATTGGTCTAAAAGTCCCAGAGAAAGTTCGCAGACTTCCCTAATGGCATGTCCATTGCCTTCCGTTGAGGTTTTGTAATCAAACAGTTGATGCCTTTGTGCATAGTCGTTCAAAAGAACACCTGATTTCCGATGAATCATCATGCGAACGCCCACCTGTTTAGCCACGCTCAAATCGAGGATGTCATCAAATACAAAAAGAATTTCCTCTGGTTTTAGGTTGTTTTGTACGCATATCTTTTCCAGAACGATTCTCTTGTCCTTCGCTCCTGAAAATACGGCATCAAAATGTTCCCTTTGGGCGAAAAACTGTGCGGTCGGGTTGTTTTCCCCGGTGACGATAGCCGAGTAGGGAATTTCTTTGTTTTTCAAATAATAAGCAAACCGGAGCATGTTTATACCCATCGAATCGGCTTCGGAAAAACTACTGATCTGGTCTTCCGATTTGCTTCCGGAATGAAAAACACCGTCCCAATCAAACAACAAGGCTTTGATGCCCTTGAGCTTTTCGGAAAGTTCGGCAGGTGGCGTCCAAAAAATGCCCCCATTGCTTTCAAACAGTTTCCGTACGTTTTCAGAAGATTTATACATAGCAAAAAAGAGGCCTTTCGGCCTCCTGTAAATTTAATCTATCAACTGCTGAATGTCGAGTATCCCTACTACTTTCCCGTTTTGGGTAACCACCAATTCATCGACTTTCGTTTCGCTGAAAATCTGTTGTGCTTTGTAAAGCAATTCATCCGCATCGATGGATTTTGGTTTTTTAAGTTCCAATGAGGACAGGGTATTCCCAATAGAACCGCCTGCCTCGATCAATCTTCTCAAATCGCCGTCTGTGAAGATTCCGATGGCTTCGCTTGCATCGTTGATAACTGTAACTGCGCCAAAACCTCCGGCTGTCATTTTTACCAAACAGTCAGAAATGGTATCGGAAGCTTTTGCAACCGGATTTTCTTTTTTCAATGCTTGCGAAACTTTCACCATCATGAGGCGGGTGTGTTGTTCAAACTCTTTGGTGCCGATGGTGGTAAAATTGTTTTCCGTGAGTTGTTTCATTATTTTCCAAGGCACCGTCACGGTGTGTACGCCAATATTGATGGCGTTGCGCACATGTTCTGCATTCCGTACGGAAGAGAACATCACTTTGGTGTTGTAGCCGTAGTAATTCACGGCATCTACACATTGTTGAACCAATGCCAATGCGTCGTGTCCTTGATCCTGCAATCTTCCGACAAGCGGACAAACGTACGTAGCACCCGAATTCATCGCCATATAGGCTTGTTGCAAGGTGTAAACCAGGTGAACATTGACCAAAAATCCTTGATCGGTCAGGATTTTACAGGCTTTGACACCTTCAAGGGAAACCGGAATTTTGTAAACCGTCTTTGCACGGTCTAGCCCAAGTGCTTCTTGTCGGTAGGCTTCTTGCACGATTTCGTCCGCGGTAGAGCCTAAGGCCTCGATTTGAATGACATCGACCATTTTTGACAATTCTACAATCGCGGCGTCAATATCGGTGATGCCGTGACGGTGCATAAACGTTGGGGTGGTCGTTACGCCGGCAACGATGCCGTATTTGCTGACTTCCCGAATTTCGTTGATATCGGCTGAATCTAAATAAAGTTCCATAGTTTAAAATTAATGTGGGTTGGTTTATTTTTTTCTGTATTTAACTTCGGTGTTGTGCAATTCTAAAAGGGGTTTCAGGAATTCTTCGAGATGCATCATGTCGAGCTGGCTGGCAGCATCGCAAAGTGCTTCGGAAGGACAAGGATGTGTCTCTACGAACAGTCCGTCCACACCTGAAGCAACGCCTGCTCTGGCAAGTACTTCCAAATATTGTCGTGCGCCACCTTTGGGGTCGGCACTCGGTGTACCGTACTTTCGGATGGAGTGGGTTACGTCAAAAATGACCGGATAGCCAATTTCGTTCATGTGGTAGAAACTTCTCGGATCGACTATCAAATCGTTGTAGCCAAAGACATAACCGCGTTCGGTGAGCAGGATGTTGTGGTTGCCGACCGATTCGATTTTTTCGACCGGTTTGATCATATTTTCTGGTGCTAAAAACTGCGCGTGTTTCAGGTTCACCGCTTTTTGTTGTTCGGCTACTTCCAAAACCAATGAGGTTTGCATCAAGAGGTAGGCAGGCACTTGCACCACATCGACTACTTCGGCAACTTCTTTGACATGCGATGGATAATGCACGTCTGTCAGTATCGGAAAACCGAATTCTTTGCGGATTTTTTCGAGGATACGCAAGCCTTTTTCTACGCCCGGACCTGAATAATAATCGGCCGAACTCCGGTTGTCTTTCATAAAAGACGATTTGTAAATCACCGGAACGCCGAGCTTTTCGGTTACTTCTTTGATGGTTTCGGCTGTTCGCATCATAATGGATTCTGTTTCAATCACACAAGGCCCGGAAATCAGGAATAGTTGATCTGCTCCACAGGATACATTGCCTACTTGTACTTTTTTTTGACTCATTACAGTTTATTTCTTTAAGGTGTTTTTTATACAAATTAGTGTTTTCATTGTTTTTTAAACGCAGAGTTAACAGCGTTTTTCGCTGAGATCGCTGAGCTAATAATTGTTTACTGCTTTCTTTTTCATAATCGCTCTCACAAGCTCTGCATCTTCTTTTGTATCCACCGGAATGGTCTCGTGCGTTGTGATTCCCACCCTGATTTTTTTTCCATTTTCGAGCCAACGATTTTGCTCCAGCGATTCCGCTTTTTCAAGGGAAGTTTGTTGGAGATTGGCAAATTCTTCCAACGCCTTGGGTCGAAACCCGTACATACCCACTTGCCTGTAAAACGTATGCCGCAAAGTCCATTCAACTGATTTTGCATTTTGTACAAACGGAATCACCGAACGGCTAAAATACAACGCATAACGATATTTATCAAGCACTACAAAAACACCGGTTTGCGAAAGTTTTTCAGTGGGATTGGACGGTATGGCCAAGGTAGCCATATCCGTATCAATTGCATCAAAACACCTTGTTAAAGTTTCGATTTGTTCAGGTTCCAGCAACGGTTCATCTCCTTGGATATTGATGACCACGTCGAATTTTTCTCCGGTAGATTGGGTATGTTTTTGATAGGCTTCCAAACATCGATTCGTCCCCGTACTGTGGTTATTGGCGGTCATAACGACTTCACCACCGAAATTTTGAACCGTATCGAAGATACGTTTGTCATCTGTGGCAACAATTACATAGTCTAATTGCCTTTTAACGCGTTCGTAAACATGCTGAATCATGGGTTTGCCGCACAAATCCACTAAAGGTTTTCCCTCAAGTCTTGTAGATGCGTATCGAGCCGGTATGATTCCTATTATCTTCATAATTTGACAGTGAAAAGGTAGTTTTATTTTTTTTATGAATAATCCGTCTGCCTTAAAATGATCGTTATTTTTTTAAAAAAGTCTGAAATGAATACGTATAGGCATGTTTTTCATCCGCAGGGAGGGTCCATGAAAAAGTATCGGCTTCAAAAGTCCTTTCCACCAGTGAGCTAAAGCCTATCAGAATTCCGGAGCTGGGAACGTTTTGAAAGACTAACCGGCGATCCGACTCGGGCAGGATCCCGAATACAATATTTGATAATCCCGGACTATGCATTAGAAAATAGTGGTTTTTGGCCTTTTTGTCGGACAATATAGAACAAACTGTCTAACCAAATTCGTTTTTTGCCAACGGCCGATATGTTGGGTATTGTTTTTCCGGCATCTGCACGATCTTTATAGCTTGGCCATTTTTGCCCGACCGGCATAGCGAATGGGGCAGCCAGCTCCTATCCATATACTTGTCCAAAACATTCAATGGTCTGTATGGGCGCATAGCCAAGGCCAGAACCCTTTTCGGGTAAGTACAATCCACTCATAACCCCGTTGATGCCAATGCCGTCAATCCTATCTTTCATCGGCTTCATACCGCCCCAAGCGGTAATACGATCCTTGTGTCTCTTTCGCCTTTTTGGTTTAAATTACCCCTTCATAAAGAAGTAAAGAAACCGTACTATTCCCATTTAAATCTTATCCGTATCTTCACTGCGAAAAACCCGGTGCAAACGATACGCAACGATCTAAAATCCAAAACGTCACCGCCTTTAGCAATAGTAGAGAAACAGCATACTTTATCTTAAAATGAAAATAGAGAAGTTACACCATATTGCCCTAATTTGTGCAGACTATGAAAAATCTAAAAAGTTCTATACCGAAATTTTAGGGTTTAAAATTGAACGTGAAATATATCGCCAAGAGCGGCACTCCTACAAACTCGATTTATCGTTGCATGGACAATATATAATTGAGCTGTTTTCATTTCCAGATCCTCCCAAAAGACAAACACGTCCGGAGGCAACCGGTTTAAGGCACATTGCATTTGCAGTGGAACACTTGGATGATTGTGTAGCTTATTTAAACTCCTTTAAAATTGCCACAGAAAAAATTAGATTGGACGAATTTACCCAAAAGCGATTTACCTTTTTTAATGATCCGGACAACTTGCCCATTGAGCTATACGAACGATGATCTCATTGAGGCCGCTAACTTAACAACCTCCTTTTAATGCTTTATATATTTTTGCTTCCCCTTAGGTGGAATGGCAAAATATTAATTGGACTAAAATCGAAGGATTATTTCTTCTTTTTCTTGGCTTTAACTTTAGGTGGGGGCACTTGCTCCTTTTCTTGTTCCACAGCATCAGAAGCAACCTCTTCCTTTTCCTTTTCCCTAAAATCCACAATACCTTTATCGTGGAGTAAATTGTACCACTGAATGATTTTTTTGATGTCGCTGGCATAGACCCTGTCCTCGTCATAATCCGGAAGTATCCCAAAGAAATATTCCTCTAATTTCAGTTTTTCGTCCTTGTGGGATACGTCCGTTTTTCCACCTTTTTCCTTTTCCTTTATCTGTTGAAAGACTTTATACAATGGCACCTCTTCTTCCAAGGTATATACTGCGATCTCGGAAAGCACGCTAACGTTGTTCTTTAGGCTAACCGTTATCTTTTTACCATCCAGCAACGATTCGGCAACAAAGCCGGTCCTGGTCTGTGTAAGTAATTTATATAGCCCCGGTTTTCCGGTAATGGACAGGATTTTATCTAAACTCATGTTGTCTTTTAATTTTTTGGGCAAATATTGAATTTTTAGGGGAATAAAAAAATTGCTTTAACGTGCTTTTTTAATATCCGGGAAACGCATTCTATAATCCACCTTTATTTTTCCCTTGGCTATATTGGCCAATCTCGATTTCAGGAGTGTCTTTTTTAGGGTCGATAACCTATCCGTAAACAGTATACCCTCGATATGGTCGTATTCGTGCTGAATGACACGGGCCAGAAGTCCGTTATAGGTTGCTTTGTGCTCTTTGAAATTTTCGTCCAGGTAGGTAATGGTCAAAGTGTCCTTTCGGGAAACGTCCTCGCGAACATCAGGAATACTGAGGCATCCCTCATTAAACAGCCATTCTTTGCCCGTCTCTTCCAAAATCTTGGCATTTATAAATACGCTTTTAAAATTTTTAAGGGCTTTTTGTTCCTCCAAGGGCAATTCTTCATCTTCCCCAAAAGCGGTGGTATCTATGACGAACAAACGTATGGCAAGGCCAATCTGGGGAGCTGCCAACCCCACGCCGCTGGCATTGTACATGGTCGCCCACATATTGTTGACCAACCCTTCCAAATCGGGATAGCCTTTATCTATAGGACTTCCAACTTTCCGCAAAACGAGATCGCCATAGGCTACAATCGGTAAAATCATGTTACTTTTTTCTATTAAGATAGGCTTGCAAAATTAAGGTTGCACTAATTTCATCGATCAGGGCTTTGTTTTTTCGTTGTTTTTTTTTAAGTCCACCATCAATCATGCTCTGTAATGCCATTTTAGAGGTAAACCTTTCATCTTGTCTAATTATAGTAATCCCAGGAAATGTGTGGATTAAATTTTGTAAAAATGGAACAATTAAAGTTTCCGATTCCGAAGGCGTACCATTCATCTGTTTAGGTTCCCCAACCACAAAGCATTCTACCTTTTCCTCTGAAACATATTTTTTTAAAAAATGGATTAATTGGTTAGTGTCTACCGTGGTGAGTCCTGAAGCAATAAGCTTCAATTCGTCCGTCACCGCAATACCTGTGCGAACTTTCCCGAAATCAAGTGCCAAAATTCTGCCCACATATATTTTTTTGCAAAAATAAACGATAAAATGTGATAAGTATAAAATTGAACCATTTTTTAAGGGATAGCCGTTATATTTGCAGAAATATTATCGACAATGACCGAATTAAGACAATCTATAGAAAAAGCATGGGAAAATAGGGAACTTTTAGCCGAAAAACCCACACAGCAAGCCATCCGTGAGGTAATCCGGTTATTGGACAATGGGGAGCTGCGCTGTGCAGAACCCACTTCCGACGGATGGAAAATCAACGAATGGGTAAAAAAGGGTGTTGTACTTTATTTCCCCATCCAAAAAATGGAAACCCTGGAAGTCGGTATTTTTGAATACCACGATAAAATTCCGTTAAAAAGAGGTTATGCCGAAAAAGGGGTCCGTGTAGTGCCCCATGCAGTGGCCAGACATGGTGCCTACATTGCCAAAGGCACCATACTTATGCCCAGCTATGTAAATATTGGAGCTTACGTAGATGAAGGAACGATGGTAGATACTTGGGCCACCGTTGGCAGTTGTGCCCAAATTGGTAAAAACGTACACCTAAGTGGCGGTGTGGGTATCGGCGGGGTTTTAGAACCTTTACAAGCCGCCCCAGTTATCATTGAAGATGGGGTCTTCGTGGGATCTCGATGCATTGTGGTGGAAGGAGTACGGATAGAAAAAGAAGCCGTTCTGGGCGCCAATGTGGTGCTTACGGCATCCACCAAAATAATAGATGTTACAGGGGCAACTCCTTTAGAGCGAAAAGGTTTGGTGCCTGCCCGGTCTGTTGTTATTCCCGGAAGTTATACAAAAACGTTTCCGGCGGGGGATTTCCAGGTGCCCTGTGCGCTTATCATTGGGACCCGAAAACCGTCAACAGATCTTAAAACCTCTTTAAATGATGCCTTGAGAGAATATGGCGTAGCTGTATAATGAATGGAAAACGCAAAAAAAAAGGTTGGCTTTGTTTACTTTGAGGAAATTCACCATATCCCCCATTTTATAGGCATCGCGGCAGAACTTTCCAAAAATCCCGAATATCAAGTAGATATCCTTACCTATAAGGGTAAACATGGATACCTTTTCAAATCGATCTCCCTTCTCGAAGCGGAAAAAATAAATGTAAGGCAAGTAGTGCCTCCCTTTATCAGACAGATCATAGACAAGATAAGCGGAAGAAAAAAACCCAGTGCCGTTTATTTATACGCCCGACATAAAAAATTATTATTGTCCTATGACGCCCTAGTCTTTACCGAAAAGAACCATGGATATGTGCACAAATATAGGAAAGATGGGGGAAAACCATATTTGATATCGGTAAACCATGGCCCTCCGGGCAGGGGCTATGCGTTGCAACCCTCCGTAAAACTTTTCGACCTGACCCTTGTTTGCGGGGAAACCTATGCGAACAGGCTTAAAAAAGAAGGTCTCTTAACCCCGCACCACGCCATTGTGGGGTATTCTAAATTCGACGTGGTAACCAAAGAAGGCCAACACACGCAACCATTTAAGAACCAACGGCCCATTGTGCTCTACAATCCGCATTTCAATAAAGTAAACTCTTCCTGGTACACCCACGGATTACAAGTTCTGGATTATTTTTACAAATCAGATAAATACAACCTGGTCTTTGCCCCACATATCTATTTGTTCAACAGGAAAGGATTTTTGAAGCCTTCCGTAATCCCCAAAAAGTATTTTGAAAAAGAAAATATCCTTATCGATTTGGGAAGCGTAAAAAGCTCGAACATGACGTATGTGCTCCATAGTGATATTTACCTGGGCGACGTATCTAGCCAAATATATGAATTCTTACTAAAGCCCAGACCTGCCATTTTTATCAATTCAAAAAAAGTGGAATGGAAAAACAATAGCAATTACGACTTTTGGATAAATGGCGATGTAGTGACCTCGATGGAGGAAATGGTCATGGCACTTAAAACCCTTTCAACCAAAAAAAATAACTATCTTACTGTACAAAAACAGTTTTTTAAGGAAAATATGTATTCGGACCCAAATTATTCGGCAAGTGAAAATGCTGCAATGGCAATTTCTGATTTTATGGCCGTACAAAACAAAAATAACAACCAATGAAAATCATAATCCTTGCAGCCGGTATCGGTTCCAGATTGGGAAATCCTTTTCCGAAACCGCTGACCCGGCTTAATAATGGGAAAAGCATTTTGGAGATGCAGGTAAACCATCTTGCGGCACATTACGATGCCAACGACATAAGTGTAATCGTTGGTTTTAAAAAAGAATTGATCATGGAACGCTTTCCCGATCTTACGTACATATACAATCCCTTTTTTGACAGGACCAATACTTCTAAAAGTCTTTTAAGGGGGCTTCAAAGAAACAAGGATACATCGGTACTTTGGTTGAATGGTGACGTGGTTTTCGATGCGAACATTTTTGCTGTTCTTGATCCATACCTAAAAAAAGGGCAATCCTTTGTGGCCGTAAATACGAGTAAAGTGGCCGATGAAGAGGTAAAATATACCGTAAAAAACAATTTTATAGACAAACTGTCCAAAACCGTTAAAAATGGACTGGGAGAGGCCGTGGGCATTAACTTTATTTCGGTTAAGGACATTGATCAACTCATAAATCGATTGAAGGAATGCGATGATAACGATTATTTTGAGAAGGGTCTGGAAATGGCCATTGAAAAAGATGGATTACAAATTAGTCCGGTAGACATTTCGGCCTTTGATTGTGTGGAAGTTGATTTTAAGGAAGATCTGGACAATGCCAACACCCTTTTTAGAGAATGAAGTGCACTTTATTTTGTGAAAACCCATACGCTTTTGGTGTTCTGGCACCCATCAGGGATGTGCTCCGTACCACAAAGGACTTTTTTATCTGGTATATTTCCCCAAAATTACTGGATACCTTCCCCTTTAAAAATGAAGATTTTACGACAAGTATTCTAGATATCCACTATTTTAAGAGCGATGTTATTTTTGTTCCCGGAAATGCGGTTCCCCATTATCTTAGAGGTCTTAAAGTACAGGTGTTCCATGGCCTGGCCGGAGAAAAAGGAGGGCATTTTAGGATTAGGCACTATTTTGATCTATACCTAACCCAAGGCCCTTATTTTACTGAAAGGTTCAAAAAATTGGCACAAAAACACCAAAATTTTGGGGTCATAGAAACGGGGTGGCCCAAGTTGGATGTTTTCAGCACCGATAATGATAAATACAACCCCGAAAAACGTGCTTTATTAGAGGCCTACCGAACAGATAAAATAATATTATATGCCCCTACTTTCTCGCCCAGTTTAACCTCTGCGCCCTATTTACTTGAGGAAATAAAAATTTTGGCCGTTAAAACAGAGTATCTTATTTGCATAAAGTTCCACGATCTTATGGATCCCATATGGATGGATGCCTACAAAAAACTTGCCCACGAAATTCCCAATATTCTCATTATAAAGGAAAATAACATTAGTAAATGGTTACTTATTGCAGATGTTTTGGTGAGCGATACTTCTTCCGTAATCTACGAATTCCTCCTTTTGGACAAGCCTGTTATTTCTTTCCATAACATTTCAGATAAATTATTTTGGGACGATTCCAAAAGCTATTCAAATTTAACGGAAAAAGTAAGGAGCAATCTTAAAAACGATCAATATGCCAAAGAACGTGCCCACCTAAATAGCCAAATCCATCCGTACAAAGATGGTAAGTCTGCGGAGCGCATGGTCACTACCGCCAAAAATTACATTGCCGAATATGGCGTTCCCGAATACCGAGAGCTATCCGTGGCAAGAAAACTAAAGATTTTTTCCATTTTTGGGAGGCCTGTGGCAAATCCGTACAACGGGTTTAAAAACAACAAAATTTCGGCGATCCTCATCACGTACAACGAAATCCTGCACATTGAAGCCGTACTTGAAAATATTAAATTTGCAGATGAGATCATTATAGTGGACTCATACAGCATGGACGGTACGGTAGAAAAAATAAAGGAATATCCCCACGTACAACTGATACAAAGACCATTTAAAAATTTTACGGACCAAAAAACATTTGCCTTGACCCAGGCTACCAATGATTGGGTCCTTTTTCTGGATGCGGACGAAAGAGTGCCGGACCCCCTCAAAAACGAGATTTTAGAAACCGTAAATTCCGATGGGCCCACGGCAAGTGCCTATTTCTTTTTCAGGACTTTTATGTTCAAAAATAAGGTGCTGCGTTTCAGTGGCTGGCAAACGGATAAAAACTATCGGTTGTTCAAAAAAAGTAAAGTGGCCTTTACCCAAGATAGAATCGTACATGAAACCCTTATTGTCCAAGGAAACTCCTCAGCCCTAAAACATAAGCTTATCCATTATTCCTACAGGGAATACCAAGACTATAAAGGTAAAATGATAAAATATGGTCAATTAAAAGCCTTGGAAGAATTTAATAAAGGGACAAAGTGGTCGCCAATGCAACAGCTATTAAGGCCCATTTGGAAATTTTTCAATCACTATATCATACGCAGGGGTATCCTTGATGGAAATAAAGGTTTTATCATCTGCTATTTAAACGCGCTTGGAGTTTATGCGCGTTACAAAGAGCTTAAAAGACTTGATGATAAGTTAATTAAATCCTATCCCAATCACATTATGTAAGGATTTTAGTGGCCACAACGCAACCTTTATATTTTGTTTATATCTTCAATAAAATATAAGGCGCATGAAAAGGATGTTTTTTATCGCTCAAATACTTTTTTAGGTTTTTTTGAGTTAAGAATACACAAGTAAAGAAGTACCATTGCCCCAAAATTTCTAAAATGCGCACACCTATAACGGCTTTAGTAATTACGTATAATGAGGTTCATTGTATTGAACGTTGTATTTCATCAATAGCGTTCGCCGACGAAATCATTGTAGTAGATTCTTTCAGTACCGATGGTACCTATGAATATCTCCTAAAACATCCCAAAGTACAGGTAGTGCAACGCCCCTTTGAAAACTTTACCAAACAAAAGTCCTTTGCGCTCTCCAAGGCCACCAACGATTGGGTACTTTTTATTGATGCCGATGAACAGGTAACCCCGAAATTGCAGGCGGAAATTAGTAAGACTTTGCAGAGCGATGCCGATTATGTAGCCTATTGGTTTCGCCGAAAATTTATGTTCTGTGGCAAGCCACTGCATTTTAGCGGCTGGCAAACCGATAAAAATTATCGCTTGTTCCGAAAGGATAAAGTGCGATTTTCAGATAAACGAATGGTGCACGAAACCTTGGAAATAAACGGTAAATCGGCTATCCTAAATGAAAAACTGATTCATTATTGCTACAGGGATTTCAACAACTATAAGTCCAAAATGTTGCATTATGGCCGTTTGAAGGCCAAAGAATGTCTTCTTCAAGATAAAAAATTCAACTACACCTGCTTACTCTTAAAGCCATTTTGGAAATTCAGTTACAACTATGTGGTCCGATTGGGCTTTTTAGACGGAATTAAAGGTCTTACCATCTGCTATCTCGGAGCCCTGGAAATTATAGTGCGCTATTCCGAATTGCGTAAACTAGAGCTGGACAACAAACGGGCTTACTATTATTCCGTAGATAAGAAGTCGGTTTTTGTGGAATAGCAACATTATTTTTATATTCCGGCGATCATAATTATACCATCAGATTCCTTTCCCCTAGAAAAAGTCATTTTCGTAGCCATAAAATCCATTTTTCGTATCTTCGTGGCCCGAAATTATGGATAAGCAACTTATACAAGAAGTCAATACCTGTTTTACGATCCTGCAACAGGGCGGCATTATTCTTTATCCTACGGATACCGTTTGGGGCATTGGCTGTGATGCCACCAATGAAGAAGCCGTAAAAAAAATATATGCATTAAAAAAAAGGGACGACTCCAAGGCTATGATTTGTTTGGTTGCCAATGAATATATGTTGGAAAAACATGTAAAAGAGGTGCCCCAAATGGCCTATCAACTCATTGAACTGTCCGAAAAACCCATCACCATCATTTACGACCATCCTGCGGGCATTGCCCAAAACCTCATCGCCGAAGACCAGACTCTTGCCATTCGGGTAGCAAGGGACACCTTTTGCCAATACCTCATTAAAAAACTAAAGAACCCCATTGTCTCTACTTCGGCCAATATCAGCGGTAGCCCTACCCCATCAAGTTTTAAAGAAATAAGTAATGTAATTTTAAAAGGTGTGGACTATGTAGTAAATTTGGAGCACGATAAAATAAAAAGCCGCCCTTCATCTATTATAAAACTAAGTAATGATGGAAGGGTAAAAGTGATCCGTGAATAATGCTATGCATAAAAACTGTAGTGAAGCCATACAACACCCCATATTTTCCATCATTGCGGCTTCTGCCTCTGATCTGGAGGTAGACTGCTACGTAATTGGTGGTTACGTCAGGGATTTTATGCTGCAAAGAAAAAGTCCAAAAGATATTGATATTGTCGCTATTGGCAGTGGCATAGCCTTAGCGAAAAAAGTGGCCGAAAAATTGCCCGGAACCCATGAAGTGGCCGTTTTCAAGAATTTTGGCACTGCCATGATAAAACAAGACCAGCTGGAATTGGAATTTGTAGGTGCCAGGAAGGAAAGTTACCGCTTGGAAAGTCGAAAGCCCGCAGTGGAAAATGGCACCTTGGAAGATGACCAAAAGCGAAGGGATTTTACAATAAATGCGTTGGCCATTTCCCTAAATAAAGCGGATTATGGCAACTTGTTGGATCCTTTCCAAGGGATAGCCGATTTGGAGCGAAAACTGATTAGAACCCCTCTAGAACCAAGTATTACCTTTTCTGACGATCCGTTGCGCATGCTCCGTGCCATACGATTTGCGACACAATTGGACTTTTCCATAGATACCAATGCATTAAAGGCCATATCGGAAAACAGGGACAGAATTAAAATCATATCCGGGGAACGCATCGCTGAGGAGCTTCATAAAATCCTTACGAGCCCCAAGCCATCCATAGGGTTTGCCTTATTGCACCATACGGGATTGCTCGCCTACATCCTTCCGGAATTGATAGCGCTAGAAGGCATTGAAGAAGTGGAAGGCCAACGACATAAGGATAATTTTTGGCATACGTTGGAAGTGGTGGACAATATTTCCGAACATACCGACAATATTTGGTTGCGCTGGGCCGCACTGCTGCACGACATTGGTAAGGCACCTACGAAAAGATTCGATAATAAAATAGGATGGACCTTTCATGGACACGAGTACATAGGCTCCAAAATGGTCTACAAAATTTTTAAAAGGCTCCGAATGCCCTTGAACGAGAAACTAAAGTTTGTACAGAAAATGGTGCTGATGAGTTCCCGACCCATTGTACTTTCCCTTGAGAACGTTACGGATTCGGCCGTAAGGCGACTCGTTTTCGATGCCGGTGACCATGTGGACGATTTAATGACCTTGTGCGAGGCAGATATCACTACCAAAAATCCCAAAAAACAAAAAAAATATAAAAACAACTTTAAGGAGGTACGACAAAAAATTATAGAGGTAGAAGAGCGGGACCATGTGCGGAACTTTCAACCTCCGGTTTCCGGGGAAGAAATCATGGAAATCTTTGACCTGAAGCCATCCAAGGAAATTGGGATCATAAAAGACGCCATAAAGGAGGCCATTCTGGAAGGAGAAATTCCCAATGAATACGAAGCGGCTTTCCAGTTTATGCTGAAAAAAGGAAAGGCATTGGGCTTGGTTGCTGCCCTTAAATGACACCATAATTTTAGCTAAATAAGTTTTCCTAATGTTTATTTTATTCCTTTAAACTAAAGTAATTTTGTAGTAATCCAAGGATTGACCATGGAAAAACGTTTTAGAAATACCTCGAAAATAGCTTTGGTATTGGTGTATTTGGTCATTATGGCCGGAGCCGTAGTTCGCATGACCGGAAGCGGCATGGGCTGCCCTGATTGGCCCAAATGCTTTGGCTATTACATTCCGCCCACCAATGTATCCGAACTGCAATGGCAACCCAATAAAAGCTATAACAAAGGACAGGTGATAATTAGGGCAGAGGCCTTGAGAGTGGCAAAGTCCGATTTTACAACGGAAACAACATACAAGGAAAATAATTGGGAGCCTTATACCAAACACGATTATGCCATTTTTAATCCGGTACATACATGGACCGAATTCATAAATAGGCTTTTTGGCGCTTTGGCCGGATTGGGAACACTCGTACTTGCATTTCTTTCAATAAAATATTGGAAACAACGGAAAATAGTGACCCTGCTTTCCTGGTTGGTGGTTTTTGCCATGGGATTTCAGGCATGGCTGGGCGCCACGGTGGTCTACTCCGTGCTGGAACCCATAAAAATTACGGTGCACATGGTCATGGCCTTGGTCATAGTAGCCATATTATTGTATATCATCCACGGGACGGGTACCTCAAATCCTAAAATAAAATACGATGCATTGCTATCCAAACTCCTTTTTATCGCCTTGGGGCTTACGTTATTGCAAATCGTTTTGGGAACGCAGGTACGTCAATTTGTAGATAACCAAATAGATCTATTTGGTGAAGACGCCAAACACTTATGGTTACAAAGCCCTACCATCCCATTTTATATTCATCGGTCTTTTTCCATATTGGTAGTACTTTTAAACCTGTTTCTGGCCTACCGGATAACCCAAATGAACTTGGGTTATGAAAAAATAAAATGGGTGGTTTTATTACTCTTTTTAGAAGTTATCACCGGAATGGGCATGTATTACTTCTATTTCCCCTTTAGCAGTCAGCCTTTACATTTGATCTTGGCGTCCGTACTCTTTGGGGTGCAGTTCTATTTGCTTTTAGAAGCTATAAAAACGGCCAGAAGTCCCAAAACTTTATAACTTTGTGACAGCAAAAAGCGGCGCGCCATGATACATAAGATAAGGGTCATTTTAGATACGGAAGAAGACATTTTCAGGGATATTGAAATTGCGGGAAACAATACACTGGAAGACTTCCATAATGCCATAACACAGGCCTTTGGTTTCGGCGGACATGAAATGGCTTCGTTTTATACCTGTGACGATGAATGGAACCAGGAAGGAGAGATCGTGCTTTTTGATATGGGCGAAAATGGGTCTGATGTACGACTGATGAGTGAAACCTTTGTGGAAGATCAATTGACCGAGGAAACCCCTAAGCTTATTTATGTGTACGATTTTTTAAGCATGTGGACCTTCTTTGTGGAATTGGCCGATATTGTAGCCCCCACGCCGGGACAATCCTATCCCAATTTACTCTTCGGCTTTGGGGAAATCCCGGATTCCGCCCCGGATAGGAAATTTGAAGCCGAACCCGGCTTTGATTTTGAAGATACCCTTGATAATTATGAAGATCTGGATTTTGATGAAAACTGGAATTAGTCCATTCTGGTTTAATAAGGAATTCTCGCTTCGCCAAATAACTTTTTAAATTTTCAACTTTAATTTTTCATACCTACTAAATGATTAACCTCTACAGCACCCAAATTGAAACCATTTCCCTGCATCGTGTAGGCAACAAAAATAAAAACGAAAGACTATTTTTATCGGAGGAACCTTTTGGCCTTAACGATGAGACCACTGGGTTGCTCAAAGAATATTTTTTTAAGCCATTTCGGGAAAAAGAAGAAAACTACTTTAAGCTTTCCAATGAAGTGGATCTGGAATTCAATACCATTTTCAAGATGGTTTCAGGCATTTTCGCGGATCCGGACACCACCCATGAACATTCCAAAAAGATTGCGGCGCATTTGTTCGAACAATCCAACCATCCGCACATTAAAAGTGGTGAAGTGTATGTGGCGTATCTTACCGGTTTGCTTTTGGACAATGTTAAGGTAGATGCAGTAGGTATTTTTAAAAGCGAGATGAAACAAGACTTTTTGCAATTCGCAGAAAAGGGAGGTAATTTGGATATCCTAATTCAGCAGGGCATCAACATCAATAAACTTGACAAAGGCTGTCTTATCTTTAATGTAAAAAAAGAAGAAGGCTATAAGGTGCTTTCGGTAGATAGCAACCGCTATGATGCCAAATACTGGCTTCATAACTTTTTAGAGGTCGATGTCTTGGCCGATGAAAATTTCCTGACCAAAAGCTACCTTAAATTCTGTCAGAACTTCGCCAAAGATGTGGTTTTGCCGGCGGAAGACAAACAACAAGAGGTGCTGTTTATGAACCGGGCCGTAAACCATTTTGCCAAAAACGATGCCTTTGAGGAATCCAACTTCTTAAACGAAGTTATGGAAAATCCGGAGTTTATTCCGGAATTCAAAAACTATAAGGTAGATAAAGGGGCCAAATACAGCATCGAAGACGTCTCTAGCTTCGATATTGCCAACAAAGCGGTTACGGAAGCACGTAAAAAAATAAAAAGCGTCATCAACCTGGATACCAACATACAGATCAAGCTGGATTTTATCAACCCCGAATCCGTAGAAAAATTCATAGAAAAAGGCTGGGACGAGGAACGGCAGATGTATTATTATTTGGTATATTTCAATAAGGAGCAGAAGGGTTAGTTGTAAGTTGATGGTTTTTGCTTTGGCTGTTATGACGGTTTGCAATTACAAGAAGTTATCGGCAACCGCTTGTCGACAGTAACAGAGTCAAGTAACAGTAACAATTAATAAAACTCTTTTATGAAACAAAGTTCAACAATATTTCTTCAGGGAGTCATTGTGCTTATTGGCATTGTGGCACTGGCCATCATGATTCGGTTTCCCTCGACCGAGGGGAGAGCCGAAAACTTAGATCTGTTCAGCATGTACTCTGATCCGTTCATCTTGTATGGCTATGCCGCATCTATCCCATTTTTTATTGCACTTTATAAGGCGTTCAAATTACTTAGATACATCGGACAAAATAAGGCATTCTCACTAAACTCGGTGAGGACTTTAAGTAGTATAAAATATTGCGCAATCGTACTGAGCATCTTCATTGTGATGGCAGGACTATACATAGGGATATTACATAATAAAGATGACGACCCTGCGGGTTTTCTTGCCATGTGTATTGTAACTACTTTTGTTTCTCTCGTAGTTGCTACTGCCGTTGCAGTGTTTGAAAAAATCTTACAAAATGGAATGGAAATAAAATCAGAGAACAAACAACCATATGAGCAGTCAAAGAAATAATTTGACTTAATAGTTCGCTAATTAACGTTTTTAAGTCGGTGCGTTCGCTTGTGCTCGTGAAACGAAATTCTCCAACATCAATAAATTAAAACTTAGTTGGCAATCGCTTCACTAATTTGTTTTTAAAAAATGCGGGGCAGCAAAAAAAATAAAACACGAAACGTTGGGCTATTCCCGAAATGTCGGGACAAGCTGTGTCGGCAAAAGTACGCTGTTAAGTTTATATGTTGTCCTGTTGTTTCGATAATTTTCTGTCAGTTTAATGGTTGTCGTGTCGGGTCTTTACGCTTCTGACCAACGTGTGCCATTAATTACATACCATCAATTTATTCTATTCTGCCTAGCGCTGTTAAATGAAAAGAAGTCAACCATCGACTAAATTTTGATCCTATTCTCGATGATCTGGTGCATGCTTACGTTTTCATAGTTCCGTTTTACAAAATCCAAGGCCAGGGACAAAATCTGGCCCATGGTGGTGCACTTTTTAAATTTCTTGTCCAAGGTCAATGCATAGATCTGTTCCCGCAGC
>JBGTBA010000090.1:0-2171 GCA_041749595.1 Flavobacteriaceae bacterium | reverse complement strand
TATGGTTATGAACGTATTGCAAGGCGAAATCAAAGAAGTATCTGAACTTATGGACAAAGGCTTGTTATACATGAAAATCGTAAAAATCGGATTGAAGCAAGCATGAAACACATTTTTGATTTTTTCTTGGATGCCTACAGGGATGCTCCACTGTTTTTTATTGTATTAGAGTCCATTGCCTTTGTTTTTGGGATTGCGAGCGTTGTTTATGCGAAACGCGAGAACATTTTGGTATATCCAACAGGGTTGGTCGCTACCGTAATTACGGTTTACCTGCTCTATACGGCAGAATATTACGGAGACATGATGATGAACTTTTACTACTCCATAATGAGCATTTACGGTTGGTACAACTGGAGCCGGAAAAAGTATGATACTCCTGTGATCCCCATTTCCAGGACCAACAGGGCGGAAAAAGTAATGGGCGTACTTATGTTCTTTTCCACACTACTTGTTACGTATTTGGTGTATAGGTTATTTCGTTATGATATTAAAGCCGCTAATTACATTGATATCTTCACCTCCGGATTGTTCTTTACGGCGATGTGGTACATGGCGACCAAAAAATTGGAGAATTGGACGCTGTGGATCATTGCCGATTTTATTACCGTTCCCCTTTATGCCTATAGAGGCCTGGGGATGCTTTCACTTCAATATCTTATCTTTGCCCTTTTGGCAATCCAAGGTTATCTCGCATGGAAGAAAAGTTTAGACAACAGCCCTCAGAGGTCGTTAAAGTAGTGGTGTTTGGCCCGGAATCTACAGGAAAAACCACCTTGTCCGAACAGCTGGCCCGCCATTACAATACCGTTTGGGTACCCGAATATGCCCGGGAATATTTGCAGCAGAAATGGAACAATGAACGTAAAACATGCCAGCCTACCGATCTACTGCCAATAGCCGAGGGTCAAATGCGGTTGGAAAACAACTTGGCAAAAAAAGCTACGGATATCTTGATCTGCGATACCGATTTACTGGAAACCAAAGTATATTCTGAGGCCTATTACTTGGGACATTGCGATCCGCTATTGGAAAAATACGCATTGGAAAACACCTATGACCTTTATTTTTTGACTTATATAGACATCCCTTGGGAAAAGGACGACCTCAGGGACAAACCCTATGAGCGCGAACGGATGTTCGCCTATTTCAAGAATACCTTGGAAAGATATGGCCGGAATTTCGTAATATTAAAAGGCGATAAAAAAGAACGATTGGCGAAAGCCATCCAACACATTAACAAACTGCTTCATAGAATGACGGAATTTTCAGAGAAAGACCTGGAACAACTTTCAAAAAACGGGATGGGCAAAAAGACGGTTTTAGATCAGGTAGAAACCTTTAAAGCGGGCATTCCTTTTGTTCAATTGGAAAAAGCTGCCATAGCAGACGAAGGTATTCTAAAATTTTCTCCCAAAGAAGAAAAAGAATTGGCCCAGATTTTTCACGATATGGCTCCAGGATTATCCCTGCTGAAATTCGTGCCTGCCTCAGGAGCGGCATCCAGAATGTTCAAGGCACTGTTTAATTTTCTGGAAACCTTCGATCCGGTCAGGGAAAGTCTGGCCAATTATCTTAAAAGAACAAACAACAAAGAAGTTGAATTCTTTTTTGAAAATAAGGAAAAACTTCCTTTTTTCAAATTGGTCCAGAACCGTATAAAAGGAAAAGCCGATTCCCCGGACGGGGAATGTTATTTGTTTGCAAAAGAAATACTTGCGGAAAACGCACTGAATTACGGGTTTTACCCAAAGGGCCTTTTACCCTTTCACGATTATGGGGATTATACGGCCACCCCTTTTGAAGATCACTTAAAGGAAGGCGCAGCCTATGCCTCCGTTGGCGGGACTGCTAATTTGCACTTTACCATTTCCGAACAGCATGGGGAAATGTTCAACAAGGAGTTCAACTCCGTTGCGGAAAGGGTCTCAAAAACTACCCAAACTTCTTTTAATGTAAGTTATTCCTATCAAAAATCATCTACGGACACCATTGCCGTGGATATGGAAAACGAACCTTTTCGGAATGTGGATGGTTCACTTGTTTTCAGGCCGGGAGGACACGGTGCCCTGATAGAAAACCTTAATGAACAGGATGCCGATCTGGTTTTTATAAAGAACATAGACAATGTTGTGGTTACAAAAGATCTTGCAGAGGTGGCCAAAAGCAAA
>JBGTBA010000089.1:0-4983 GCA_041749595.1 Flavobacteriaceae bacterium | reverse complement strand
GTACTGCACAAAAAACCGTCTACCGGTTCATTGGCAGAATCTTTGTTATAGACCACATAATCGTCGCCCTTTTTATTGACTTTTTGCATAAAAGTAATTTCTTGCCCATCTGCATGTACAATCATACTTTGAACGCCTTGGGGGGAAACGCTAAAACGGATCCTCTCTTTCCCGGTTTTCAGGCCAACTCCCGAATAGGATCTTATTTGCGGGTATTTGGCTGCCAATTCCGGTGCCATCACTGGTGCTTCAACCACTTGAAAAGGTAAAAGTTCCCCATTTTCATCGGGAAAATAAACAACGGTGCTACTGCTTTTTAATTTTGTGGAAACGGGCAATACTTTTGTTAAATCCTCTTGTTGCAATGAGAATATTTTTGCCTTTTTAAAATCTATGTGAGGTAAGGAAGAACCGGTAACCGCTTTTTGGGAAAGCTCTCGTTGCCAATACCCCGACTGTGAAAAACCGCAAAAGGAAACAAATAATATGGTAATTGCAAAAACAAGCCGTAATTTTGAGCCCATAAAGGTGATTTAGAACAAACTCAAATATAATCCTTTTTATTTTAGTGGTAACGGTCCAAGGCATCTCCAATTACGACAAAAAAATTTCCGCGGCCATAACCATTGGCACGTTTGATGGTGTGCACATAGGGCATAGAAAAATTTTGGACCGTCTTATCGGCCAAGCCAAGGCTATGGGCTTAAAATCCGCAGTGCTTACCTTTTTTCCCCACCCCAGAACGGTTTTGCAGAAAGATACTGATATTAAACTCCTGAACACCATGGAGGAGAAAACCAAAATCTTGACCGAAATGGGCCTGGATTTCCTCATCATACACCCATTTACCAAAGAATTCTCACGTTTGTCCGCTAACGAGTTTGTTCTGGACATTTTGGTGAAGGGTTTAAGTACCAAAAAAATAATTATAGGCTACGACCACCGTTTTGGCCGAAATAGAACGGCGAATATCGCCGATTTAAAGACCTTTGGCGGTAGTTTTGGTTTTGATGTTGAGGAAATACCCGCACAGGAAATCGATGCGGTTTTCGTAAGTTCAACCAAAATAAGGCACGCACTGGAAAATGGGGACATAAAAACGGCCAATAGTTATTTGGGCTACACGTATATGCTTACCGGAGTGGTAGCCAAAGGAAAAGGCCTGGGCAAACAAATGAAATTTCCAACGGCCAACCTTTATATAAAAGAACCACACAAGCTCATTCCAAAAAATGGGGTTTATGCGGTACGGTCCGTGGTGAACCATATCCCGGTTTCCGGAATGATGAACATTGGATACAACCCCACGGTCTCCGGAACCGAAAAGACCATTGAAATACACTTTTTTGATATTGATAAAGACCTGTACGGCCAAAAACTACAAATAGACATTGTGGACAGGATACGGGACGAACATAAATTTGGTTCCCTGGAGGAACTTAAAAATCAACTTGTAGAGGATAGGAAAACGGCGATTGCCCTAATTGAAAAGTAAATGTTGGACCGTTTGATGTTTACGAAAACAGACAATGCGCCCTTGATCATTTTTCGGGTATTTTTCGGTGTTTTGGTAAGTTTTGAATGTTTTGGAGCCATTCTTACAGGCTGGGTAAAAAGCACCTTGATAGATCCTAGATTCACCTTTACATTCATCGGTTTTGAATGGCTCCAGCCCTTGCCTGGCATAGGTATGTACATCTACTTTTCCGTAATGGGTATTTTAGGGATTCTCATTGCAATTGGCTATAAATACCGATTCAGTTCGCTTGCTTTTTTGGTACTGTGGATAGGTGTTTACCTCATGCAAAAATCGAACTATAACAACCATTACTATCTCTTGGTGCTGATTGCCGGGTTTATGGCTTTCTTTCCTGCCCATAGGGACTTTTCCGCCGATGCGGCACAAAATCCCTCCCTTCGTTCAACTACCATGCCCGGGTACGTAAGATGGGTTTTTATTGCGCAATTGTTTTTGGTCTACACCTATGCATCCATTGCAAAATTATATGGGGACTGGCTGGACTTTGGGATCATTAAAATATTGATGCGGGACAAAGCGCACTATTATTTTATAGGCGATTTGCTCCAGGAACCCATGGTGCATAAGGTCATTGGCCTTTTTGGTATTTTGTTCGATTTGTTGATCGTGCCGGCACTTTTGTGGAGGCCTACCAGAAAACACGCTTTTATTGTCTCCGTGTTTTTCCACATATTCAATGCCATTGTCTTTCAAATAGGTATTTTCCCTTTCCTATCCTTGGCTTTCAGCGTTTTCTTTTTTGAACCCGAAACCATAAGGCGTATTTTTTTTAAAAGCAGGATCCCTTATCTTGGTGCTAAAATAGAAATCCCTTCGCATCGTAGAATACTATACCTTGTTTTTGGGGCGTACTTTCTGTTTCAGTTGGTAATGCCAATTAGACACTGTTTTATAAAAGATGATGTATTATGGACAGAGGAAGGGCACCGTATGAGTTGGCGCATGATGCTCAGAAGCAGATCGGGCAAAACGGATTTTTATGTAGTTGATAAAAGTAACGGAGAAAAGAAGATGATAGACTTAAAGGGCTATCTTACGCCAAAACAAATGGGGCGGATCGGGTCTTACCCTGATTTTATGTGGCAATTTGCCCAGTACCTAAAAAAGGAAAACAACATGGAAGGGAAGGATGTCTCGGTCCATGTGAGTTCTCGGGTAAGCATCAATGGCAGACCCATTAGGACGTTTATTGACCCAAAGGCAGACCTGGCCTCCGTACCGTGGCATCATTTTAAGCACAACGAGTGGATATTGCCATCGGAAAAAGAGGAAAAGCGAAAGAACGTCCGCTAGATTCTAAAAGAATTAATTTTTTTTGCGTGGCACAATTGCAAAGGCAGGTCTCAGGGTTCGCCTAACATGATCAAATGGTTTCCATCGGATTTTTTAATCTCCTCAAAAAAGGATACGCCATTTCAGATTAAGGCGGTACTGCCTTCTGCAGCGTTTTCCGAAACAAAAGCCACATGAAAGGTGGGCGGACGCTGTTTTTAAAAATCGGTGATCAAGGCATCGGGCCTGTAGTACAATTCCAAGACCATCCTTCCGTAAGGATCCGCCAAAAATGTCATAAACGGGTATCTTTTTGCACGCTCACCGCCGTAAGCCCTAAACTTTATAAATACCCGTGAACTCTTTCGGCCAAATGGACCATTAATTGCAAAATGTTCAAAAATCATTCCCCCTCATTATATTTAACACATCATCCCTAAATATAGAACTTAAATCCCAAGATTAGCTTAAATTTGCCCGATTAAAATCAGAATTCATGTTGCAATTACAGGCTATACGGGAAGATAAAGAGCGTATCATTGCCGCCCTTAAAAAGCGGAACTTCAATGCTGCTCCAATTGTAGAAGACGTCCTTTTATTAGATGAAAAACGCCGGGAATTACAGACAAAACTGGATGCTACCTTGGCAGAATCCAATAAACTTTCCAAAGACATAGGTGCGTTGTATAAAAGTGGAAAAGCACAGGAGGCCAATGCCTTAAAATTGAAAACCGGACAATTGAAAGATCTTTCCAAAGAACTTGGCGAAGCCCTAAACCTTACTGCTGGAGAATTGCAAAGCAAGCTCTATCTTATTCCGAATACGCCCCATACCTTGGTGGTTTCCGGTACATCTGCCGAGGACAATGAAGAAGTGTTTCGGGAAGGGGATATTCCCCAATTAAGCGCCGACGCACTTCCCCACTGGGAATTGGCCAAAAAATACGATATAATCGATTTTCAACTTGGTGTTAAAATTGCCGGTGCCGGATTCCCGGTGTACAAAGGCAAAGGTGCCAAATTGCAGCGCGCCCTGATCAACTATTTTCTGGACAAAAACACGGACGCAGGCTATTTAGAGGTACAAGTACCTCATTTGGTAAACGAAGCTTCCGGATATGGCACGGGACAATTACCTGACAAAGAAGGTCAAATGTATCATGTGGTTGCAGACGACCTATATTTAATCCCTACTGCCGAGGTCCCTGTTACCAATCTATACCGGGATATTTTGCTCAACGAAAGTGATTTTCCCATTTGCCATACCGCCTATACCCCTTGTTTTAGAAGGGAAGCAGGAAGCTATGGTGCCCATGTACGCGGACTGAACCGTTTGCACCAATTTGATAAGGTGGAAATTGTACGGATAGAGCATCCGGATATATCCTATGCGGCCTTGGAAGACATGGTAGACCATGTTAAAAACATGCTTAGGGAACTAAAATTACCCTACCGAATACTCCGTCTCTGTGGAGGCGATATGGGTTTTACTTCTGCCCTTACCTATGATTTTGAGGTGTTTTCCACAGCCCAACATCGTTGGTTGGAAATCAGCTCGGTTTCTAATTTTGAAACCTATCAGGCCAATCGCCTAAAATTAAGGTATAAGGACGATGCCGGAAAAAGTCAGCTAGCGCACACTCTAAACGGAAGCTCTTTGGCCCTGCCACGGGTGCTGGCGGGTATTTTGGAGAACTATCAAACTTCGGATGGTATCGTCATCCCGGAAGTGTTGGTGCCTTATTGTGGGTTTGACAAGATTGGTGGTTCGTAGAAACCTATTTACCTGAGTTCGTCGTAAGGATTTAACAAAATAATGCTAATTGTGTAGTTTTTTCTGTTTCAAATTTAATGCTGGGTTTCTTTTCTTGAAAGGAATAAGCGATAAGACTAGCGACCAAATTGGTGATGAAGTTACCAAAGCTTCTTTGTCTAGAATGTTCTGCTTGTTCAATATTTTTTAGCTGATCATTTATGGTTTCTATAACGGATCGTTTTCTAAGTACTATTTTATCTCTCATGGTCATTATTGCAAAAAACGGGCATAGTATACCACCCACAGCGGATTAAAGTGAGCATAGTGCGGCGGGTGAAAGTGAACCACTAAAAATCGATTCTATTTGTAAAGCTTTAAATATCTTTTATAAAAAGATATTATGGCCAACAAACAA
>JBGTBA010000088.1:0-9837 GCA_041749595.1 Flavobacteriaceae bacterium | reverse complement strand
AGGATAATGGCAATGGGAATTTTATGTACCAGAATCCCATAAAGTAGGATAGGATTTTCATGAATGGGAAACCCTTCTAAAAGCGAATGTAACGATAGGCTGATAAATAGCAACCAGGGAAAGACAGTCTTTTCCGCATTGATGTGTATATGGCCATGCTCTGCACCCTTGGAGAAAAACTCAAGGAAAATCTGCAGTAATATGCCCAACATAATAAAAATACCAACAACTTTCGAATTCTCATTTTCATACACTTTTGGAAAAAGTTCAAAAACGGTCAAAGCCAAAAGGAACGCACCGCTGAAGGCCAATAATAGCTTAAAGTTGTCCGCATTTTTCGGTTTTGCCAAAAGGACAAATACAAAGCTCAACAGTACACCAAGAATGGGAAGCAGGTAGATCATTTATGGGCGGTTATTTTATGGTACTAGAAAAACAAACAGTCAATAGGGGTTAAAATTAGTGTATTTTTGCGGTAATCATAAAATTGGGGATGAACAATAATTTTAAAATGGTGGCCAAGACCATGTTTGGTTTTGAGGAAATTTTGGCGAAAGAGATACGCAACCTTGGAGGAACGAATGTGGAAGAGGGCAATAGGAGCGTGTCTTTTGAGGGAGATACGGGTTTTATGTACAAAGCCAATCTTTGTCTTAGGACGGCCATAAAAATAGTGAAGCCCATACATTCGTTTCCTGTATTGAATGAAAATGATCTGTATAAAAGAATTTATGCCTTTGATTGGTCTCAATTCCTTACCACATCGACCACTTTTGCCATAGATACCACTGTAAACTCTGAGAATTTTACCCACTCCTTGTACATATCCCAAAAAGTAAAGGATGCCATAGTGGATAAATTTAGGGACACGGATGGCACCAGACCGGATGTGGACATAAAGTTCCCGGATGTAAGGATCAACATTCATATACAAAATAACCACTGCAATGTTGCTTTGGACAGTTCAGGTAGGTCCTTGCACCAAAGAGGATATAGGACGGCCACCAATATTGCCCCTATAAATGAAGTATTGGCTGCCGGTCTATTGCTTTTAAGTGGGTGGGACGGACAATGCGATTTTCTGGATCCTATGTGTGGGAGCGGCACTTTTTTAACCGAAGCGGCCATGATAGCCTGTAATATCCCTGCAAACATTAATAGAAAAGAATTCGCCTTTGAGAAATGGAAGGATTTTGATGGAGATCTATTTGAAAAAATAGGGGATAGCTGCCTGAACAAGACAAGGGAATTCCATTTTAAGATTATTGGCTATGACAAAGCCCCATCTGCCATCCGAAAATCCCAGGACAATATTGAAAATGCCAACCTAAAGGAATACATCACCGTGGAACGCAAGAATTTCTTTGATTCCGACAAGTTTACCGAAAATCATTTGCACATGGTATTCAATCCGCCGTATGGGGAGCGTCTGGATATTGAAATGGAAGGATTTTATAAAGATATAGGTGATACCTTAAAACAAAAGTATCAGGGAACCGATGCCTGGTTCATAACCTCTAATTTAGAGGCCTTGAAATTTGTGGGCCTTAAACCTTCCCGAAAAATAAAAGTATTTAACAGCCATCTGGAATCCCGATTGGTAAAGTATGCCATTTATGAGGGGAGCAGGAAAACAAAGTTCAATCAACCTGATTTATAGGTGATACCAAAGTTAAAGCAATGTTCTTCAATCTATTGATTTCCCTTTGCCACTCCTTGGGAGAGGTAGTAACTGCCTTTTCGGTAGTTTCGGGTGGGGCAAAGTATAATTCCTAGTCATCGGGACGGTTTTTGGCCTTTTCTGCCAAAATGAAACTGCCGAAACCTGCCCTGAGTTTATCGAAGGGTACGCCCTATGGTTTGCCTCGGGGAAAGTCAGTTTCAAGAAATTTTTTATAGGCTTTACCGTTTTGTTTATCATGGTTAGGTTGGTCCTGAGCTATTTACTGCCCATAAATGGAATATTTATTACAACCGCGGACGCAATTATCGCCAATACCTTCGCTCCAAAATTTTTTGGGAGTCAAAAACAGCAGGTAATGTTTCCATGAAGTTGATATTCGGTAAAGGCATGCGCAAAATCTAGCTTACTCCAATGTTTTTACTTCTTTTTCCATTGGTTTCCTTGCTTTTTTATACAAGGGAAGCAGATAGGTTAGTGTATAGTTAAAGCCCACTCCAAAATTACTATTATCGGTGACCTTGTTAAACCCGGGTATCCAGAGATTGGGGAATATTTCCGATTCGGTATTGCTGAGCAACAGGCCCAAACGTAAACTGGCCCCCATATAGATATTACTAAAAAGGGCCACTTTGGTGCCAAGTACAAACTCTATCCAGACGGCAGATAGGCCATTGAATTCTATGGGGTCGGAATCAATAGGGAAAAACCCATCCGGATTCCAATATCTGCTGCGTTCAAAAATACTATAGCTGTTAAGTGTCTGACTAAAACTACTGAAGGCCAATCGACTACCGATATGTATCGAGTTGTTCATCCCATACCAATTTTCATAGGTGTTAAAGTCAAACCCCAACTTTATATAACTACCGGAAGTGGTAAAGTTTAGGACATCTTCTTGTTTTGTCTTTTTTTCGTTGCCCAGTTCCGCCGCCGCATAAAATTTTTGTGAAAGTCTGTAGTCTCCCACAATTTCGAAACCGGTATATTGATCGTTTAAGAAAGTGGTCGCCAGCCTGCTCAGATCAATCCCGAACCGGATGCCATAGGGCTGTTTGTAAACTACGGTATCCTTGGGGTTTAGGTCAATGGTATTTTCTTGGGACCATCCCCAAAAAAAGCAGGTCATAAAAAATAAACTAATGGAATATCTTAACATGTGCACTGAGGGAATTAGCTACTAAGGTGTCAATGATCTCAATTTTTTTTATCCAATTGTCAGCATCCGCGGTCAGCGTGCTATTGAGGTTGTCATAATTGGCGACAAACCCGCACGATCTGGAGATAAAAACCTCCTTTACGCCATAGTTAAAAGTCAGGGTATCCCTATTTACACTAGTAGTATCATTGGGCGTAAGATTCTGGGACAGTATAAAAGTGGTATTGTTTTCTCCAATTCTTAGGGGTAGGCCAACGGCACTTAAGGAAATGTTGGGAATTACGGCCTGGGGCTCATTGCCATTGAGCAATCCCATAACCTGCAGGGAGGTTACATTTTTTAAAGCGGACGTATCGTTTACATTATAAAAATCGATGCGCAGTAAAGGCGTGTCGCCATCCACGCAAATATCATCTTTTTCGCATCCCGTATAGGACAAAACCATTGACGCAATTAAAATGATGGCCTTTGTTTTTTGCATAAACCGTTTTAGTTTTTTAATCTCTTTAAGATATCCGCTTTTCCAAAAGTACAATATTTTCCACATGGTGGGTCTGCGGAAACATATCCACGGGCTGCACTTTGGAAATGGAGTACAATTCTTTCATTGCCGCCAAATCCCGTGCCTGCGTGGCACTGTTACAACTTACATAGACCACTCTTTTTGGTGCTGTTTTCAAAATTTGCCGTATTACATTTACGTGCATTCCATCACGCGGGGGATCGGCGATGATAATCTCCGGGATGCCATTTGCTTCTACAAATCCCGGATTGAAAACGGTTTTCATGTCTCCCACAAAAAATGCCACGTTGTTTAATTTGTTCAATTTTGCATTTGCCCTTGCGTCATCAATAGCTTCTGGAACAGACTCTATGCCAATTACCTTTTTTGCCTTTTTTGCCACAAACTGGGCAATTGTGCCCGTGCCGGTATAGAGATCGTAAACCAATTCCTCTCCTGTTAGGCCTGCAAAATTCAGGATGAATTTATAAAGTTCGTAAGCTTGTGCCGAGTTGGTCTGGTAGAAGGATTTTGCGTTTATTTTGAACGTTAACCCTTCCATTTCCTCAAAAATATGGTCCCTACCAGCAAAACAGATCACCTTTTGGTCATAAATGGTATCATTCTGTTTTTGGTTGATCACATAAAGCAGTGAAGTGATTTGGGGGAACATCTTTGCCAAATGCCCCAAGACCAGATTCCTTTTTATTCCCTCGTCTTCAAAAAACTGGATGAGCACCATTAGCTCCCCATTGGAAGACGTCCTGATCATCAGTGTCCGCAGTTCCCCGGTATGGTGCCTGGGATTGAAAAAGGAAATATGGTTCTTTATGGCAAAATCCTTTATTTCCATGCGGATGGCGTTGGATGGGTCTTCCTGTAGGTGGCATTTTTTAATGTCAAGGATTTTGTCCCACATACCCGGAATATGGAAGCCAAGGGCATCTTTGTCATCAATACCCTTATTAGAGGCGATTTCCTCATGGGTAAGCCATCGACGGTCCGAAAAGGAAAACTCCATCTTGTTCCTGTAAAAATACTGTTTTTCAGATCCCAGAATAGCAGATGTTTCAGGGAGCTCCAAATGGCCAATACGGCGTAGGTTGTTCTCTATTTCCTTTTGTTTGTAATACAGTTGGTGACCATAGCCCATGTGTTGCCATTTACATCCGCCGCAAACGCCAAAATGTTCGCACTTTGGGTCTGTCCGCTTATCGGAAAGTGAATGGAAATTTATGGCTTCACCCTCAAAATACGCCTTCCTTTTTTTTGTGGTGCGTACGTCCACAACATCACCTGGTACGGCATTGGTTAAAAAAATGACCCTGCCATCCGGTGCTTTTCCAATTGTTTTTCCTTTTGCACCGGCATCAATAATTCCAACATTTTCAAAGATTTGTCCCGTATTCTTTTTCCGCATGCGGCAAAAGTAAAATCTTTTTGGTGAAGTTGTGTTTCAATCCTCTTAAAATGTGGATAAAGCTGGTGTTGTTTTCGTTTCGGAAAAAACGGAAATGGACATAACAGCAGCCGTTTGTCCTAGGTTATTTTTTTGCGAAGGATAATTATTCGTAATTTTGCACTTCTACTATGGATGATTTCTCTCCCAAAGAAGGAATTGTTGGTGTTTTACTTAAAGTATTATAAATCATGTCTGTTTTAGAAAAGATCAGTGCTGCGGAGGCCATGGCATTGGAAAAAAAATACGGCGCGCGGAACTATCACCCATTGCCCGTGGTCCTGTGCAAAGGGGAAGGGGTTTACGTATGGGATGTGGAAGGAAAAAAGTACTACGACTTCCTATCGGCTTATTCCGCTGTAAATCAAGGGCATTGCCATCCGGCGATTGTGCAGGCAATGGTTGCCCAAGTGCAGACATTGGCCTTGACCTCCCGGGCTTTTTACAATGACATGCTCGGTAAGTTTGAAAAGTACGCCACGGAAACCTTTGGGTACGATAAGCTATTGCCCATGAACACTGGTGCGGAAGCTGTGGAAACGGCCTTAAAAATATGTAGGAAATGGGCCTATGAAAAAAAGGGCCTTGAAGAAAAAAAAGCACAGATCATTGTTTGCGAAAATAATTTTCATGGGCGTACCACCACCATCATCTCTTTTTCCAGCGATCCAGTGGCCCGCAAAAATTTTGGGCCGTTTACCGAAGGGTTTATAACGATTGCCTATGATGATCTTTTGGCACTGGAAAAGGTATTGCAGGCCAATACGGATATTGCAGGGTTTTTGGTGGAACCCATTCAGGGCGAAGCCGGCGTTTATGTCCCTTCCGAAGGATATTTAAAGGGGGCCAAGGCACTTTGCGAAAAATATAACGTACTCCTTATAGCCGATGAAATACAGACGGGCATTGCCAGGACCGGAAAACTTTTGGCAACATGCGGCAACTGTTCCTGTACGGATAGGCATTGCAGCGGAACCCCGGAGGTAAAACCGGATATCCTTATTTTAGGCAAGGCACTTTCCGGAGGGGTATATCCCGTTTCGGTCGTTATGGCCAATGACGCCATTATGGACGTTATACGTCCCGGAAACCATGGGAGCACTTTTGGCGGCAACCCTGTTGCTGCCGCAGTGGGCATCGCTGCTTTGGAAGTCGTTAAAAATGAAAGATTGGCGGAAAATGCCCATAGACTTGGGGAAATTTTCAGGGAAGAACTCAATAATTTTATCCCCACTTGCCCAATCGTCACTAAGGTTAGGGGAAAAGGGTTGCTAAATGCCATATTGATAAATGATTCGGAAGAGGGTTCCCTGGCATGGGATATTTGCATTGCTTTAAAGGAAAACGGACTTCTGGCAAAGCCAACCCATGGGAACATCATAAGGTTTGCACCGCCACTGGTCATGACCCAGGAGCAGTTGCTGGACTGTGTATCCATCATAAAAAACACATTGCGGCAATTTGAAAAATAAACTTCCTCCCCCCTTGGTAAATGGCACAAAATAATGAAAGGCAACACTACAAATAAGGCAAAACCATTGGTTGCAATGCCAACCCATGCGGACATTGTATCGTTACAGGCGGTACAGGGGCAAATTTCGCAAAGCAAAAACAAAATTATCGCAACAAAATGGAAAATCACTACCTTGGAATGCCAAGAGGCAAAAGATTAAATACAAAATCGTCCATGACAAAAAAAACCTTACTCATAGCCCTATTCGCAATGGGTAGTTGTGCCACGGCAGTGGCTCAAAATAGAACCGTTAAAAACAAGCAAGAGGCCATGGCTTCCGTTGAAAAGCACCAACAGCAACTAATAACCCTCAGCGACCAGATCTGGGCTTTTGCGGAAACGGCCATGCAGGAAACAAACTCTTCCAAAGTGTTGGCAGATTATGCCGAAAAACAGGGTTTTAGGGTAGTGCGTGGCGTGGCCCAAATACCTACCGCATTTGTTGCGGAATATGGCTCCGGAAAACCGATCATCGGTATTTTGGGGGAGTATGATGCATTGCCCGGACTTTCGCAAAAAGCGCAGCCCACCAAAGCGGCTTTGTTGGACGGTGCCGCAGGACACGGATGAGGACACAATATGTTCGGTGCCGGAAGCTTGGGTGCGGCCATAGCCATAAAGGAATTAATGGAAGCCGGAAAAATAAAGGGCACCATCCGGTTTTATGGTACCCCTGCCGAGGAAGACCTTGCAGGTAAGGTATATATGGCCCGGGCAGGATTGTTCAACGATCTGGACGTATCCTTGGATTGGCATCCCGATTACGAGAACAGGGCAGACATGCAAAGCTCCCAATCGGTTACCGATTTTACCATCTCCTTTACAGGAAAAAGTGCCCATGCGGCTTCAGATCCATGGAACGGACGCAGTGCTTTGGATGCCGCGGAATTTTTCACCACGGGGATCAATTCATTGCGGGAGCACGTAAAACCCAGTGTACGGATGCATTATGTGTATAGCAACGGAGGCCAAATACCCAATGTGATCCCGGCCGAGGCCAGTGTATGGCTGTGGATACGCGATTCCAAACGGAGCGGCGTGGCCGAGGTGTCCGAGCGGATGAAGGACATTGCCAAAGGTGCCGCCCTAATGGCTGGAGTAGGGTATGATATTAGGTTGAACAACGGTCTTTATGAGGTTTTGGTGAACGAAACGGGGGCAAAAGTTTTGCAAAGGAATATGGAATTTGTGGGCCCCATTACCTACACCAAAGAAGAGCTTGCCTTTGCCGATACCCTAATGGACAACTACGGACTGGAAAAACAAGGAATTGATGGAACCATACAGCCCTTGGAAGCCACAAAATCGGATCCCGATGGCGGTTCTACCGATGTGGGCGATGTTAGCTATATTGTCCCCGAGATTTCCATGCTCGTAACGACGGCACCCTATGGGTCCCCTTGGCATTCTTGGGTGGTAGTGGCCTGTGGAGGAATGAGTATTGGGCATAAGGGGATGTTATTTGCCGCAAAGGCCCTGGGCACCACCATGGTAGATTTGTTCGAAAACGAAAAATTGCGGAATGAAATCCGTGAAGAATTCAATAGGAGAAAAGGAAAAGAAGTATGGCAGGCCATGCTTCCGGACGGCCCACCGCCCGTTCCCATGGCGAAATAAAAATTCCGGGGCGCATTGTAACTATCCTTGTGCCAGTAAATTTTACGTTTGTTCCATTGGTCCCCACACGGTTTATACCGAAAAAGATGTCGTGGACCCTGCGCAATGGCCCAGAGGCTATGGCGGGCATGCAGCGCATATAATTACGGATTTGGGCTGCTTGTTTCCGTGGGGCGAACGGGACGGGACCGTGGCGAACGCCGTAAAGTATATCGTGAAAAAGGTTGATTTCAAAAATATGAAAGCCATTTTTCAGCGCACAAAACATAAATTACGATTTATATCTGTAGCGTTTCCCTTTTTTGATGTCTCCACAGGGTGTCTGTTTTAAAATTCGAAGGAGCCTTATAAAGAGATGGCGCATGCGAGCCCGTTTATGCGGGCCGGCCCATTTTAAAATAGTTCTTCCACATCAAAAAGGGAACAATAAGCAAGGTGGGCCAAAATGAACAAAAAGGGCGTTGAAAATAAAAGCATAGTATGGAAGGCTCCCCAAGAATATAAAAACTTCAAAAAAAGTCAAAAAAAAAAGTCCCACCGAAGCGGGACTAAAGGTTTTCACCTACGGCATATAGCCTTATTGTGATAAGATTAAAGATTAGAAGTTTTAATCTATGGCTAAGATAGAAAAAAATACAATATACCCACAGGCAGGCACAAAAACCTAATAAATTTTTATTAAGTTTAAAGGTATTAAAAATGTAGGAAAAATGGCAAAAATATTGGGATTGGATTTAGGTACAAACAGCATTGGATGGGCTGTGGTGGACGATGAACAAAATAAAATACTTGGTATTGGAAGTAGAATATTTCCCGAAGGTGTAAAAGCTGATACCATCGGAAAAGGCGATAAAGAGGAGTCGAAAAATGCTTCCCGAAGAAATAGTAGGCAACAAAGAAGACAATTTTACAGAAAAAGACTTCGGAAAATAAAATTGCTTAGGGCATTAATTGACCTAAAAATGTGTCCATTACAACATTCTGAATTAAATGTGTGGGCAAAATGGGACAAGAAAAAAGGCAAAGCAGGTAGAAAAGCACCAGATTCTCCTGTTTATGAAGAATGGCACAGATTGAATCCTTATGTTTTAAGAGAAAAGGCTTTACTTGAGGATTTGACTTTGGTGGAAATGGGTCGTGTGCTATATCATTTAATACAGCGAAGAGGTTTTTTGAGTAACAGAAAAGGAAAGGATGATGGGGCTATTTATAAAGGAAAACCAGGGATGATTGGTATTACCAAAACTCAAGAGCAAATAGGAGGCAAAACTCTAGGCAGTTTTCTACATTCAATTTTTCCAAAAGAAGGAGAACCTTATAAATTAATAACTGATGAAAAAGGCAATGAATTAAGAGTTAGAGCAAGATATACCTTGCGAGATATGTATGTGGAAGAATTTGACCAAATTTGGAGCAGACAAGCTAAAAATTTAGGATTAGATGACAAAAAAGCAACGAAAACAAGAACTCAATTTTTGAATGGAAGTCTTGAAAATAACAGAAACAAAAAGAAGATTGAAAAACTACAAGATAAATACGGAACCAAAAACGTAAAAATTGAAGCGTTAAAAAATGACAAAAGCAAAAAAACACTTCATAAAGTAACAACAACAATCAATGTTCCTCTTAAAATTTTCTTAGGTGGCGAAATTCATCACGATGAAGATGGTAACGTGAAACATAAAAGCCAAGACAGTGTGTTGTTTTGGCAACGACCATTGCGTTCTCAAAAAGGTTTGTTAGCAAAATGTAGGTTTGAACCAACTTTTAAAGATAAAGAAGGTAAATTTTTACAAAGAGGTAAAACTCCTTGTCATTTATCACATCCTTTGTATGAAGAATTTAGAGCCTACCAATATATTAACAATATTGAATACGGCAAAAAACAAAAATTAGAAGAAACGCA
>JBGTBA010000087.1:0-18971 GCA_041749595.1 Flavobacteriaceae bacterium | reverse complement strand
TTTAATTTTTTGTTGCTGCAATAATATGTTCAAATGTTTGATAATCAGAAAGAAAGATACGAAAAAAGGAGCAAAAACACTATGGTTTTTACTCCTTTTATACATTAATCCCACTATATAAGGACTTTTTCAGCGCCCTCCATCACGATCCGGGATTTTCCAATCATAAACCAACTAATCATTCATCTTAAAAAAATCCCTGACAAAGGCCGACACTTGATTTTCCGTCATACTATCCGCCTTAATAACCCCTTTTATCCTGGCACTGATGGATTTGTAATTTTCATCCAACTCTTTTCTAAACTTCGCATTGGTATCCGCCGGGCCAAAAATAATTAGGGCATCTGCATCCTCTACGGCGTTTGCCAAATTTTTAAAGTAGGCCTTTAATTGCTGTTTTTCCCTTTCCAGGTATTTTCTTTCATGGACCACGTTTTGCGTTCCCCCCCATTTAAATCTTCCCGGCGATCTGCCTTTAAGGTTATAAAATTCAAGCTCGGAGGGGATGGTCCTAAAATCCTCTCCCTGGGCCGTTAGTGTCACAACATGCGCCTTTTCCTTGTCGAGCCAAACTCCTATGTTTCTCATTTTTTATTTTATTTTGCCTGATGAAGTGCCAATAAGGGGGTTTTGGGCTCATACCCCATTTCTTTTACCAATGGTTTGGATATCATGTTTTCAAAAAAGCCGTGTTTTTTATTGATAAAGGCCACCATGTCACTGCCCCTGCTTTCAATGAATGTGGCGATCCCGGTACGTACCTTAACATTGCTTAGGGTATGGAAACTGTGGGACACACTTTCTAAAATAACCCTTAAAAGCTCCTTGTTACTTTGCTGTGCCTTGCCCAGTTTGGTTTCTTCCCCAATATGTAGTACGCATATCTCAGCTGCGTTCAATTGTGCAATTTCAATTAAATAGTGCAGTTCCCGCCGTTTAAAGTTTGCTTTGTAATCTGTTGGGAACACAATTTCCTTGAGGGGGGCAAAACCGTACTCTTCCGGGATGGTCAAAACCGGGCATTCGGTCATATTTTCCATGATGTCCACAGTATTGGTCCCCAAAAACACGGCTTTTGAACCGGTGGCTCCTTTTGTGCCCATGACCACGATGTCTATATCCTTTTTTGCGATTATATCCCTAATTCCGTAGAGCAAGGAATTAAAAGTGGATATGGAATGGAAGGTATGCTTTGGATTGTTGTATTGACGCTCCATGGTATCCAGCAATTTTTCCAAGCCCTCCTCTGAAGTCTTTTTAGATCGCTCAAATCCCGTGTCTCCCGGCTCCGGTACCATCATACTGTCTATTGAATAGCCGTTGACCGTAAAAACGTTCAGCACATAGAAATCGCAATGTTGGTGCTTGTAAAGCCCTAGGGCATAACGGATAGCATTAAAGGAGTTCTCCGAAAAGTCCGTAGGCAACAAAATTCTTCTTTCCATACCATTGTTTTTAAAATACCGTTGTAAAATTAAAATCGCTTATACAGTTGTGCCATGACAATTATCAGTCCAATTGGGGAATCACCATTAAAGGGACGGTTATATGGAACCCTATTTTCCTTATTATAGGCTCCACGAAAAGCCTTTCAAAAAAAGTATGTTTGTTCTGTACCATCGCCAATAGGTCCGTACCCCTGCCCGATTGAAAATTATTGATAGCGTCAATGACCCCTTGGTCCGGTACGTCATGGAACAGGCTTGTAACGGAGGCCAAAATCTTCTTTAATTTTTTTTGGTTCGCCTTTTTTACCATATTTAAACCATCTGGAATAGTTACGTGCAAGACATTTATCTGTGAGTTGTGCAGTGTGGCAATGTGCAACAATTCCCTTAACTGTTTTTTTTGATAATCCAATTCGTAGTCCGTAGGGAACAGAATAGCTTTGGGGGGCTTGTAGCCATAGTTGGAAGGAACTGCAATTACCGGGCATTTTGCCTTTCTTATGGCATGGACAGTATTTGTCCCCAGAACAATTTCCTTTGCTCCCGTAGCTCCTTGGGTACTCATTACTATGATATCTATATCCTCATTTTTCACGGTTTCCAAAATTTCAGGGATCAGTAGATTAAAAGCGGTATGGTTTATAAAAGTGTGCCCAGGGTTGTTAAATTCCTTTATTATGCGGTGCTGCAATTCATCCAACTGCTCTATGGCATTGATCTGATACTCATCCCCAAGTCCTATCTGGCCCGGGCTGTGCACAATATATTCGGCATTGTAAATGACCGGAGTATAGGTATGCAAAAGATAAAAAGTACATACATTGTCCTTAAAAAGTTGTACTGCATAGCGTATTGCACTATAGGCGTTTTCAGAAAAATCCGTGGGCAACAGTATCCGTTTCATGGGTTTGTAGGTTTAAAATGTCATCTGTATAGGTTCTGTAAAATTAAAAAGGGGATTTTGAGGTGTAATCCGATCTTATCGATGGTAGATTGGTGCAACATATTTTCCAGATATGAATGTCTGGAATTCACCATAACGAGCATATCTATATTCTGATGCAGTATAAATTTGGTTATGGCCACTGTTTTGTCCTTTTCAACAGCGGTCTCAAAGACCAATTTTGGTTTTGGCAAACATCCCTTTAAAAACATTCGATTATCTTCTTGGCGCAATGAAAGGTTTTTTATGGGATCTATGTGCAGGAGATAAATCGTAGATCTAAAAGAGCCTGTAAGTTCACCGAGAAGTTTCAGCTCCCTTTTTTTGTATGGAACCATATAATTGGTAGGGAAGAGCAATTTTTTCGGTGCATGGTATGCATAATCTTCCGGAATCCCCAAAACCGGACAGTGTACATATTTCAATACCTGCAATGTATTGCTTCCAAAGGTTATGCCCCTGTCGTTTGTCTGTCCACGGGTCCCCATTACCACAATGTCCAAGTTCTCTTTGTTCACAATATCATTCGCCTCATCCGTAAGGGTACCAAATGCGGCAATGGTTTTGTAGGTATGATTGGGATTTGGGGAATATTCAATGAGTGCCTTCAATACAAGCTGCAATTGCTCTTCGGCCTTTAAAAGTGTCGTTTCCTTTACTTCATCAAAAAGGCTGCGCTGCATTACCACGTCTTGCCTATAGACCTCATCCGCATAAGCGTGCATTATTATAAATTCGCTTTTTTCATATTTAAAAATCTGACAGGCGTATTTTAATGCATTGAACGCATTTTCAGAAAAATCCGTAGGGATCAATACCTTCCGCATGATGGTCTTTTTTATTAATGTCCAATTTAAGGCGGTATTTCACGGAAAACCATGATATTGGTCAGTTCCCGTTTCGTGCTTTTTTTTTAACTTTCAATCTAAAATCCAGAAAACATGAAAAGTAGTTTTATGGCCATCCTAAATTCCGATGCTCCCGTTTTGGTAGATTTTTATGCGGAATGGTGCGGGCCGTGCAAAACCTTGGCCCCTATCCTGAAAGAAGTAAAGGGAACGCTTGGAAACTCCCTAAAAATCGTAAAAATAGATGTTGACAAGAACCCTTCGATCGCCAGTAAACATATGGTAAGGGGCGTCCCGACGCTGATTTTGTTCAAAAGCGGGAAACAAGTTTGGCGGCAGTCGGGCGTACTTGAAAAGAGTGCTATCATAGAGGTGCTGCAACCATTCCTTTAACACTGATTTATTTATTCGTGCAATACCAAAAATGGGATTTTCGTGTGGTAACTTATTTCCTCTACTGCGGGCCGAAACAAAATCCGTTGAAAATAATTTAGGTTCTTGGCTACCATGGCTATCATATCTACCTCCCTACTTTCCGTAAAACATTGTACGGCAGCTTCCAACTTTGTGCCGGACAGGAAGTGGAAACTGTGTGGTATATCCTTTAGGTAATCCCCTAAAAAATCCTTGTTCTTGGACTGGATACCACTTAACTCCTCCCCTTTTTTTGAGATGTGGAGAATCCGTATGGCCGCCTTGTTCAAAATGGCCATTTCAATCAGGGTGTCCAACACCTTTACATCATACCCAATATGGTAATCCGTGGGGAACGCTATTTCTGTGGGCCGATTATAAACGGCATTTTCAGGAACGGCCAAAAGCGGGCATTTTACTTTGGTGATCACATCTCCCGTATTGCTTCCCAGTGCAAATTTCTTTATGCCCGATGCCCCTTTTGTTCCCATGAGGATCAGATCTATCATTTTTTCATTTACCTGTTTCCGAACGGCATCCACAAAAAAATCGCATGACGAAAGGGTTACAAATACATGTTTGTTGTTCATAGGGAGTTTTTCTATGCGCTGCACCAGTTTTTGTAAAAGCAACTCACTTTCCCGTAAAAGATTCCCTTCCAAAGTTTCCCTGGAAACAAGCAACGTTGTCTCCGCCCCCGAGTAAACCGTAAGAGGGTTTACGTGAAATAAAAAAAAGGTGCATTTCGTTCTTTTTAAAAAAGCCAGACCATATTCTATTGCGTTCCACGAGTTTTCAGAAAAGTCTGTAGGTATAAGAACATGTTTCATGCGGGTTTTGATTATGTTTTACAGAAGATAAAAGTAAAACGCCAAAACGGGGAACAAAATGACCAAAATCATGTTGTTTAAAATTTTAGGGGATATTGGGACGGTTTTAATGTATCCTGCTTAATCCTTCCATGTCCAAAACCTTGATATTTCTTTCTTCGATCTGTATCAATCCCTCCTTTTTAAAACTTGATAAGGTACGTATTAAGGTCTCTGTTGCCATGCCCGCCACACTGGCCAGGTCGCTTCTTAGGATTTGGAGCTTCCCCTGATGGCCCTTTTGTAGTTTTTCCGCAAATTTTAATATGGTGTTGGCGGTTTTCCGACGGACCGAGGCATAGGCCATCTCCAACAATTGTTCTTTCGCATCCGAAAGGTTTTCGGCGAGAAACTGCATAAGCTCCAGTGCTAGTCCATGGTTATTTTCCAATATGCTTTTCAGTTCATCCTTTGACATGGCCACCAATTGGGTATCTTCCATGGCAGAGGCGTATTCTTGGTGCGGAGTGTTCTTGATGAAACTGTTGAATCCAAAAAAATCATCATCCTTATAGATCGCGGTGATCAATTCTTTGCCCTGATCATCCAAACTATGGGTTTTTACGACGCCCTTTCGGATCATAAACACCAAATTGGAATGGTCCCCTTGCTTATATACCATTTCCCCTTGTTTGTAGTGCTGCTCATTGCAATTATCATCCATATGGTTTTTAAGCTCATGTATGGAAAATATTTCCCCGTTGGGGATATCATTTTTGACCGTCCCATTTTCTTCAAGCTCCTTTAAGATGGCAGCCCTTGCCAAACGGCTTTCTATGGCCCCTATAAGTTCGGACTCCTCAAAAGGTTTGGTCAAATAATCATCTGCCCCGTGTTCCATCCCTTTTCGGATATCCCTTCGCTCTGTTTTGGCCGATAGGAAAATAAAAGGTATGGTCTTAGTTGAGGGTGCTTGGGACAAGCGTTCCAAAACACCAAAACCGTCCAGTTCGGGCATCATGATATCGCATACGATGACATCGGGCAAATGCTTTAACGCATGCTCTACCCCCTTTACGCCGTTTGAAGCGGTCCGTACCTCGTAGCCGGCCAACTCCAAAAGTTCTGCGGTATTTTCCCTTAGAACGGCATCATCTTCAATTATAAGTATTTTCTTCATAACACATGGTTAGGCTGGTTATACAAAAATTTTTATATAAATGGATCTCTATGGAAACCTGTTTCCCGTTTTTTTATTCCAACGGAAGTTCAGCGGTAAACGTGCTCCCCTTGTTTTCAATGCTTTTAAAGTATAGCGTCCCTCCCAGGTTTTCCAAATGGGCCTTCACAATATTAAGTCCTATTCCGGTTCCGTTGGTCAGTAAAGCGTTTTCTGCCCTAAAATAGCGTTCAAAAATGTATTTCTGATCTTTTTTGGGAATCCCAATACCTTGATCGACGATATGGAACAAAATCCTATCCTTGACGAATTTTACCTGTACGTCTATTTCTGTATCCTCTGGGGAATATTTTATCGCATTATGTAAAAGATTGGTCAGGGTCAATGATAGTATTTTCTCATCCTGACGGATCATTACCTCATCTATATTCTGTGGATATTTGATCCGTTGACCGCTTTTCAAAAGCATATTGGCATTATAGACCACGTTATTGACAATACTGCTTAAATGAAAATCGGTTTGTTTGTACACGCCTTTTCCTTTTTCCAGACGCTCTATTGATAAAAAATCGTCCAAAATAGTGTTGAGGTGGCGTACACCGCCGATAATGGTCCTTAAATGTTTGTCCCTTTTTTCTTGATCCGAAGTGGATACATATTTGCCCACCAAAGTGGCCGAAGTGAGAATACCGCTTAAAGGCGTCTTAAACTCATGGGAAACCAAAGAAAGAAACTTGGTCTTCAGCTCATTCAACTCCCGTTCTTTCTGTAAGGCGTTTTTAATCTTAGCCTCGGCTTCCGCCCGTAACCGTATTTCCTTTTTAAGCATTGCGACCGTATTCCGAAGCTCTTTGGTCCGGGTCTTTATCTTTTGTTCCAAATGTGCGTTGAGCTCCAGTATTTCCTTTTCCTTCTCTTTTAGGTCCGTTACATCTATGATCAACGCCATCACGTAGGTCTGCCCATAAAGTTGAAATGGATTGAGCCCAATTTCCAAAGGAAACTGTCGGTTGTCCTTTCTTAGCCCGAAAAGATTTCTTCCCAGGGCCATTCTTCGCTGGTCATGGTCCCCGTAATAGTTTTCAATATGGCCTTTGTGCCGTTCCCTATAGGTTTTGGGAATCAATATATCCAAGGGTTTTCCTATGAGCTCTTCGCGCAGGTATCCGAACATTTCATTGGTCCGGCGGTTAGTGGCTACTATTTGCTGACTCTGGTTCACCACGAGAATCCCCTCTGATACTGCCTCGGAGAGTAGCTCAAAAATATTATTGTTGCCCTCAAATACATGCATATTCCAAAGTTAAACCTTTCAGATTTATTTTTAACTTTATTGTTTGGGTAAAAACCGGTTTTTTGAAGAAAATGGATTTGGCAAGGGTATCTTCGGCACTTACACGGTACATGGTGTCCCTATTTTCCCAAACCAAAATGTTGTGCGGCCAATATGACGGCAATCATATTCCCGTACTTTTATTTTGATTAATTTTAATCCACAAAATTTATACTGAAAATTTGGAATTTATAGACTATTATAAAATACTAGGGCTGTCCAAGGAGGCATCACAGGCCGATATTAAAAAAGCATATCGGAAATTGGCCCGAAAATACCACCCCGACGTAAATCCCAACGATAAGGATGCCGAGGCCAATTTTAAAAAGATCAATGAGGCCAATGAGGTTTTGGGCGATATTGAAAAACGGAAAAAATACGACCAATACGGCAAGGATTGGCAACATGCCGAAGAATTCCAAAAAACCAGGCAGGACAGAGGCTCCCGGGGAGCCGGAAGTTATAATGATACTGATTTTGGCGGGCACGATTTTTCTGATTTTTTTGAGTCTATGTTTGGTGGTGGGGCAAGGGAGTACGGTAGTGGTAGAAAGATAAAGTTTCGCGGACAGGATTTCAATGCAGAACTGCATCTAAATCTGCGGGACGCCTACAAAACCCACAAACAGACATTCACTATCAACGGGAAAAATATCCGTATCACCATTCCCGCCGGAATAGAAAACGGGCAAACCATAAAAATCCCGGGGCATGGCGGACCGGGACAAAATGGGGGACCAAATGGGGATCTTTTTATCAGTTTTTCCATAGAGAACAATACCCTGTTTAAAAGGGATGGAAACAATTTGTACCGAGATATAGCCTTAGATCTTTACACTGCCATATTAGGTGGGGAAATCACCATTGATACTTTTGACGGAAAAGCAAAACTGAAAATTAAGCCCGAAACCCAAACCGGTACCACCGTTAAGTTGAGGGGCAAAGGATTTCCCATTTATAAAAAAGAAGGGGAATTCGGGGATCTCTTCATTGCATTTTCTATAGTAATGCCCACCCAACTAAGCCAAAAAGAGCAGGAACTTTTTAAAGAATTGGCCTTGCTGCGAACCCAAAAAACAAACTAATGGAAACAGGGGAATACATAATCCTAACCGATTTCTGCAAAGTCCACCATCTAATGACCGAATTTATGTTGGAACTGCATGACAACGGGCTCATAGAAATAACCGTCTTGGAAAACGAATATTATATTCCGACTAGGGAACTTTCCAAAACTGAAAAAATAATTCGCCTGTACTCGGAATTGGGTATCAATCTGGAAGGGATAGCGGTCATTACCCAGTTGCTGGAACGGATTCAGCGGATGCAGGAAGAAATCACAGCCCTTAAAAACAAACTTAGGGTTTATGGATAATAGATAATGTAATGTACATAACCTTCTAGCACATTTTTTGAAATATGGGAATAAGTGAACTATAAACCTATTTGAATTATGAAATACAATGAAAGACCCAGTACAAAACTCTACCAAAATCTAGGAAAGCTCTTTTATGCCATTGCCATGGCAGATAAAAAAGTGCATCCGGTAGAGATCAAAAGATTAAAAGAGGCCATTAAAGAACATTGGTTGGCAGTCGATGATCTGAAGGATGAATTTGGTACTGATGCCGCCTACCAGATAGAAATAGTATTTGATTGGTTACAGCAGGAGGAAAAAGAAAGTGAACTATATTTTAAAGCATTTACGGACTATTTCAATGAGCATAAGGAAAATTTTACTGAACAGGTAAAAATCCTGATTTGGAAAACCGCCGATGGTATTGCCTCCTCATTTTCCGGAAAAAACAAGTCCGAATTGGTTTTATTGGAAAAATTGAAGTTGCTTTTAGGGTAAACCCACCAATTTGTCCTTTCTAGATCAATTACCACAGATGGGGGCGGATTTAAGCATATATAGAAATTTGAGGCAATCTTTGTGGTTGATTTGCCATAGTGCTTCACAAGACCCATTTCTTAAAGTGCCTGCCATGGAAGTGCTTTTATTTTTTACAACTTTTAACGCAACCTTTTATAAGTTTCCCTATCTTTAAGGCAAAGCTTCCCCAACATTTGTTAATCTAAGCTATAAACACACCCATGGTCACTTTTTTTGGTATTCTTTTTGTTTTATTGATCCTTAATATTGTGCTGCTCACCGCTAGTGTGGGTGGTAGCAAATCCAAACGGTAAAAAAGAGGGTAATCCAAATAAGGTTCCTTTTTATAGGTGTCTTTCTGTGAAGAAATGACGGAAATTATTTTATCCCCATCAATTCAACATCAAAAACCAGTATGGCGTCTGGGGGAATAACCCCCCCGGCTCCGGAGCTTCCATAGCCCAAACGGGATGGGATCACAAAACGGGCCTTTTCCCCAATGGCCAATAAGCCAATGCCTTCGTCCCACCCTTTAATGACCTGGCCTACGCCCAATTTAAAACTTATGGGCTGGCTGCGTTTATAGGAAGAATCGAAGACTTGTCCGTTTACCAATGCCCCTTCATAGTGCACCGAAACGGTTTGTCCTTTTTTCGCCTTTGCCCCCTTGCCTTGACGGATTATTTTATAGCGGAGCCCACTAGGAGTTTCTTCAAACCCTGCGGTCAATTTGCCCAACTCCGAGTCTTGTCTTTCCTTTTCTTCGGCCAACCGTTTTTCCCTTGAGCCCTCAAAGGTCCTAAAGGCTTCGATAGCGTTCCATTTTTCAGCCTTTTCCCCCACTCTTACAATCTCCAAACTTTCAATGATATCGCCCTGTTCTATGGCATCTACCACTTCCTGGCCTTCAATAACGTGCCCAAAAACCGTGTGCTTGTTATCCAACCAAGGGGTGGCCACATGGGTGATGAAAAACTGAGTGCCATTGGTTCCCGGACCAGAATTGGCCATAGATAGCACTCCGGGGCCAGAATGCTTTAGATCTACATGAAATTCATCATCAAACTTATAACCGCCATCTCCCGTGCCCGTTCCCAACGGACACCCTCCCTGGATCATGAAATCTGGAATCACCCTATGGAATTTAAGTCCGTCATAATAGGGTTTTCCTTGCGGTTTTATTGAATTTTGCAGGCTGCCCTCTGCCAACGCCACAAAGTTCCCTACCGTACCGGGGGTTTTTTCATGGGTCATTTTTACCAAAATCCCCCCTTTTTTTGTATTGAACCTTGCATAGATCCCGTCTTGCATATCACTCTTTTTAATGAGGTGCAAAGCTAAGGATTTGTTTTGTGTTTGAGAAGTGCACGGCTACTATAATAACAATGGCCAAGCTATAAAAAATAAAAAAACACGTTTTTTTATTTCCCCTTAATTTCCGATGGAGACGCAATACCGTACCTGTCCACCAAATAGACCAAACTTGCCATGGAAGCCGCCCCCAATTCCAGTTCCCGTTTATTGACGTACTCAAAGGTATCGTTGGCCGCATGATGGTGGTCAAAATAACGTTGGGGATCGGGTCGCAATCCGGCCAGTACCATGGTATCCTCTTTTAAAGGACCAATATCTTCCCCGCTAGGTCCTTTGACAAATAAATGGACCAAGTAGGGTTCAAAAAGCGGTTTCCACTTTTGGATCTGTTGAAAATCGGCTTCTGATGAATCAAAAGAAAAACCGCGAGGGGCAAAAGCTCCCGCATCGCTCTCCAAGGCAAAAATATGGTTCTCTTTTTTGTTTTTGGCCTGCTCTGCATAAGCATTGCCGCCCCTGAGCCCATTTTCCTCGTTCATGAAAAGCACTACCCGTAGGGTGCGTTGTGGCTTATATCCCGAAATCTTTAAAAGTCGCAACACTTCCATGCTTTGTACGCACCCGGCACCATCATCATGCGAACCATCACCCAGGTCCCAGGAATCTAAATGCCCCCCGACCACCATAATTTCGTTGGGATAGGTGGTCCCTTTGATTTCCCCGATCACATTATAAGACTGTACATCGTCAAACTGTTTACAGTTCTGCTTAAAAAAGAATTTTATCCCCGGATTCAACCTTAAGGTAGTGCTCAATAATTCCGCACCGTTGGTACTTATGGCCGCCGCCGGGATCCTGTCCTTCGCGGGGGCATCCCCATAGCTCATTTCACCGGTATGTGGAAAATCGTCCAAGCGCAGGTTCATGGACCGCACAAGTACACCGACGGCCCCGTATTTCCCTGCCTCTTCCGCACCCGAGTATCGTTGGTCCACACAACCACTATAGGATTGGAAAGTATTTATATTAGTGGGATCCATGGGGCGGTTAAAAAAAACGATCTTACCTTCTATTTTTTCCCTGCCCAAGGTTTTCAGTTCTTCCAAAGCCTTGACTTCAATAACATTGGCCTTTATACCGCCAAATGGGGTGGCAACCGAACCTCCCAAGGCGCAGATGGGCACATTGTTGGTCATTCCCGGATTGCTTTCCACGTAGGCAAATTCCGGTGCCCCCCTTACCCATTTGGGCACCATTACAGGTTGCAACCATACCCTATCGAGTCCTAAAGAATCCAATTGCGCTTTGGTGTAATCCACCGCCTGCTGTGCTTGTACCGAGCCGGACAGCCTTCCCCCGATCTGATTGGATAAATGGTTTAGCCAATCATACGCCTTTCCCTGTGTCAGGGCGGCGGCATAAATGGCCTTCAGCTGTTTTTCATCCGTTGTCTGTGCAAAGTTTTGGGTCGTAATTAAAAGTAGTGCTATTCCTATTTTTTTCATTCCTCCTCTTTTTCCAGCTGATTTTTATAAGCCTCTAAATTAGCCTTTATTTTATCGTCCAGCTCCGGCTCTACGATATCTTTGTATTTTTTTAACTCTTTTAGAAGTATGGATGCCACGATGACACGTGCCGCTTCTTTGTTATCTGCGGGAACAACATACCATGGTGCATGGGGTTTAGAGGTTTTGCCAATGGCTTCTTCATAACATTTTTGATAGGTGTCCCACAATTGGCGTTCTTTGAGATCGCCAGGTGAAAATTTCCAGTTTTTTTCCTGTAGTTGCAACCTCCGAAGCAGTCGCAGCCGCTGTTCTTCCTTGGACAAATGCAAAAAGAACTTGAAAACAATAGTGCCATTTTCAGATATGTGCCGCTCAAAATTATTGATCTGCTCAAAACGCCTGTCCCAAAATTTTTGATCAATATCGGCCACACTATGCACATCCGAGATATGTTCTCCCAAAATATACTCGGGGTGGACCTTGGTTACCAAAACATTTTCATAGTGCGTTCTGTTAAAGACCCCGAATTTCCCTTTTTCGGGAAGTGCTATATAATGCCTCCAAAGATAGTCGTGCTTCAACTCCAGTTCCGTGGGCACCTTAAAACTGTGCACAACCACGCCCCGTGCATTAAAATCCTTAAAAAGCTCCCTTATCAAACTGTCCTTTCCAGAGGTGTCCATGCCCTGCAAACATATAAGCACACCATATTTCCCATGGGCATAGAGAATGTCCTGAAACTTGCCCAATGCCTGTCTAAGTTCTTCCAAAGCCTTTTCCAGCTCTTTTTCGTTAGCTTTTAGATCTTCATTTGTTTTGTGTGCCGAAAGCCGGAACAGGCCATTGGCCTTATATGATTCTATATCTATTTTATCCATGACCTGAATATAAACTATTTTATTGGCCTATGAAGACCGGGCACCAAAAAAATACCCTGGGAAAGATAACCATATTTTGAGCCGTATGCCCCAATTGGCATGTAGTTAAACGAAAAAATAGTAGAAGGGAAATCGCCCTAAGTATCTTTATAAGGTAAAAAGACCTAAATCTTACAATACCATATCATAACCGTATGAAAACATTTTGCCATGCGCTATGCATCCTCGTCTGTTTTTCCCTGATTTCGTTCAAAACAAGTCCTGCATGTGAGTATGCCGGTTCCAACTTAGGTTTTATAAAAACACAAACATTAAAGGCCATAGGGACAGATGATATTAACTTATTGCGCTTTTTTGCCTATAAAGCCTTGAATGCCATTGAGAACTCTAAAGCTCAACTGGAATCCTGTGGATGCAAATATGCCATAGGCGACATTAATAAAGGTTTGGAGGCCTTGAAAATGGCCACAAGGGTAACTTCTTTGAATGCCTCTAAATTATTACTGCAACAGGCATTGGAAAATATGGAGGAAAGCTTAATTTCCATATCAGGACACGACCTTCACGAGAACCATTACACGGGTGATGTACTTGCCATGAACACCAAAGATTCCGAAACCGGGAAAATTTGGAAGGAAAAATTGGACAATAAGGCATTGTTCCAAAAAATAGACCAAAGTTTGCTTAAGTTTCAAAACTCATTAGACAACGTGGTGCGCTCGGTGGATTGTCAGGAAGCCCATGCCTTTACCAATAGAATATACAGGAACTGCGAAAAAGAACTATTAAAACCCGACCTTACGGAAGGTAAAAAATACTATAATCTAAGAACCAAACAAATTGCGGGGGAGGCACTTCAAAAATTGGGAGATTGCCCAAAATAATTTTCCCTATTTGCTGGCGAATAACCGCACATCTTCTTCCGTGATTTCTTTGTCTCCCAGGATAATCAACCGTTCCACAACATTTCTCAATTCCCGGATATTGCCCGTCCAATCATATCCCTTAAGCAGGGTAACGGCGTTTTCAGAAAATGACTTGGGAACTGTGCCATGTTCGGAGGCTATCTTTTCAATGAAATGTGCTATCAATAAAGGAATGTCGTCCCTTCTTTCGTTCAATGTGGGCACTTTTATTAAAATTACGGCCAGTCTATGGTAAAGATCTTCACGAAAATTACCTTCCTCTATTTCCTTTTTTAGGTTCTTATTGGTAGCGGCCACGATCCTGACATCCACTTTAATGTCGTTGTCCGTCCCTACGCGGGAAATTTTATTCTCTTGTAGGACCCTTAGTACTTTAGCTTGTGCAGAAAGGCTCATGTCCCCAATTTCATCTAAAAAAATAGTTCCTTTATTGGCGGCCTCGAATTTGCCGGCCCTATCCTTCACTGCAGAGGTAAATGCACCTTTTACATGTCCGAATAGTTCACTTTCAATTAATTCCGATGGAATGGCAGCACAGTTTACCTCGATAAAAGGTGCTGCGCTGCGCTGGCTTTTTTCGTGTACCCAGTGTGCCACCAATTCTTTCCCTGTACCGTTGGGGCCGGTAATGAGCACCCGTGCATCCGTGGGGGCCACTTTTTCTATTATTTCCTTTATGGCCGCAATTTCTTTGCTTTCACCGATCATTTCGTAATTCTTCCCTACCTTTTTCTTTAAATTTTTATTTTCCAGCACCAATTCCTTTCGATCCAAGGCATTGCGTACAGTGGTCAATAGTCGGTTTAAATCCGGGGGTTTGGAAATATAATCGAAAGCTCCCAAACGCATGGTATTTATGGCGGTATCCAAATCACCGTGACCCGATATCATGATAAACGGTATTTCAGGCCTTAGCTTCCTTGCTGCCACAAGAACCTCCACCCCATCCATTTTAGGCATTTTTATGTCGCACATTACCAGATCAAAATCTTCTTTTTTAATCATTTCCAACCCTCTTAAACCATCTTCCGCCTCTTCTACCCGGTAGGTTTGGTTTTCTTCTGAAAGAATCTTTACCAAAACCCTTCGAATGGCCGATTCGTCCTCTATCACCAATATTTTCGACATAACCAATACTATTTAAATACCTATTCTAAAACCTGTCCTGAAATATAAACTGGGCTGTTTGTTCAATGCAAAAACCTCACTCCTATCGTCATTCCTTAAAACCCCGTTCTGCCACAAAGTGCGCCCAAAAACACCATAAATGGATATATCCTTGGTAAATTTATACTGATACCCCATGGTTGCCAGAATCACTATGGAGGAAACAACAGAGGATACCTGATTATTGGGGAGTACGATACCATTTTGTAAATTGACGTAATGACCGTCGAATACTATCTCTGTCTGCACAAAATGTTTTTTATCTGTAATATATTTTAAACCTGTTTTTGGGACCCCTACCGTATAGGACCAATTGGGGTGGAACATTTTTTCGAAATAAACAACAGGGAGGGGGATCCGTACAACTGCCGCGGAATTATAGGATAGCCCCAAGACCAACCTGTAAGGTCTATCCACATCCTGTTTGTCCTTGTAGGCGCCCATGGTCATATTTAAATTTAAATCGTCATTTTCCCAACCATTGACAAAATTGGACGCCACTCTAGGGGTAACTACACCGATAATCCTCCAATCGTTGTTCCACTTATAGACGTACGCCAAATTCAGATCTACCATGTATAAATTTTTTATAGGCCCATCATCAAATGGCAATTCTGTTTGTATATGATAAACAATACTGTTAAATTCCGCACCAACCACAAAAAAATGGTCCGATTTCCCCTTTAAGGGCAAATTGCCCAACAGCTTAACACGGGAGAAGCCCAAATTTGCAAAGCTACTGGACATGGACGTATATTCTAACCGCAAGATGTCCGGACTTTGGGAATAACAATGGATAGCCACTAAAATAAAAACAATGCCGCTACAAACCTTCCTTTTCATTTCTATGACTGGTATTTTAACCTATTTACCTGATTTAAGGTTTCCGGATTGCTGATACACATGTATATCGCGCTGTGGGAAAGGAACGGTAATATTGTTTTCCCTGAATTTGGCATCAATCTTATACCGCATCTCACTTTTAATCCTTGGGTCCCCAAAACTATCGTTCAGGTAAAAATGTAAAGAGAACAGTAATGCAGAATCCCCAAAATCATCAAAAAGGACAAAAGGTTTTGGGCTTTTTAAAATTCCTTTCTGTACATAGGCCACATCTTCCAGAATTTTTGTAACCAATTTAACGTCACTGCCATAAGCCACCCCCACCTTTACGGCCTCCCTAGTGGTTTTATGGTTCTGGGTATAGTTATAAATACTATCCGTTAAAAAAATATGGTTGGGTATCACGATGACCTTATCATCCCTGGTTATTGCCCTAGTGGTCCGTAAACGAATTTCAAAAACACGGCCTACCTTTCCCTCTACTTCTATGACATCGCCAACGTGCAATGATTGGTCCAAAATGATCAATATGCCCGAAATGATATCTTGAAAAAGGTATTGCAGCGCAAAACCAAGTCCTACAAATAGGGCTGCGGACGCTGTAAGGAGCACGGTTAAATTGATGCCTGAGGTATGGAGCACTATGGCGACCGCCAAAATGTAAAAGAGGTATTTCATGAACCCGAAAATGCTCTCAAACTTGTTCTTGTCCTCTTCCGGTAATTTTGCGGTAACCAATCTACGTACTAATTTTAGAAGAAAAGTAATAAGGACAAGCGCAACAAGAATGGCAAGAAAAGTACCAATAGTGATATCAATGGTGCTGCTTTGATATATTTTGGATGACAAAAAACCCTCAAATCCCTTTATTGTGTTCCGTAGTTCTTGCATATCAGTATTTCAACCATTTGTACAACTCTCTATAACTGGGTTTTTTACCATACATTAAGATGCCTACCCTATAGATTTTAGCGGCAAGCCATACAATTCCCAGAAACGTGCCTACCAATAAAAAAATGGATGTGGCCAATTGCCACACGGGAACCCCACCCTCTCCGATACCACCGGGCAGTCTCATGAGCATTACAATTGGCGATGTTAAGGGAAACAAAGAAAAGCCAACCGCTATTGAACCGTGGGGGTTACCAAAAACAGAAAAGAAACCAACATAAATGGCCAACATTAAGGGAAGGATAATCGGAAATATAAATTGTTGTGTATCCGTTTCGTTATCAACCGCCGCACCAATAGCCGCATAAATAGAACTATATATTAAGTATCCCAGAATAAAATAGACAATAAAAAAGCTGATCAACATAACCCAGGGGATTTTGTACAATTCCTGGGCGTACAATTGCACGGTTTCATTTCCAGAGGGCATTGGAGCCATATTGGTCATGGCACTTCCCGGTAGGGCAGGATTGCCACTGAGACCGGAAGGATCAATATCAAAAACAAAAATTACCACGACGAGCAATAGGGACGCGGAAACAATCCAAATAAAAAATTGGGTAAGTCCCGCCAATGAGGTGCCAATAATCTTTCCCAACATTAATTGAAACGGTTTTACAGAAGAAATAATGACCTCTATAATCCTACTTGTTTTCTCCTCAATGACACTGCGCATCACAAAACCTCCATAAATAATGATGAACATCATAATTAAATAGCCAAATCCGCCCCCAATAAACGCTTTTATTTCATTAATGCCCTTTACATTCTGTTGTCCGGAAAAAGTTGATGTTTTCATTTCAAAATGTCCTTCCACGGAGGCAAAATCTTCTGTTGAGACACCAAGGTCCTGAAGCCTTTTTTGTCGTAACCGAGTTTGAAAAACGGTTTCCAACTTATCTAGGACAGAGGTGCTCGGGGCTTCTTTGGTATAGAAGAAAGAGCGATTGGCGGCCAACTCCAAATCATTTTCGTCCGGAATGTACAAGAGCCCGTAAAACCCCAACTTGAGCACTGAGTCTTTAGCGGTTTCCAGATCAATTTTCTTGAAATCAAGAAAAGAAGTATTTTCAGTTGTAAGAAAATCGTTCGTGAAATAATCACTTTCATTGAGCACCCCGATCACTCTTTTTTCGCCGTCGTTCACCTTGGTCAAAAATGCGATGAGCACAACCATGCCCACCATAAGAATTGGGCTGAGGAACGTCATTATTACAAATGATTTATTACGGACTTTGGCTAAATATTCCCGTTTTATGATCAATGCCAATTTACTCATGGGTGGTGCTGCTTTGAACGGTTTGTATGAATATTTCGTTTGCTGTCGGTATTTTTTCCATAAAATGATTGATGTTCGCCTTAGTGGACAAGCACGCCAACAGTGCACCTGTATCCCTAGAGGGAAGCTTTACAGTGAAATTCAATTGTTTTTCTTCCGGAATATGGTGGAATCCGGAAATAACAAATCGGTCTTTGAGTTCATTTAAGAGTGCATCGGGGTTTTCCACTTCCAAACCAACTTCAAAAATATTGTTCTTGTACGCTCTTTTAATGTCTGTTAGCTTGCCATCCAGTATTTTTTCCGATTTATGGATCAGTGCTATATACTCGCAAAGTTCTTCCACTGACTCCATTCTGTGCGTGGAGAAAATTATGGATGTCCCGTCTTCTTTGAGTTTCAATATCTCATCCTTTATAATATTGGCATTGATCGGGTCGAAACCACTGAAGGGCTCATCAAAAATCAAAAGTTTTGGTTGGTGCAGAACGGTTACAATAAACTGGATTTTTTGGGCCATGCCTTTGGAAAGTTCCTGGATTTTCTTGTTCCACCAATCCCCTATTTCAAGTCTTTCAAACCAATATTTTAATCGTTCCCTGGCATCCGATTTGCTCAGGCCCTTCAATTGGGCCAGGTACAGGACCTGTTCCCCCACTTTCATGCTTTTATACAACCCTCTTTCCTCTGGAAGGTACCCTATCATGGAAATATGGTGTGGGCGTAGTGGCTCCCCGTTAAAATAAACTTGGCCTTGGTCTGGATATGTAATCTGGTTTATGATCCTGATCAATGTTGTCTTTCCTGCCCCATTTGGACCAAGGAGGCCATAAATACTGTTCTTCGGTATCTCCAAAGAAACCTTTTGTAGCGCCATTTGGTTGCCGTATTGTTTGGAAACCCCATCGGCGACTAAAATATTGTCCATGCAAGCAATTTTTTCAAAGATATAGAATTGATTTAAAAGATTTGGGCTTTGCCAAAAAACAAAACCCACCCTTAAGTGATTAAGGATGGGAAAAAAATTGCTATGAAAAAGAAAATTAATATTGGTTGCCCAATATTAATTCAAATATACATTAATTTATTTTAAAAAAATAAAGTTTTACTATTTATGCGAATCAAGGGTTAAAATATTAATCCTATAAAGGCCGCAGCCAGCCTTCCATAGATATGGAGTGTCAGCCCTTTTGTTGATCTGACCTTGCTTGCTTTCCGTATGTCGGATTTCTCTATAAGCCAACTGAACAGTGC
>JBGTBA010000086.1:0-1891 GCA_041749595.1 Flavobacteriaceae bacterium | reverse complement strand
GAAGTTTTTTGCGGATTTTGCGGAAGATTTTGACCATAGATTTCAATTTTAGCTGTTGGTGTTACCGTTCCCCTCTTGGGAGGGGTTGGGGGTGGGTTTTGGAAATGCTTATTTTTTCTGCTCAAGGAATCTTTACAGATGTCTGTCTGCCAGTGCGGCAGGTTGCGGAAGAATGGGGTCATGATTAGCTCATTCATCTGTTAATCCACAAGCACATCCGGATTTTTGTTGGCGGCCATCCCTCCAAGAATAACCCATTGTCCACCGATTTTTTTCCAAGTATGGGTAAATTTTAACGTTTCCTTTTTTGCTATTTCGTTCTGCTTATCGGTCCAGATCTCATCGGCATCGTAAAATACAATAACCACATCCCCGATGGCATTTGAAGCCTTTTTATGAAGGATGTAGCTGTATTTCAAATCCGGGTCTTGGTGCAGCTCCGGAATCCAAATGGCGATCTTACTTTTGTTGGAAACGCCATTGCCAAAACTCGGATAGCCTATAAAATCATCATGCCAGAGGGTTTTATAGGAAACAGTATCATTTTTTTCCACGTATTCCCAATACAGTTCTTCCATCTGCCAGGCTTCAGCTTCCATTTGGGATTTGCTTAAGGCTGGTGTTGGTTTTTCTTTCTTTGAGGTTGTTTTTTCCTTTTCACCACAACCTGTCATAGTAAGTGAAACTAATAGTACAATTACAGCTATCCAAATTAAATGTTTCATTTTGCTTAAGTTTATTATCGTATTTCTAGTTTCAAAAATCTTGCTGCATTTTCATAGAAAATATCTTCTTTATCTTCTTCGGTCAGAAAGTCAAGGCCATTCAAAAAATCAATCGATTTTTCAATGGCATAAGGCCATATCATCTGGTCAGATCCGAACATGACACGGTCTAAATAACCGGCATGTTTAATGTCTTTAAGAAAGTTTGTAACATAGCGTTGGGTATTCGGTTCCACCCAAAGTAACACTGCGATATCGGTATAGAGTTGAGGATAGTAGGCCATAAGCCTAATGGCGTGCTCGGGCCAATCTTCTCCTCCAGCGTGCATCAGATAGAGCCTGAGTTTTGGGTACTTCACAAGAACATCCTCAATAAGGTAGGGATCTCCCAAAGTTAGCCTTGCTTTGGGTGCCCATGTACTATTTCCCAAGGGGTCACCGCCTCCAGTGTGCACAGCAACAGGAATATCATATTGTTCACAGATTTTTAGATAGGGCTGCCAAATAGAATCACTTAAAGTAGTCCCGCTGTAGTAGGGGCCCAATTCTCCAAAAACTTCAATTTCACCGTTTTTGACCATTTGCTCGAATTTTTCAATATCCATCCCATGATCGTCAGGCAAAAAACTCAAAATACCCCGTATCACCCGGTTATCTTTATCTTTTTCCTTCCAGTTTTTCACACTTTCAGGATTTCCGCTGACCACTGTTTTCACAATGTTGAATTGTTCAAATGCCGCAAAAGTCTCCATGCGATGTTGCTCGGCATTAGTAGCTCCTTTAACACCATAATGGTCAGTGGCAGGTTCACGCTCTCCAAAATCGCTGTTGGAGTAGGAGTGCACGTGCATATCGATGATCTTGGTTTGGGCAAAAATCGTTGCAACACTCAAAAAAGCAAAAATAAGCGTGAGACTGTAATTGGTTTTCATTTTGATTTTCATTGGTTTTAAATTGGTTATACGGTGAATTCTTGTTTTAAAGGATTCATTTTTGATGGCTAATGCTACTAACCGGCTATAAACCCGCCATCGATCATATGGATGCCGCCTGTGCAATATGTGGATTCGTCGCTGGCCAAAAACAGGGCCAGATTGGCAACCTCTTCATTGGTGCCGTACCTGCCCATAGGTACATGGGACAGTACAAATTCTTGTCCGGCAGCC
>JBGTBA010000085.1:0-7340 GCA_041749595.1 Flavobacteriaceae bacterium | reverse complement strand
AAAAACAAAGCAAAAAAAGCAGTTAAAGCCAATAAAAACAGCAAAAAATGAATAAAAAGTAACCTGAAAAATTAAATTGATCAAAAAAAGCAACCAAATTAAATCCAAAAATTCAAATTACTATTCGGCAACGGTCTTAATTTTTGGCCCCGATGTTACGGGGTTGATTTAAATAAGAGAAGAACACCACAACCTACAGCTTTCTAACCATGCGAAAAAGATTGCCAACTCTTTTGTTTTTTCTTTTGCTACTTCTAGTATCAAATTCAGTTTTATCCCAACAGCCTGAATATATTATTGGTAAGCTAATGGATTCCAAAACACAAGAGCCTATCGCCTTTGCCAGTATTCGAATAAAGGATCGAGCTTTAGGTATTATTTCAAATACGGATGGAAGTTTCAAAATTCCTTTAAGGTTTAAAGAATACGGTGATATTATCGAGATATCCTCTATGGGATATCAGTCAAAAGAGATCTTGATTCAAGATTTTTCGGTCTACGAGTTGAACGATGTGAGACTGCAACCGGCGACATTGGAGTTGGAAGAAACCGTGGTAACCGCCGAAAAGAAAAAGAAAAAGAAACTTACGGCAAGACAAATAGTGCGTAAGGCCCTCAGGTCAATACCTGAAAATTACCCGGTCGAACCCTTTTCCATTGTAGGTTATTATCGTGATTACCAATTGGACAGTTTGCGATACGTAAATCTCAATGAGGCCATATTGGAAGTATTTGATCAAGGTTTTGACGCCATGGATTCCGTGACCACCAAAGTTAAAATTTTCGACTATCTAGAGAATAATGATTTTAAGCGGGATACTCTGGCCTTACAGTCGTACAACTATCAATTCGAAGGAGGCCGCAAGGTTATAGATAAGGCTTTTTTAGCATCCTATGGTGGTAATGAATTTACCATTTTAAGGGTTCATGATGCTTTGCGTAATTATAAAATCGATTCTTACTCTTTCGTACATCGCCTTAAATCCGACCTGCTTTCTGAACACAAGTTCAAAAAAGAGTCCGATACTTATCTAGCTGACGAACCCCTTTATACTGTTAAGTTCGAGAAACTACTTTTGGACTATAGTGCGTACGGCACAATGTACATTTCAAAAAGAAATTTCGCCATTCATAAGATGGAGTATATTGTATATGACCGCACGAAAAAGCTGCCAAATGGTATTACAACAGCGAGCGCAGGCACCAAAGCCTTAACGACGAGATGCCATCGACAATTTATCAACAGGGCAAAAGAAAAGCAGCATGATGGTACGGAAAGGTAAAAGGAGGTTTTCAACAAAAACGAAGAGTTATGAGTCTCCCCCCGAACCCCCCTCTTTCAACACCATCATCAAACTTAGTTTTAAAGATTTATTGTCCTAAGGATGGGGGTAATTATAGTAATTCGTAAAGAAATCAACGGAAATAATTTCTCTTATACCAGCTCGGACTACTACGAAACCCAAGTAATCAGATTTGGATATAGCTACAAGTTCTAATTGCCACATTAGTATGATTATAATAAACCCTACTGGAAGGCCACACACACCCATGTGCTTCCAGTAGTGCAAACAACGGTCATAGTATACCACTTTGGCCGGGTTAAAGAGAGCATAGCTGGCCGGATGAAAGTGAGCCACCCTTAAAATCGATTCTATTTGTGAAACGCTAAAGACTATTTTTTGTAAAAAAAGGGACAATGGCGAATAAACAGATAGACATGCGAAAAACAAAACAGATCTTCAAACTTTATTGTTCCGGCACCAGCAGGCGAGGGATCAGTCTCCAACTGGGCCTCTCGCGCAATACGGTAACCAAATACATCGAATTTTTCAAGCGTTACCACTTTACCCCTTATGAGGTCGAGGAAATGACCTTGGAGGAACTGCACAAAATCGGGATAACGAAAAAAAAATCTAACCGTGGACAAGATTTTAACTCTACGCAGACAATATCGTTTTAGAACTGTTTCGTAGGACGGTTCCGTCTGACGTTAAATTAAAATGTGGACTTCGAGTCGTGGGCAATATCACTTTAACGTAACGCCTTAGACTCTATTATATATGACGGTCGGACGAAACCGCCCTACCTACAACAGCGTTGTTTATGCCAGCTTGGAGTGAAGTATAAAAATGTAAATCGTTTTCTTAATTTAGCGTCAATGTTAACCCGCATCTCCCCAAAAAACACATTCACTTACCTTTTGTTCATTTTGATAATAAATGAGTGTTAAAAATCGTCTCTTCGAATAATTTTCGAAATAGGTGAAGAAATTTCAAAGAGCCGGAAGTATCGGGGCCCGGCTTTTGGGTTCAAAAATTCTTCTCCCGACACGCTTTTGATTCTCCTCATAAAGGGAAACCTAAACCTTAATGAAAACCTTCTTTTTGTACATTACATAGGCCAATAACATGTAGAAGCTAACTACCGATAGTCCATACAACAAGGAGGAAAAATCCATGAACATAGAATTATGGACATAAAATGTTTGGAAGAGCCACCCATGAAGGGAAGTGTCCCCAATTTTTATCATCCCAAATAATTTGGATACAAAACTCGACAGAAAATAAACCGTAATGGCATTGGCTCCCGCATACCTAAAAATGCGTCCAAAGGCAATGCCCTTCACATCCGACACATAATAAATTAGGGCTAAAAACATATTGGCCCACCCGGCAGTGACCAATACAAAACTACTGCTCCAAAGGGCTTTGTTGATAGGGAATACCAGGCTCCACAAATATCCTACAATGAGCATGGCAATACCGAGACCCGTCAATACCAATTCCGTTTTAGGCCTTTTAGAAATCAGGAGAAGGCCTGTGAAAGCCCCGATCAGGGCAGTCGCAATTGCCGGTAAGGTGCTTAAAAGCCCTTCGGGATCATAATCTTCTTTGTAATTATGGGTTCCGAAAACCTTTACATCCACAAAATTGGCCCAATTGTTGGCCGCCCTTTCAAAAGTGGGGGCCATGCCATTGATGGGCACATATCCCATCCACAGCCAATAACCTACTAAAAGAAAGGTACAGATTCCCAGTAATACCTTCCAATTACAGTTGATGAACAAGATCGCGGCAAAAAAGAAAACCACTCCGATACGCTGCAAAACACCGGGGAAACGGATACTTTCAAAATCCTTAAAAAACGGGGAACTAATGGTAAAGGCTCCCAGGAAAAGGCCAAGGCCAATAAGTTTTAAGCTTCGAATGCTTATTTTTTTATAAGTGCCTACCATTTTCCCCTTGTTACGGTAAGAAAGGGCAATGGACGTGCCTACAATGAACAAAAAGAACGGAAAGACCAAATCGGTAGGGGTATATCCATGCCACTGGGCATGGAGCAAGGGGGCATAGACATGGGACCATGTTCCGGGGGTATTTACCAAAATCATCAGGACAATGGTAAGCCCCCTGAAAATATCAACGGAATCTATCCTCTTTTCCATACCTGCCCTATAAAATGACTTTCTTCATTTTACCCCACATCTTAGCCAATAAAAAGCCGGAAACAACGGCGACAAGGGTCAAAATTAACGCCTTTGTAGTTCTGCCGTAGATCCAATATCCGGTAGCAAACATAATGCTGTAAATAAGTACACAACCTGTGACCATAGCTGAAATCCCGGCAGGTACGCTCCATTTTTCCTTGGCTTTTACAATTTCATCCCCATCTTCTTTAGCGTCTGCAACCACTTTGGCCCAACCCGGGCCTCCGGGTTGGATTTTCTTGTAAAAATCCCTGAGCACGCTAGCGGACTCCGGTTGGGTCATAAAAGTTGCGGACAACCAAATGATGGTAGTGACTACCACGACGAAAGGATATTCTGCCCAATCGGGGAAAACCCCGGTTTGGGGGGCAAAGAGAAACGGCCCCACTGCGGTTAATTTTAAGACGATGGATATGATTCCAGAGGCGAACATTGCGGTAATCTCGCTCCAGGCATTGATACGCCACCAAAACCACCTCAAAATAAAAATCAATCCCGTACCGGCCCCAAAAGCCAGAAGCACTTCAAATATTTGTAGCGCATTTTCCAAGGCTAGGGCCAAAACAGCACTCAGTACCATCAATACTACTGTGGATATCCTACCAACAGCAACCAATTGTTTTTCGGAAGCCTTGGGATTGATCTGTTGTTTCCAAAAATCATACACAATATATGATGCCCCCCAATTTAATTGGGTTGAAATGGTACTCATATATGCGGCGATCAATGAGGCCAGCACCACGCCCAAAAGGCCACTTGGTAATTTGGTCAACATGGCGGAATAGGCCAGGTCGTTGCCCAATTTATTTTCGGCGATATTTGGGAAGGCTTCATGGATGCTTGCTATGTCAGGATAGACGACCAAAGAGGCCAATGCAACCAAAATCCAGGGCCAAGGCCGTAACGCATAATGCATTATATTAAAAAAAAATGTGGCCCCGATAGCATGGTTTTCGTTTTTTGCCGCCAACATTCGTTGAGCTATGTACCCTCCACCACCAGGTTCCGCCCCGGGATACCAAGAACTCCACCATTGTACCGCCAAAGGGATAATAAACAAGGTAATCAAGGCCTTTTTATTACTGAAATCCGGAACAATATTGAGTTTTGATGCAACGGTTTCATTTGCCATCAATGCATGGATACCACCGACTTCAGGAATATTCACCAAATAAAATGCGGCAGCGATTGCGCCGCCCATGGCTACAAAAAACAACAAAAAATCGGTATATACCACCCCTTTAAAACCTCCCAATGCACTAAAAGTAACCGTAATCAGTCCGGCGCTCACAACAGTCACCCAAGGATCCAGGCCCAACATAATGCCGCCAATTTTTATCGCTGCCAAAGTAACAGAGGCCATGGTAATGATATTGAACAATGCTCCTAGGTAGATTGCCCTGAACTTTCTCAGAAAACTTGCCGGCCGGCCCCCATACCGCATCTCATAAAATTCAAGATCGGTATTTACGTTCGATTTACGCCAGAGCTTGGCATATACGAAAACGGTCAATAATCCCGTCAACAAAAAGGCCCACCATACCCAATTCCCCGATACGCCATTAGTACGGACAATGTCTGTGACCAAATTTGGTGTATCGGTGGAAAATGTGGTCGCCACCATGGAAAGCCCAAGTAACCACCAAGGCATGGTCCTGCCGGATAGAAAATATTCAGAAGAACTTTTCCCCGATTTTTTTGAGACCACAATCCCTACCGCTAAAACGATTGAGAAGAAAACTATAATAAAACTGTAATCTAATGTGCTGAGTTGCATAATTTGATTTTGGTTGCCCGATAAAGATATTATTTTTTAGGATACTTTTGTTTTTTGCTATCCAAAAACTAAAAATGCTTTTGTCTTCCCATTTTGAGATCCCTCTAATTTCCTGGTCCATAGCATTTCTTGCCGCTGTTTTGATGGGAATATCCAAATCGGGCATCAAGGGCATAGACATTATAATCGTGACACTTATGGCCTTGGTTTTTGGTGCTAAGGAATCCACCGGCCTACTCCTTCCGCTACTGATAGTGGGGGATATATTTGCAGTGATCTACTACAATCGGCATGCACAATGGGCATATATTATCCGTTTCCTGCCATGGATGCTATTGGGCGTCCTTGTAGGGGTATTGGTTGGGAAAGGCCTTTCTGTAAAGACATTTAAACTATGCATGTCTGCGGTAATTCTGGGAAGCGTAGCCCTTATGTATTGGTGGGACCAACGAAAATCCATTGCCGTACCGACCCATTGGACCTTTGCAGGGTTTATAGGAACTACAGCGGGGTTTACCACAATGGTGGGGAATTTATCCGGGGCATTCTCTAACCTCTATTTTTTGGCCTTGCGGGTACCCAAAAATCAGTTTATTGGTACGGCGGCATGGTTGTTTTTAATTGTAAACCTTTTTAAGTTGCCCTTTCATGTTTTTGTTTGGGAAACCATTAGCCTAGAGACACTCACAATAGATCTAAAACTATTACCGGGTGTCTGTATTGGTCTGTTTGTTGGGGTACGCTTGGTGAAAATCATTAAAGAGCGGTTCTTTAGAAAAATAATTTTGATCCTTACCGCCATCGGAGCTTCGATGATTTTGTTTTCTTAGAAATCGGAAATTTCCAATCGATCTTGCCCCTAATGGATTTTCGTTGAGCGTATTTTATAATAAAAACAACTATGCGTGTATCGGAAAATATTTTCTTTAAAAACTAAAAGGCAAGGTTACTAAGGTGTTGTCCCACGCAAATTTTAATACGCCTCCTTTTTTGCCTTTGCCTTTGCCTTCAAACTGTATGGTAAAGTGTTCCACAGGGTTGGTAAGCTCGCTGACCGGGGCATTGACCCTGAGCACGTCCTTGGCCTCATTGTAACTGTACGCCCCCCATTGGTCCACATCACTGCTTAAAATAATGGTCCAACTCTCTTTATCGGGAATACTGAGTAAGGCATAGGTTCCCGCCTTGACTTTTTTCCCGTTGAGAAATATGTCTTTGTAAAACTTTATTTCGGGGGCTTCATTGGCTCCTGTTCGCCACACCTTGCCAAAAGGTATAAGTTCCCCAAAGACATTTCTTCCGTTTTTTGCCGGTCTGCTATAGATGACCCTGATGTACGCTTGTCCAAAGGTTAAATTTTCTGGGGCAAAACGGCGGTCATGCGCAAAATCATCTGGAAAATAGGCCATGTCCATAGGGCTTTTATCTAGACCCCTTAGATTCTGGGCACTCAATGTACCAGCTATGACCAAAACAAAAATAAACGGAGTAAGGCATTTTTTCATTACGTATGGTATTTATGTTCTACGACTTAAATGTAATCAAATTTTCTATAACCAAAAGGCTTGACTACGGTGGATAGATATCCCCGTATCTAGGCCTCTTATGCCGTTCCTGTCCGTCAGTACCGAGTTTTGTAGTCGGTATTTGCTCATTATTCAATCGCAAATAACCTTCAGTCCCAGCTTCACAACCGGCAACCTTGCAGCTTACCAATGGTTCAAGGCGTTACCCCTGCCCATAAGGGACTTGCACCCTCTAGATGAATTATTTATCTTCCGATAAATAAAAGATGCCCATCCTGGGCACACACAGCGGTTTTGCGTCAGGCGGGGTTTCGTGCTTCGTTTGACGCTTTTGCGTATATTTGAGTTCGGTTCTTCGTATCAAGTGCAGTGGTAAAAATCCCGCCCGAACGCAAAGCCGCAAACCGATCGACTTTATATCCTCCTATCCTGACGAGGAAAGCTGTAAACAAAAATTCAAGGAATATCGAGACCAAGTAGGCGTTAGCTGCGCCAAATGCGGGGGCACATCCCATTATTGGAAACAAGATAAGGAGCAATATGAGTG
>JBGTBA010000084.1:0-15451 GCA_041749595.1 Flavobacteriaceae bacterium | reverse complement strand
AATCTAAAGATTCTCCGACCCTTGGGTCGGGGTTTCCGCTTGACCTCTCCTTTGGAGAGGTCGGAACTGCCTTTTTGCAGTTCCGGGTGAGGTAAAATACAAAATTTCGGTTTTTGGCCCTAAGGCCAAAATGAAACTGGCTAAATACCCCTATGGCTTGCCTCGGGGATAGTCAGTTTCAAGAAATTTTTTATTTTAACAATTAGTTACAAAAAATAAGGGAATTTTACATAGGGGGCACCGAAAAGGAAAAAGACAGTTATTCATCGATTTCCATAAAAAGGTCTTTTGGCTACATGAAATTTGGTCAAAATATTTTTTAGATAGTATCACATTTGCACCCTATTTAGTTAAGGAAAAATCAATTTTACCCTATTATTGTAGCGTTTTACTTAAATTTAAAATCTAAAAACAACAAACCAATCAAAACTAGTTTATGAAGAATATTTTTTTAATTGCCTTGGGAATATGTGTATTGTCATTTGTAGGATGCAATGGCAAAAAAAGAGAAGGCGCATCAAAGGTATTGGTGTTTTCCAAGACCATGGGTTTTAAACACGCCTCCATCCCCAAAGGCATTGAAGCCATCCAGAAACTGGGATCAGAAAACAATTTTCTGGTAGATACCACTAAAAATGCCGAACTGTTTACAGATGAAAATCTAAAACAATACTCGACCATTATTTTTTTAAGCACCACGGGAAACGTACTTGATGCCAAACAGGAAGCGGCTTTTGAGCGCTATATTCAGGCAGGTGGCGGCTATGTTGGGGTTCATGCCGCAGCCGATACGGAGTACGATTGGGGTTGGTATGCTAAATTGGCCGGGGCACAGTTTTTGAGCCATCCTTCCGGCACTCCGGAGGCAGATTTTGTTATTAAAGATAAGAACTTTATCGCGACCCAATTTTTTACGGATTCGGTTTGGCATCGCACCGATGAGCTTTATAATTACAAAAACATCAACCCCGATGTACACGTAATAATGACATTGGACGAAACCTCCTATGAAGGTGGCCAGAACGGTGATTTTCATCCCATTGCCTGGTATCATGACTATGACGGGGGTAGGGCTTTTTATACCGGAGGCGGTCATACGGACCAGAGCTATTCCGAAGACTTATTTCTTAAACATCTATTAGGCGGCATTCAATACACTATCGGTAAGAACGAAATCCTGGATTATGGCAAAGCCACCACTCAAATTCCACCCGATGTGAACCGTTTTAGCAAAATACCTTTGGTAGGGGGAGATTTTTTTGAACCTACTGAAATGACAATTCTTCCTAATAATGATATTTTAATCGGACAGCGAAGAGGTGAAATTTTGCATTACAATGCCACTACCAAAGAAATGAAGCAAGTGGCCCTTTTAGATGTGTATTTCAAGACGTTGAACACGCCTGGCGTAAATGCCGAAGAGGGATTGATGGGCCTCCAAAAAGATCCTGACTTTGCCACCAACAACTGGGTATATGTATATTATGCACCCACAGGGGATGCATGGGTAAATCGGTTGTCCAGATTTAAGTTTAAGGATGGCGTTTTTGATACAAGTTCCGAACAAGTGATTCTGAAGGTAGACAGCCAGCGCGAAATATGTTGCCATACAGGTGGTTCTATCGCCTTTGGGCCGGATAATTTATTGTATCTGTCCACAGGAGACAACTCAACCCCATTTAATGAAAAAGACCAGAAGTACGTAAATAATGGGTTTGCACCATTGAACGATTCCTCTGGGCATGAGCAATTTGATGCAAGAAGATCTTCCGGGAACACCAATGACCTCAGAGGAAAAATACTCCGTATAAAAGTGAAGGAAGATGGTTCGTACGATATTCCCCAAGGGAATTTATTTGCTGTCGGAACCGATAAAACGCGTCCGGAAATTTATACCATGGGGCACCGTAACCCTTATAGAATCTCCGTGAATCCAAAAAACGGGTATTTGTTTTGGGGCGATGTAGGGCCGGACGCACGGGCAGATAGTTTGGGCACACGTGGTCCAAAAGGGTATGATGAGATGAATTTGGCCACAAAAGCCGGAAATTTTGGATGGCCACTGTTTATCGGAAACAATTTCCCCTACCATAGGTACAATTACGATACCGGTGAAGTAGGTGAGGTTTTTGATCCGGCCAAACCGATTAACGACTCAAGAAACAATACCGGATTGCGGGAATTACCTCCGGCAACACCTGCCTATATTTATTATCCTTACGATGAAACACCAAGTTTCCCTCAAGTAGGTACGGGAAGCAGGAACGCCATGGCAGGGCCTACCTATTATTCCGATTTGTATCCCAATGGAGGTGGGCTCCCTTCGTATTATGATGGGAAGACCATTATTTACGAATGGATGCGCGGTTGGATGATGGCCGTTAGTCTTTTTGAAGATGGCAGTTTCAATAAAATAGAGCCGTTCGCATCCGATATTAAGTTCAATAATTTAATAGATATGGAGATGGGACCTGATGGGAAGGTGTATCTCCTTGAATATGGCAGTGGATGGTTTTCCAAGAACGACGACTCGGGATTAAGTTATATTGAATATAACAGCGGCAATAGACCTCCCGTAATAGATGGCCTTATCGTGAATACAGACACAGGGAAGCTTCCACTTTCGGTAACCGCAAAGGTAGAAGCGAAAGATCTGGAAGGCGATGCCGTGACCTATATTTGGGATTTAGGTAATGGGGAGACCAAAGAAACCGCCGTTCCGGAATTGACCTATACGTATCAAAACGGAGGCGATTACAAATTGTCCGTGGATGTTAAGGATGCTCAGGGAGCCAGTGCCAAAAGCAATGCGGCCTCCATAGTCGCCGGTAATTCACGGCCCGAGATTACCATCGATTTAAAAGGTGGCAATTCTTCCTTCTTTATTGCGGGTGCCCCTATTTCATACAAAGTGAATGTAACAGACCCGGATGGCAATGGGGATATTGATCCCAATAATGTGTTTGTTTCTGTAGATTATATGGAAGGAATGGATCAAGCCAACAAATCTTTGGGACACCAACAAGTGTCGGCAGCGGTAACCGGTAAGGCCCTAACCCAGGGAATGGATTGTAAGTCATGTCATAAAGAAGCTGAAAAATCGATTGGGCCAAGTTTTCTTGCAATAGCCGAGAAGTATAAAAATGATAGAGGGGCAACGGCTTATCTACAAAAAAAGATAGTTTCAGGCGGTTCAGGTGTTTGGGGAGAGGTGGCCATGGCAGCCCATCCTAATATTACTGACGATGAAACACGACAAATTGCGTTGTACATTAGATCTTTGGCGGATACAGGTGCCAAGCAAAAGTCGTTACCATTGGAAGGACGTATCGTTCCCAATCCCTCACCTACGGATAATGTGATGATATTGACGGCGAGCTATACCGATAAAGGTGTAAACGGAATTCGTCCGTTAACGGGTGTCAAAGCTATAGTGCTTCAAGGAAGCACCGTGAAATTTTCGCCAAAAATAAAAGTGCAAGGTTTTTCTCCGGTTTCGTTTGGTGGCATGGATTTATTGATACTTCCGTCCGGTGAAGGCTGGTTTGCCTTGGATAATATCGATCTGAAAGGTGTTACCTCTGTTGTTCTTACCGCTATGTGGCAGCAAACACCGACCGCTGGTGCTGATTTTGAAATGCACTTGGATGCACCAAATGGAGAACTTTTGGGATCGGGCACTATGCCTACACCCACAGCGGGACAGACTGCAGGGATGGTCACCATAAAATTGGATAGACTGGTAGAGGCGAAAGCCAAAGAAATCTATTTTGTCTACAAACCACGAGATGGTAGTGAAGCCCCAGGAATGATGGCCTTTTTGAACGCTAAATTCAATGGAAAGTAAAGGCCGTACACAGAATGGGTAATGATGTAATGAATAAATTTTGGGCATGGCACAAGTAGAGGACACATTTCATTTTACGTACGACATTGCGCAACTAAAACGTTTAATTAAGGCGAATACAGATCCGGATATTTTAAAATGGATCGATGGCAAACTCGACAAAATTATAGGGGAGTCTTCCGCAAAGGAATTGTACCTAACCTATAGCTTGTTGGCTTCCAAACTAAGTGCAGACAAACCACTGGAATATGCCGAGGAAAATCATCTGACAGGATACCTTGGGGATCATAATACAAATCAGTTAGAACTGGGGAGATTGTACCTTCTGGTTGGTGTTTTGGAAACGGATGATGTATTCGTTAAACCTGTTCTTAATATCATCCAAATTGCGGACAAAGACGAGCTAATCACATTCCTTAAGTATTTAATAATATTACCGGGCTCAGAGCGCTTTAAGACTGCCGCAGTGGAAGCCTTGCGCACCAATATCGCTACGGTTTTTGATGCCATTGCCCTAAATAATCCATATCCGCAATTGTATTTCAATGAACAGGAGTGGAACCAGATGTACCTTAAGGCAGTCTTTATCCAGAGACGTTTGGAAGATATCAGGGGAGTAGATGAAAGGGCAAACAAGGATTTAGCGCGGATTATTTCGGACTATGCCCATGAACGATGGGCCGCTTCCAGACCTATAAACCCGTATTTCTGGCGACCCGTCGCTCATTTTTTGGAGGGAATACTATTGGAGGATATGACACGTTTATTAGATAGCAAGGTACCCGCCGATCAAATTGCCGGTGGGCTATGCTGTTATAATTCGGATAAAAAAGAGGCCAAGGCACTGTTAAAAAATTATCCAGAAATCCAGAATAAAATTATAAAACAACGCATTCGTTGGGAAACCATAAATGATTGAAATGAACGATAAAATAAGATTTATAGACCCCCATGTACACATGACCTCCCGAACCACGGACGATTATGAGGCTATGGCGGCCGCAGGAATTGTCGCTCTGATAGAACCTTCATTTTGGTTGGGCCAGGCCCGAACGCAAGTGGGGTCCTTTCAAGATTATTTCAGCAGTTTGGTAGGCTGGGAAGCCTTTAGGGCGAGCCAGTTTGGCATAAAGCACTATTGCACCATTGGGTTAAATTCCAAAGAAGCCAACAATGAGGCACTTGCCGAACAGGTGATCGAACTGCTGCCGTTGTACCTGCACAAAAGTAACGTGGTGGGTATTGGTGAAATTGGGTATGACGACCAGACGCCCGCTGAAGACAAATACTTTAGACTTCAATTGGAATTGGCCAAGGAACTCGACATGGTCGTGCAAATACATACCCCCCACCGCGACAAAAAGGCAGGCACCATTAAAAGTATGGAGGTCTGTTTAGAGCACGGTTTAGACCCGGGCAGAGTTATTATAGATCACAACAACGAAGAAACGGTTCAAGAGGTTCTGGATCGGGGGTTTTGGTCGGCTTTTACCATCTATCCTAAAACCAAAATGGGCAATGAACGCATGGTAGAAGTTGTCAAAAAATACGGAAGCCACAAAATAATTGTAAACAGCTCGGCCGATTGGGGCGTAAGCGACCCGCTTGCGGTGCCAAAAACGGCTTCGCTAATGCTACAAAGAGGGGTTCTCAAAGAAGACGTGGTGAAAACCTGCTATCAAAATGCAGTGGACGCTTTTGGGCAAACCGGAAAGATGAAGGAATCTGATTGGACGGAGGCAAAAGGCATAGATCAAAGTGTGCTGTATAACGACAACAGTGTGCTTCGCGGACAGCAACCTCGAATAGATGGGGAGAAAATAATATAATGAAAGGAGGAGTGCTGAAAGGCTATTTGCGCCTAACAAGACCTGCCAATTTACCTACCGCAGTAGCCGATATTTTAGCGGGAGCAAGTATTGCTGGTATTTTTAGCGTTGCGGATAGTAGCCGTTTATTCGATACACACATAGTGCAATCACTAATTTTATTGATAATATCCAGTGTCTGTCTTTATGCCGGTGGCGTAGTGCTCAATGATTTTTTTGATCGTGATTTGGACGCTATAGAACGACCCGAAAGGCCTATTCCTTCTAAAGTGGTTTCGGCCAAAAATGCCTTTATTTTTGGTGCCTTGTTATTGGTTATTGCAATTCTTACCGCATTCTTAGTAAATGATAGGTGTGGTTTTTTAGCGGTATTGTTGGCACTAGCCATTTTAATATACGATACGCTTTCCAAACATCATGTTTTTTTTGGGCCGCTCACTATGGGATTATGCCGCGGATTGAATTTGCTTTTAGGGATGGCCATTTTAGGAAATCCTACCTATTGGGCACTGGGAATTATTCCTGTGGTCTATATCGCAGCCATAACCTTGGTCAGTCAGGGCGAAGTTCAGGGTAGCAATAAACATAATGTGCGCTTTGCATCGGTACTTTATGGCTTGGTTATTTTGAGTATTTTATTGTTGGGTTTGTATAAATCGATTAATTTTGTAACGGTACTGCCATTTGTGGCTTTGTTTGCATTTTTAATCTATAAACCTTTACTAAAATCCTACAAGTACAATAGCCCGGAAAATATTAAAGCAGCGGTTAAAGCAGGGGTAATTTCACTTATTGTGATGGATGCTGCGTTGGCGGTAGCCTTTACGCATTGGTGGGTTGGACTTATGATTCTCTTGCTGTTGCCTTTGTCCAAATTTTTGTCGAGGCAGTTTGCGGTCACTTAATTCGTAAAAAAATGAATACTTTTGCACCTATAAATCAATCCTTTACGGTAAGGTATAATTACAAATTATATTTTACGGAAGATCTTTTTTCAATTGATAATCCACTTTTTTCCGGAATCCTTGTTACCTATCAACCTGATGGGGCTACAAAAATCTTGTTCGTTATCGATGAAGGAGTAGCACAAAATCATCCGCAGTTGCAAGACAAAATAAGCGCCTATTGTGCCAATTATAAAAAGATCATTCAATACCAAGGCAGCTTGGTGGTACCTGGTGGGGAGCAATGCAAGAATGGTTCGGAACCGGTCGATGCAGTGTTAAAAGCCATAGAGCAAAAGCGTATTTGCAGGCATTCTTTTGTAGTGGCTATAGGGGGTGGCGCAGTTATTGACATGGTTGGCTATGCAGCAGCCATAGCTCATAGGGGCGTAAAATTGATCCGAATTCCGACCACAGTGCTTTCACAGAATGATTCGGCTGTAGGCGTTAAGAATAGCGTAAATGCGTTTCATAAAAAGAATTTTTTGGGCACTTTTGCGCCACCGTACTCCATTATTAATGATGGGTATTTTTTGACCACCTTATCCCAAAGGGATTGGGTTGCTGGAATAGCAGAAGCCGTTAAAGTAGCCCTTATCAAGGATCGTGTTTTTTATCATTTTTTGGATACCAATGCGAAGGGATTGAAGGACAGAGAAATGGAACCCATGCAATACCTCATTCACCGCTGTGCCCAACTTCATATGGAACATATTGGCGGCGGCGGCGACCCCTTTGAAAGCGGTTCATCCAGACCGCTCGATTTTGGCCATTGGGCTGCCCACAAATTGGAATACATGACCAATTACGAATTACGGCATGGGGAGGCTGTTGCCATTGGTATGGCCTTGGATGTTACCTATGCCTATTTAATCGGTTTTATTGCGGAAGAAACCCAATTGGCCATCTTGGATTTGTTGCATAGGCTGGGATTTAAAATTGCCATTCCGCTGCAAACGGAAGCACAGATCAATCAGTTAATTGCGGGAATTGAAGAGTTTCGGGAACATTTAGGCGGTAAATTAACCATTACCCTACTCTCCGAAATAGGGCATAAGGTAGATGTGCATACTATTGATGAATCGCTGATGCGAAAGGCCATAGCCCTTGTAAATACAAGGAGTAGTTTAAAAATAAGCCATTAATGCTTGTAAACCACAAATATCACCTTACGTATTGCACTAATGTGCATCCGGGGGAAGATTGGAAAGAGACTTTTGATAATCTGGCTGCGTACGTCCCGAAAATAAAGGGGCAAGTGGCAAGCGAAGTCCCTTTCGGCATTGGCTTGCGACTCTCCAATTTGGCCAGTCTGGAACTGGGATTGGAGGGTGAGCTCACAAAATTTAAGGAGTGGCTGCAGAAAAATAACCTCTATGTCTTTACGATGAACGGATTTCCATACGGAAATTTCCACCGCGAACGGGTAAAGGATTTGGTGCACCAACCGGATTGGACTACGGACGATAGGGTAATCTATACCATTCGACTTTTTAAACAATTGGCGTATTTATTGCCCGATGCCATGAGCGGGAGTATCTCCACTTCGCCAATCACTTATCGGCATTGGCATAAAAACAACAAGGAAGACTTGCTTCAGGTTTTTACAAAAAGTGCCTTGAACTATGCCAAGGTAGTTGTTGCGTTGGCCAAAATAGAACAGAAAACAGGGAAACACCTCCATTTAAATATAGAGCCGGAACCGGATGGTCTATTGGAAAACAGTGATGAAGTGATACAGTTTTTTAAGAACTACCTGGTGCCTCTTGGGGCAAAAGTGGTGAGCAATGCCTTGAGAATACCCGTGTCCCAAGCCGAAAAGCTGGTGTACCGGCATATTAATGTGTGCTATGATGTGTGCCATTTTTCATTGGCCTATGAAGCTCCCAAAGAAAGTTTTACAAAGTTTCGGGATGCGGGTATCGCTGTGGGGAAAATACAGATAAGTGCTGCATTAAAAATTATATTTGATGAGGTTGACGCAGACAAAACATGGGAAACATTAGCACTGTTCAACGAAGCTACTTACCTGCACCAAGTTACCGAAAAAGTAGGCGAGAAGGTCATTACCTATGCCGATCTTCCCGATATATTGGACAGATCCAAACAATTTAAGGAAATAAGGGCGCACTTTCATGTACCCATATTTTTGGAACGCTTTGGCACGTTGTTGTCTACCCAAGATCAAATCCTGGCAGTTCTTGACTATCTCAAAGATCACGAGGTTACGGATCATCTGGAAGTAGAAACCTATACGTGGGATGTACTCCCCAATGAACTAAAAACAAATCTATCCGATTCTATTGTCAGGGAACTTTTGTGGATGAAAGAAAAGCTAGTGCAAATAAATGAATAAAACGGTAGTACTAAATGTGGTTGGTCTTTCTCAAAGGCTACTAGGAGCCTACACTCCGTTTATAGCTGGCTTTATCAATAGGGGCAAAGCAACCACAATACAGCCTGTTCTTCCTGCGGTTACCTGCAGCGTTCAATCAACCTATCTTACCGGGAAATGGCCTTCAGAACATGGCATTGTAGGCAATGGCTGGTATTTTAAAGAGGAATGTGAGGTGAAATTTTGGCGACAATCCAACAAATTGGTACAATCCAAGAAATTATGGGATACCCTTAAAGAAGAAGATCCCAAATTTACCTGCGCCAATATGTTCTGGTGGTACAACATGTATTCTGCTGCAGATTATAGCGTTACGCCCAGACCCAATTATTTGGCAGATGGCCGGAAGATTCCGGATATCTATTCCCATCCTGCCGCATTGCGGGATATCCTTCAGGAAAAACTGGGGCAATTTCCTCTTTTCCAATTTTGGGGTCCAAAAACCTCCATTAAATCCAGCAAGTGGATTGCGGATGCTTCCATCATTAATGACGACCTTAATGATCCTACCTTAACGCTAATTTATCTTCCGCATTTGGATTATAACCTGCAGCGTCACGGGAATAATCTTGATATTATCCAAAAGGATCTTTTGGAAATTGATGCCATTGTCAAGGATTTGGTGACCCATTACGAGAAGAAAAACGCTAATATTATACTACTTTCGGAATATGGTATTACGGACGTAAACCGTCCTATTCATCTCAACAGAATTTTAAGAGAACATCACTTTATAGCCATTCGCGAAGAGTGCGGCTTGGAGCTTTTAGACCATGGCGCCAGTAAGGCGTTTGTTGTTGCAGATCATCAAGTGGCGCATGTCTATTTGAATGATAAAAGTCTTTTGGAAAAAGTAAAAAACATTTTAAAAGAGGTAAAGGGCGTTGAACAGGTATTGTCTGGAAATGAAATTGAAAAAGCCAACCTGAATCATGAGCGTTGCGGGGATCTCGTAGTCGTAGCCGACAAAGACTCCTGGTTTACCTATTATTATTGGTTGGATGATGCCAAAGCCCCGGATTTTGCACGTATGGTAGATATCCATAAAAAACCGGGTTATGATCCGGTGGAAATGCTTACCGATCCCAAAGATCCTTTTGTGGTTCCCAAAGTCATTTGGAAGCTGATCAAGAAAAAACTGGGTTTCCGAACTCTTATGAATATTATTCCCCTCGACGCAAATTTGGTCAAGGGCTCTCATGGCCGTATGCCGGAAAGTACGGAAGATCATCCGGTGCTTATTAGTAATATGACGCGCCATATTCCGTCTCATCCGGTTTTGGGAGTGGATGTATATGACATTATTAAAGCGCATTTAAAAAATTGAAACCCGGATGAACCTATTCTTTAAGGGCTTTGGTTTTGTTTTTACCATTCTGTTTGTGTGGGCCGCTGCTTTACAATATAACGATCCGGATCCTTATTTTTGGTACTCGGGTTACGGTATAGCAGCTTTCGCTTCAATGGCCTTTGCCATTCATAAACTCACTTTTGCGGTTGCAATACTCCTAATGGTGGCCTATTTGATTGGCGGAATAATCAGTTGGCCTGCTAGCTATGAAGGCGTAGCAATTGGACAGGGCGATATTAAAAACATCGAAGAAGGTCGGGAAGCCTTAGGACTATTTTTTTGTGCGGTCGTCTTTTTTAGTTATGCATCCCGGTTACGTTATGTAAAAGGGCTAAAGCGGGGATAGGAACACTTTACATTAAGGTTGTTCCGAGTTATGTCTTGGACGTCATTGGATATCGCCTGTATAACCACAACTACTTCAAAACCATTAAAAATCACTAGATTAGTGGTATTAACAAAGTAGAGCTATGAACACCGGTGTTCATAGCGATACGTTATGCCTCATTCTAAATAACCATATATGAAAAATAAATATTTTATCTTGACAGTTCTTGTACTTCTAATCACTCTTGCACAGTTGCAAGCACAACAAGTTATTCGCCTGTATTCTGGAAAAGCTCCAGGTTCTGAAAACTGGACTTGGAAAGAGCAAAATTCGGGAGGTTATCTAAGAGATGTAACGGATCCGACTTTAACGGCTTTTGTTCCTTCAAACCCAAATGGTATTGCTGTTATTATCGCACCCGGCGGCGGTTTTCATTACCTCGTTTATGAGCTTGAAGGGACTGCAGTCGCAAAGAAATTAAACGAAAAAGGGATAACTGCTTTCGTTTTAAAATATCGACTGGTGCACGAAGACCCTGCTCATCCATACTATAACAAAATCATGGAAACAAGAAATTTTAAAATGCTGGATTCGGTGAGTGCACCTGTAATAAAACTTGCACTTCAAGATGCATTAACAGCTATTAAGTATGTCCGGCAACACGCGGCGGAATACAAAATTGATCCTAACAAAATTGGCTTTATGGGCTCTTCTGCCGGAGGAACTATCACGATGTCGGTCGCTTACAATGCTTTGGAAGAGAGCCGCCCAAATTTTGTGGCGCCCATTTATGCTTACGGAGATGCTATAATGGGTTCCAAAGTCCCTTCTGTGAAGACGCCCATCTTTATTGCTTGTGCCAGTGATGACGAATTCGGTTTTGCCGCCCACAGTATTCAAATTTATTCCAAATGGTTAGAGGCTAATCAACCTGTTGAATTGCATATGTACGAAAGAGGAGGGCACGGGTTTATAATGAAAAAGCAAAATCTTCCGTGTGATACATGGTTAGAAAGATTTACAGATTGGCTTTCAATGCAATATCCTTGAAGTAACAAAATGTACAGTCGATAGCATCAGGCAGTAATAGTAGGCATTCAAACACTAATTAGCGGTTTTCTGTCATACGGGAGTTAGAAACAATTTATTTTTCAAACTAATTAAAGACTCAGGAGAACGAACGCACAATAACTAAGCATTCGGCTTGCCGATAGGCCAAAGCTGAATGCAGTGTTGACGAATCCGGATTTCGTTATGGGGAATGCTTATTTTTGAGTGATTTGTTTTCGGTTTAGCTTTAGGAGAGTTTCATTTTATGGCCGGTTTTCTGACTGGTTTTTCTGCTATTTTCACTTGCTTTTTCTACTATTATTGATTTGAGCGGCATTTTGAGTGCTATTTTTTCATTTTTGGGCATAGTAAATCCCGTCTGCTTTGGCAGGTATTTTTAGCTGTTCATCAACGGTACTTTATCCTTTAATAATTGCTGCCAGCTTAGTGGCGGGCCGCGCACATCAAATACCAAAACAGTGTGTAGCGTGCCCTTTTCACAACTAGGACATTGACGGTGTAACACGGGGGCTTTAGGCAGTATCGCAGTCAATATCTTGGTAGCCAAAGCAGCTTGCAATCGGGGAAGTTTTTCCTTTTTCCAACTACTGCTTAAAATACCATAATGCCGTATCCGTGTAAAGCCTTTAGGTAAGATGTGCAGTGCAAACCGCCTGATAAACTCTTCTGTAGAGAGCTTTACCGCTGACTTTTTAGCACCTCTTTTATAATCTTTGGCCGTAAATGTTAACTGCCTGTTTTGGTAATCTATGTTTTGTATCCTGTGGTTGCCAATAGCAATTTTATGGGTGTATCTTCCTAAGTATTCTATCACGTTTTTGGGACAGGAAAACGGCTGTTTAGCAAAGATCACCCACATTTTCTTAAATACTTTATTATAGATTTCTTGAGGTATCCCTATTTCACTTTTTCTGATTAAGGCCACATATTTTGCTCTAAAAACAGGACTCATAGCTTTTACATTAAATAGGTGTTTGCCCTTGTTTTTTTTGTGTTTCCATTTACCTGATTCGCTTAATCCACCACCGGGCACGATGCAATGTAGATGGGGATGTAAGCTCAGGTTTTGACCCCATGTGTGCAATACGGCAATCATGCCCATTTTACCTCCTAAGTGTTTGGGGTTGGCGCCAAATTGCCGTAAAGTCTCCCAGGCAGCCTTGAACAAACTACCATACATTATTTTGCCGTACCGTAGCGCAAACGGGTTAAACTCATTTGGAAGCGTAAATACCAGATGAAAATAAGGTACGTTTAACAGTTCGTTTTCACGAGCACTTCTCCACTGTTCCCGCTTGTGGCCTTGGCAGGTGGGGCAATGCCGGTTACGACAGCTGTTGTAACTAATATGCAGCTTTTTACAGCAATCACATTGGTCGATATGGCCGCCCAAGGCTGCTGTCCTAAACCTTCTTATGGCCTGCAAGGAACGGTGGTGCCACGATGTTAAGCCCAGTTTCTTGAGCTGTTGCTGCTCCATTTCTAAAACATGGGCAACAGTATATGTGGGAAGCATTAATTGTAAAGCTTGTCCAGTGGACTGAATTTAGCCTTACTGGGCAGGTTGGCCACATGCAAATAGGTCAAGGTCATCTCTATGTGTGCATGGCCCAACAGCTCTTTTAGACTGACTATGTCAACCCCATATTCTAGCAAGTGTGTAGCAAAACTGTGGCGCAACATGTGGGCGGTAATCTTTTTGTTACTACCTGTTTTGGCCCTGTTTTCTTTGATTATCCACCGGATGCCATTGGTGGTAAGGCTCCTCGGGTTACCGTCATTGGTGACTTGGCTGTTGAATAAATACAAGTGCGGGTTTTCTGTTTCGATGTACTTTTTTAATCCCCGGACAAGGTGCCCGCTCAAGGGTACGTAGCGATCTACTTTCCCCTTTTTCTTGGGTACAAAAACAGTCTTGCGATCAAAATCTATATCCCTTAGCTTGAGGTTGCAGAGTTCGTAACCGCGCAAACCACAGCCATACAGAACGCCTAAAATCAAACGGTGCTTCAGGTATTTAGGGGCTTTTAGAAGTCGCTTAACTTCTTCTTGGCTAAGGACGTCAGTTCGTCTAAAAACCCGGTTTTAATTGAAATTAGGTTTTATGGAAGTTAAATATATCACTTTTAAGAAGGGGTTTGCACTTTGGTTAGAAAAAAAGCGGGGAACTGGTTGGGCAGTAAAAGTGTCTTTAGCGGCCTTAAAATGGCTGTTTATACGAAGAAATGGAGAAAGAAGCCTGCTTAGGCACCTTTTAAGGTCCTTTTGATCTATGAGGTTGAAGATGCGCCGCAGATTGTAACAGGTGAACATCAATCCCACGTCTGCCGAGGCGTGCTTAATGGTTTTTTTGGTCATAATGTAATAGAAGTCCCACTGCCTTTTCATGGTACCAAAGGGATGCTCCACTATGGCCTGTCTTTTACGGTACACATCCGGATTCTGTGCCATTCGTTGTTTGTTGGCGCTTATCAGATCTGCATGTTCTGTGCGTTCAATGAGCCTACCGGCTTTATTTTGGGTACACTTTTCAAAGAAAGCACAACTTAAACATGCTTTGGTCTTGTAGTGTTTCATCCTATTGATGGTTTTGCCATGGTTTTTCTTGTACCACCTTCCATTGGTGGTAAGGGTTTCCCCGGCAGGGCAAATGTAAAGATCCTGTTCTTTGTCATAGGTAAAATGTGCCACATCAAAGGAAGGATCCGGCGCATGTGAGGCCACATCGGGAATGGCCACGATGACTTCCACACCGTGTCTGTGGGCATAATCAAACTCTGTTCCTGTGTGGTATCCTTTGTCATATAGTGCTGTGAAATGGTTTGTCCCTAAAATGGTCTTAGCCCTGCGCACCATGTTGCCCATGGCTTTGGAATCGTTTTTGTTGGTGACCTTGAAATCAATTGGGATATTGTTCTTGGCATCTACGGTAGCCTGTACATTATAGGCCACTTCGGTGATGTTGTTTCTGGTAATGAGCTGGCGGCTGTCCGGGTCAGAGGTGGAGATCTGTACTTCACCGCTTTGGTTTAGCCCTTCCTGCATTTGGTTGTATTTGTCTTTTTGCTTAAGGTGCTTTTGTATTTTTTCTTTGGCCTCTATTTTGTCCTGAACATCACCATCTTCCCCTGCCAGGATTCCTGAATATTCCTGCAGTTTAGCATCAATGTATGTAATGTGGCGTTCTATCTTCTTTTGGTTGAAGTTGTTCTTTTTTGAGTTTTGGGCCCTCATTTTTGTGCTGTCCCCGGCGATGAGGCTACCTCCAATAAGATTGAAATGTTTGGCCAGTTGTACCGTTGAGCGAAACACTTTGGCAATGGCCTTGGGACTGTCTTTCCTAAAATTGGCGATGGTGTTGTGGTCGGGGGCCAGGCCTTTTAAGAGCCACATGAGCTCTATGTTGCGCCGGCATTCTTTCTCTAGGTGCCGTGAGGAACGGATACGGTTCAGGTATCCATAGATGAACAATTTCAACAAATCCCCGGGATGGTATGCCGGTCTGCCATTTTCAATAAAACCCATCTTAAAACCATAGTGGGCAAGTTGCAGGCTTTCCACAAAGAGGTCCATGAGCCTTACCTCGTTGTTCTGGTCAATGGCCTCTTCAAGGGTGGTTGTAAAAATGGGGATTTGCGATCTGTCTTTACCGCTGATGAATTTCATGGAAAAAAGCTTAGAATTAT
>JBGTBA010000083.1:0-15892 GCA_041749595.1 Flavobacteriaceae bacterium | reverse complement strand
GTTTGCTCACCGCAAGTCATTGGTTAGAAGGAAGTACAATGGCAGCTTTTATCGTAGTATTAATGGCTACCGGATTTTTAGGAATCGGTTTTGGATTTAGTCTTACGGCGCTCAATCCTTTTGCATATCAGTTGTTTGCCGGCAAAGAGACCTCAGCCATTACTGCACTTCATTTTTTTCTGGGCATCGGGACCGCTACCTCGCCCCTGCTCATCAGTTATTTTACAGGCTTGGAAATATGGTGGGGCGCTTCTTTGGTAACCACCATAATTTTACTGTTGTTGTTGGTATTTACGTGGACCCTACGTTTAAAATTAACCACCGAAACCCTGGAAAAAGAAATTGCTACGGAAACTGTGAAATTTAAAATTCCCGGCAGACTTTGGTGGTATATCATCGGCGTGTTTTTTTACGGCGCATGCGAAGCTACTTTTGGCAGTTGGGGTTCTGTTTTCTTAGAAAAACAGGGCGGATTGTCCGTTGCAAAGGCTTCATTGGGATTGTCGCTCTTTTGGGGTTCGGTTGCAGTGGGCCGCATTCTTTTTGCTTTGGTGGCGCTTAAATTCAAGACCAACTGGTTATATGCAACTGCGCCTTTTGTATTGGCGTTGATTTTTTACTTACTGCCTCATGCAAATTCGGAAGTATTATACCTCTGCGCCATGGCAATGGGCGGTTTGGCTATCTCTTTTTTACTCCCAAAATCGTTCAGTAATTCTGCGGCAGATTTTCCGAAACAAGCAGCCATGGTTTCCGGTTTTTTGGTAGCCGCTTTGCAACTGGGAACCGGTTTTAGTGCCAATGTCATCGGGTTTTTAAATGAAACATATTCACTTTCTGCCTTGTTTCAATTTTCAACAGTCTATGCGTTAATTTTCGGGGGAATACTCGTTTATTTATATAAAGCCTTTTAAATATTTACATTGACTAAGGCATTTAACCACTACTGTTTTTGGTATAACAAGTGGCGGTGCTTACCATGCGGCGCATAAGGTTTTAGAATATGCCCCCATAAGGCTCAGGTTGAACCTGTAAAAGTATTCGTCGAGATAGTGCAGATCGTTGACATGGTGGCGCAATGCAAAAAACATCGTAATCCGCACAATAAATCGATACCTTTTAATGAAATTCGGCAAATAGGGCCTACCTTTAAGGCATGACTAAAGTAATCTCCTTACACCAAAGACCCGAAGGAATTCCGAAGTTGTCCGATTTTAAATTCGGCACGGAAATCCTTCCCGAACTAAATGCCGGTGAAATACGCCTTAAAACCAAATACGTATCGGTAGATCCCTATCTTCGGGGCCGTATGAACAACGTAAAATCGTACATACCGCCATTTGAACTGGGCCAGCCCATTGCCTCCGGATGTATTGCGGAAGTAATCGCTACAAAGCATGCTGATTTTAAGCAAGGTGATTTTGTGTCCGGCATCTTGGACTGGAAAGAAGAACAGGTTTCCAAAGGAACAGGCCTTACCAAAGTGGATCCGAACAAGGCCGCTTTATCTGCTTTTTTAGGTGTTTTAGGTATGACAGGTCTCACTGCTTATTTGGGACTTACTCAAATTGGGAAACCAAAAAAGGGGGAAACTTTAATAGTATCGGGGGCAGCCGGAGCGGTAGGCAGCATTGTGGGTCAGATAGGCAAAATTCTTGGGCTTCGGGTAGTTGGTGTTGCAGGCACGGATAAAAAAGTAAAGCTGTTAATCACAAAATTTGGTTTCGACGCTGCCTTTAATTACAACACCCCTCAAAATAAAATAGAAACCATTGCGCAGCACTGCCCGAATGGGGTTGATGTCTATTTTGATAATGTGGGTGGTGAAATTTCTGAGGCTGTCCTTTTCAATATCAACAAACGGGCACGAATGGTACTATGTGGTGCTATTTCGGTTTACAATGAAAAAACGCTTCCCAAAAGCATTGCCGTACAGCCCTTTTTGGTGCGTAAAAGCGCACTTATGCAAGGCTTTATCATTTTTGATTATGCCGATAAATACCCAGAAGCAATTCAGCAATTATCCCAATGGTTAGATCAAGGACTTTTGGTGCATTCCGAAACCCTAAGAAATGGTTTTGACGCCATTCCACAAGCATTTATAGATTTGTTCAGCGGTAAAAATATAGGCAAAATGGTGGTAGCGTTGTAAAATGGTACCACTGCATATGATAAAACGATGGTAAATCCGTTCTAAAACGGAAGTGATGTTAGCTATTTATGTGTATATTTTGGATGTTATTTACCATCTTATATGAAGAGCCAGCGTCTTATAAATCACTTTGAAACATACCTGTCTTTTGAAGCGCATGAAAAGGAACTCATAGAAAGTAGAATAGTAGGGCAAAACGTAAAGCGCAAAACGCATATTTTGCAAGCGGGGGAAGTATGCCAATATTACACCTTTGTACTATCCGGTTGTTTGCGGTTATACATCACAGATCAGGCAGGCAAGGAACACAACATTCTATTTGCCGCAGAGAACGAATGGATCTCGGACATCACTAGTTTCCATTCCATGTTGCCCAGCCAATCTAATATTCAGGCCTTAGAACCCTCTGAAATACTTCAAATTGCCCAACAAGACCTCTATTTCTTATACCTGAATGTCCTAAAACTGGACCGCGTGTTCAAGGTCATTGCCGAAGAAAAATATGTAGAATTGCAAAATCGTGTCTTCGCTACCATTAGCGCTACCGGACATCAGCGTTATTTAACGTTTTTAAAACAATACCCCCATTTGGCCAACCGACTTCCAAACACCCAAATTGCTTCCTATTTGGGCATAACCCCCGAATTTCTTAGTATGATACGAAAGGAAATCACCCGAGGGAAAGGAAAAATATAATTCATCCTTCTTTTTCTTAAAGTAGTTTAAGAGTAATCTTCAAAAGTTTACTGCAAATTTGCGCTGTAAGAATCATACCTAAAAACAACTATGAAACATTCAACAACAACGCTCAATGTTTTCCTTGCTTTTACATCATTTTTGACGCTTTCTGCTCAATTTTCTCTAGAACACGTGGTTAAAGAATGGGAGCGAGCCAAAGCTTACACCCAAGAATATTTAGAGGTCATGCCCGCAGATAAGTATGGCTTAAAACCAACAGAGGAGATGCGCTCATTTGCCCAGCAAATGCTACATCTTACCGATGGCAATTATGGGTTTGCAAGTGTAGCCGCCGGCATACAAAGTCCTGTGGGCCAGGGAGAATCCGAAAAAACTGCGGATATTTCAAAAGAAAATGTAACCATACTGGTATTGGCTGGTTATGATTTTGTAATTCAAAACCTAACCAAGCTTACTTCTGCTCAAATGGCAGAAACGATAACGCTATTTGGTAATTTTGAAATGAGCCGCCAAATGGCTTTAGAAAAAGCGTTTGAACATCAGACCCACCACCGAGGTCAGACCACTGTTTATATCCGGTTGGCCGGGGTAAAGCCCCCTCAAGAGAAATTATTTTAATGCGTTTCCTTTAGCATCACATTACTCCATTATTAAACCTACCCATAAAAAAAGAGAACATGAAAAAATCTCATATAATAGTGCTTTTCAGCTTTTCGGTCTTGTCAACCTTTGGCCAAAACGTAAAGCTAGGGAAACAAGAGTTTAAGTTACATAGTGTAACAGGTTCTTTAATTAAATTTCAAGGAAAAAAAGTGTTGAAAATAGAGCGCGATTTAAACGCAATCCCTTTTGATGTCAATAATATAGAAGCTACTGTTGATGAACCCCATTATGCCCGTCTTTTGGGCTTAGATGACTTTGAAAACGGAACGATAGAAGTGAAAATGTATAGCCAAATTCAAGATCCATCACCGTATCCACCAGCTGCAGGTTTTATTGGGGTATATTTTAGAATAAAAGAAGATGATTCCGCATTTGAATCGATTTATTTACGTCCCAAAGTAGGAAGAATTAATAACCAATACGCCAGAAATCATGCTGTTCAATATTTTTCATATCCTGATTACAAATTTCAAACCTTACGGGATAAATTCCCTGCGGGTTCTTACGAAGGCTCGGCACCAGTGGCGCTTAATGAGTGGATAACCATGCGGATAGAAGTCAATGGTGAAACAGCAGAAATGTTTATTAACGACCTTAAATATTCTTCTTTTATCGTGAATAAAATGCTGGGCAAGACCGAAATAGGAAGTGTTGGCCTCTATGTGGATATCGGTACCATTGGCTATTTCAGAGATTTGAAAGTAACCAAAAGAGCCTTGAAAATTAAAAAAGAAGAGAGCAAGAAGATAGACGATATTTAACGTTTTTTGATTCTTACAACGCACATGTTCATCAAATGTTTTAATGGTTATTTATAAGTAAATGCTTTCTTAACGATGAAACTTCATTGAATTTGATAAAGGTTAATGCCGCCTATTAAAACTATTGAAAAGAAAGTTTTTTCGGGATAATTTGTACATTGTATTCTTAAATGTACTCAAATGAAAAATCTCATTTGCTTTGTTTTCTTGCTTTGCCTGAATGTAAGTGCACAAAACACCCTTTCCCTTGAAGAGAGTGGCCGTTCGCCAAAGGCCACATTGGCCGATGTTTCCTGGATTGCCGGGCATTGGATTGGAGAGGCGTTTGGCGGTATCACGGAAGAAATATGGAGTCCGCCCCTAGGGGATTCCATGATGTTCATTTTTAGATTGATTACGGAGGATAAAGTGCAGTTCTACGAAATAGGACATATTCAACAAGTGGGAGAATCATTGATTTTGCGGTTAAAGCATTTTCATGGAAATCTGGAAGGTTGGGAAGAAAAAGATGAAGTGGTCGATTTTAAGTTGGTGAAAGTAGCTACAGACCGTGTTTATTTTGACGATTTTACGTTCGAGAGGATAAGCGAAAACGAAATAAACCTTTATGTGGTTATTTTGGATGATGGGGGCAACAAGGAAGAGGTAAAATTCAACTATAAAAAGACTTCCTGAAATGGAAAAGAAATGTTTGGAATGCGGAGAAAAAATTATGGGCCGTACCGATAAGAAATTCTGTTCGGACTACTGCCGTAACGCCTATAACAACAACATCAACAAAGACAGTAAAAACCTGATCCGAAATGTAAACAACAGGCTACGAAAAAACTATAGGGTTTTGGACAGCTTCCCCCTGAAAGAAAACAAAACAAAGACCACCAAAACCCGTTTGATGGATAAGGGTTTCGATTTTGATTATTTCACCAATTTGTACACTACACAAAAAGGAACCGTTTATTATTTTGTGTACGATCTAGGCTATCTACCCTTAGAAAACGATTATTATATGATTGTTAAAAGGGAATAGGGTTTCCCCTAGAAGGCTACCCATTTTACCTATGCGCCTATCTCCAATTTTGCCCACTAAGCTTTAACGCCGCTATAACGATATCCTTACGGCTTATTTGTCCTACCAAAATACCGTCTTTCATTACCGGCAAACGCCTCCTGTTATGCTTGTCAAAAATAGCCGCGGCATCAAAAATACTGATATCATGAGGTATGGTTTCCACGGTTCTCGTCATATAGGTATCTACCCTTTTATCCAAAATAGGCATATTAAAATACCGGCTTTCAGAAATTTGTTTCATACAATCGGCCTCCGAAATTATCCCCACCAAAAAACCGTCGTCGTCCATTACCGGTCCTCCGGAAATATGGTTTTTTGCAAACAACTCCATTACCTCCAAAATAGATTGGTCCGGTCTAAAGGTCAACAGTTTTTTGGTCATATAATCTGCTACAAGAATGGGAGTGGTGTACTCTTTTTTCGTTACTTCCTTGGCGCGTGCGCCTTGAAAACTCTTGATTCCCATATCGATTGGTTTAAGGTTAATTCATAAATATAATCAAAATTTGATACTATCATACTTTTTTAACGCTTATTTTTAGTCTTTTCTTTGTTTTTAACGTTTACTTGAACTTATGTTAATACGATTCGCTTACGGCCTTATAGGCCAGAAGGTAAAAGTTCGTTGTACCGAATAAAATACATTCCGATTTTATTTTTTATACTTTTATAGCACTTCAAAAATGCTTTTAACATGAAAAATCAAAAAGCCGCCTTAACGATATTACTCCTAATTTTGGCTATTTATTGGGGATTTAGATCGTCCATGCCGGTATATAAAAATGAAGGATTGGTGTCTGAAAGCTTATTTTCGACGGACAGGGCTCTTTTGCATGTCAAAAACATGTCCCAAAATCCGCATGCAGTAGGTTTCCCGGCACATGCCGAAGTTCGGGATTATATCGTATCCCAGCTAAAAAAATTAGGGTTAGAGCCCTCGCTTCAGGAAGGGTATACAGCAGGAGATCATGGTAATTTAAGCAAGGCCATAAACATTATGGCCCGTATTGAAGGCTCGGGAAACGGAAAGGCCTTTTTACTGCTTTCGCATTACGACAGCAGCCCGCACTCGTCCCTTGGTGCAAGCGATGCGGGTAGCGGCGTGGCTACCGTGCTGGAGGGCATTCGTGCCTTTTTATCTGAAAGTAGAACACCTGTAAATGATATAATTGTGTTGTTCACCGATGCGGAGGAACTGGGACTCAATGGAGCGGAATTGTTTGTAAACCAACATCCATGGGCCAAAGAAGTGGGTTTGGTCCTCAATTTTGAAGCGCGCGGTAGTGGAGGCCCCAGCTATATGCTTATTGAGACCAACCGGGGCAACGCCAAACTGATTTCGGAATTTACAAAAGCTAATCCCGAATTTCCGGTGGCAAATTCGCTGGCGTATAGCATTTATAAAATGCTGCCCAACGACACCGATTTAACCGTTTTTAGGGAAGATAGGGATATTGAAGGTTTTACCTTCGCTTTTATAGACGACCATTTCGATTACCATACCGTCCGCGATAATTATGAACGATTGGACAGGAATACCCTGGCACATCAGGGCAGTTATCTTATGCCCTTACTCACTTATTTTAGCCAAGTGGACATTAGTGATGTTAAAAGCCTGAATGATGACGTGTATTTCAATTTTCCGTTTTTTAAGTTGGTCTCCTATACCTTTGATTTGATTATGCCCATGCTATGGCTGGCCATTACCCTTTTTGTTCTGATCCTTATCTATGGTTTGCGAAAAAAGTTTTTGAATGTCAAAAAAATGGCCAAAGGCTTCTTGCCCTTGCTTTTGGTATTGATTTTTAATGGCGTAATAGGCTATTATGGGTGGAATGGACTACGGTTTTTATATCCGGAATACTACGATATGCTCCACGGCTTTACTTACAACGGTTATTATTATATTATGGCCTTTGTGCTTTTTTCCGTAAGCACGTGTTTTTGGTTTTACCACCGTTTTGGCAAACTGGAGGTTGCAAACCTTTTGGTGGCACCGCTATTTTTATGGTTGCTTATCTGCTTAGCCATAGCCTATTACCTTCCCGGAGCAAGTTATTTTATCCTTCCCGTATTTGGGTTATTGGCTTCGCTGTTGGTTGTGATGCATCAGAAGGAGCCCAATGTATTCGTGCTTCTTCTTTTGGCACTTCCGGCACTTTGGATTTTTCCTACCTTAATTAAAATGTTCCCTGTAGCTTTGGGCCTTAAAATGATGGTTTCATCAACCCTGTTAACAACCCTAACGTTTTTCCTGCTCCTTCCCGTATTTGGCTTTTACAGCCAAAAAAAGTTGCTGTCCTATGTGCTTTTTATATTATTTCTCGGCTTCATGGCATCGGCACACTTCAACGCCCAATTTACGCCGGAAAATGCCAAACCCAGTAGTTTGCTCTATGTCTTGAATGCAGATGACAATACCGCCCAATGGGCTACCTATGACCATAAACCCATTGCTTGGAACAAAAACTATATAGGTACCAAACCGGCCACTAACAAAGGAAGCGGCCCGGCCTTAGGCAACAAATACGGCACTGGTTATACCTATGTAGCGGAAGCACCTTTAAAATCGATAGCGCTTCCTAATTACGAAAAGACCGGGGATACCATTATTGGGGATGAACGGCTTTTGAAAATCCGAATCAGACCACAGCGCAATGTAAACCGTCTGGAAATTTTTACCAATAACGTACCCATCCTTAAGGCTGCGGTAAATGAAATACCCTTATCCGATTATTATTTGGAACATAGAAAATCAAACAAACTTATAACCCATTACATCTCGGACAACGATTATACGGAACTGGCGTTGACCATCCCCAAGAATGAAATTCTGGAATTACAGCTATACGAGGCCTCTAACGACCTTTTGACCAATCCTCTTTTCACGATACCCCAAAGACCGGCAAACAGTATCCCTATGCCTTTTGTGTTAAACGATGCCATTTTGGTAAAAAAAACGATGCGCTTTGAGTGAAACTATCGGAATTATAGGTTGCGGCTGGCTGGGATACCCCTTAGCCCTTTCGTTGGTGCAAGAAGGGCACACCGTGCACGGGAGTACCACATCACCTAATAAACTGGAACAGCTTCAAAATTCAGGTATACTGCCATGTCATTTAGCACTTTCAGAGGATAAAATTGAGGGTGATATCCATGCATTTTTAAAAGATGTCACTATCCTCATCATTAACGTACCACCCAAATTAAGGGGAGGGAACAACGAAAACTATGTGGCCAAAATGCAATTGCTCTGCGCAGCCGTAAAATCATCATCCGTTAAAAAAGTGCTCTTTGTAAGCAGCACCTCGGTATATGGTGATTCAGAAGGAATCGTTACGGAACAAACCCCAACCAACCCCACTACCGAGTCCGGAAAACAACTAGTGGCCTCCGAACAACTGTTTTGGACAGATGCCGAGTTGCATACCACCATTGTACGCTTTGGGGGGCTTATTGGGCCAGAACGGCATCCCGTAAACCATCTGGCAGGTAGAAAAGCACTTCCCAATGGCAATGCGGCAATCAATCTTATCCATCTGGACGATTGTATCCGCATCCTCAAAACCATAATTACCCATAATTACTGGGGCGAAGTATTCAACGGAGTGTATCCCCATCATCCTTCCAAAAAGGAATATTACTCCATAGAGGCCCGTCAAAGAGGGCTGGAACCTCCCGAATATTTAAAAAATAATGTAGCAAAAAGAGGGGAAATAGAACCACATAATCTTACAACTGTTAAAAATTTTCGGTTCCACACCACCATTGTAAGCTTATATACCACAGCTTAGGCTGCTTTCACAACATTTTTAATGAAAGTATGTTAATATACTATTGATAATGAGCATTTTATCGATGTAATGCATAGCTTTATACTAACATAAAAATAGGATTACCATGGAAAATTCAAATCTAAATGGGAGAATTCTGATAGAATTGGAAAATTTGATCTCCCGCAGTTGTGCCAACCAAAAAAACCCAAAAACTTTTCAGGACCTGCATATAGCCATTTTAAAGAAATGCTACAATGCCGCCCACGTTTCCATAGACTATCACAGAAAAAGAGTGGTCATGGATATTGTCTTGGACGATGCATGCTATGATCCCAAGAAAGTCAATATTTCCTTGCCGTTGCTACGGGCAAACCTTTTGTTTAAAAATCTAAGGGATTTTTTAAAATCATGTATAGAAAAAGACCGAACAAGTCTTGCGTTCTACGCCCGGCTAATTAGATCTTTTAAAAACAAGGGGGCAACACTAACGGCTGTTTAGGCCTAAAGGAAGCCTGAAAGCCCATTTATGACAGGATGTCCAAGGGCATCCTTTTTTTATCTATGACGGATTAAGGATTTCTTTACCCCAATACTGAAAATAATTTAATATTTTTGCGGGCTAACACATTTTAAGGATGAGAAAACTCTTATTTGTACTGATGATTGCCTCCGGATTTTTAGGTATGGCGCAAACAAAGACCGAACTACAAAAGCACTATGAGGCATTTTACGCTGAAATGAGGTTGCAGGGTGATGTAGATGGCGTTATAAATGCATTAACACACCTAAATGTACTTTCCCCCTCCAAGGAACGCAAGGATACCTTAGCCTATATCTATGCCAATGACAATCAGCATTTACAGGCGTTAAATACGATAGGAATTGAGAAAAATGAAGACGATTCCGATCTTGCCGTTCAGGTAAAGGCCATTTCCCTAAAAGCATTAAATCAGCCCAAAAGGGCTTTAGAGCAGTTTGAGGCCCTCTTTAAAAGGGTTCCCAACCCTTATTTGGCCTATGAACTGGCCGATCTTAAAATACAGACCGGAGATAATCCCGGGGCCATGGAAAACATAAACTATGGCATTGCAAATACAAAGGACGATATGAAATACGCCTTTTACGAAAGGCAGGAACCCTATGAAGTGCCTTTAAAAGCGGCCTTCATCCATCTCCGGGGTCTTGTGGAGTACAATATGGACAAATCCAAAATAGACGTGGCCATGGCTTCTATAAATGAAGCCCTAAAAATTGACTCCAATTTTAATTTGGCAAGTTTGAGCAAACAGGCGTTGCAGTCCTTAAAGGACAATCCCGAAAACAAATAGCAAAAAGAATCTCTATAAAATTGAAAAGCGGGCTCCTATGTCCCGCTTTTCTCATTTATGGCCCTTTTTCTATTTCTTCCGCAATTTCACCATCAATAGACTGTCCCTTTCTTTTTTCAACGCTATTACTTCCGTTACATTTTCGTTCGGGATGGCTATGGATAGTACGTAATGGGCCACTTTCCAATCCTCACCAACCTTTTTGAGTACCCCTGAACCACGGCAAATTTTCATTTGGGTATCCAACAGCTCATCAAACCAAGCAAAATCCTGTGTTTCATTAACATACACATTGCGCCTCAAAACCGTAAAATTCCATGCCTTACCCTTGTCAAAATACGGTTTTGAAAACTCTTTAAACGCCTTGTTCTGCCAATTTTCCGTTGCATCCGTCCCTATAAACACCCCGTCGGCGGTCATTTTGTCAAAATAAGATTCGTAATTGGCCTCTGCCGCCGCCCGATGCCATGCATCCAACTGTGTGTTGATCTCCCCTTCGGCAATTTCCTTCTGTGCCCCAAGGCGCATGGAAACCAATACAAATAAGAAAAGTAGTGCCCTTCTATTCATCCAATATCAATTTTGTATCCAATGTATTGTTGGCCATTACATTGAACTGGTTGCGCAATGCGTTATAGGCATTGATCATTTCAATGGTGGTCTCCCGGGTATCGATCCGATACTCCAAATTCCCCTTGGCCTTTAATATAAAGGTTTTTAGAACCTTTTGTCTGCTTTTTATCTGGGGCTTATTAAACAGCTCAGGGTATGTTGAAGCCTCCAAAAGTTTTTGTTTCTCTATTAAATCTTCTATCACCAGGCTTAAATCCTCGTTGTTGGCAATTCGGTAAACGGCATCAAAACTGGTTTCCAAGGCATTGAACTCGGCCCAGCTTTTTATAATCCCGTTTGCTTTTGCATTTATGGCCACTTTTTTCGGAAACTTTTTTATATCGAAATTGGTAGTTAAGGCATCTTGTGCCAGTACTGATTTTTTATCCTGTCCGCAAGAAAAAAATAGTAGTGCCAAAGTCAAAAAAAAGAATAATACCTTCATGTAGCGAAGGTACGAATTTTAATAAAGGCTATCTTTACTATTAAACCAATTAACCTCAATTTGATGCAGAAATCCATTTTGATCATCGGTGCGTGCGGACAGATAGGGACGGAATTAACTTTGGCGCTGCGCGAAAAATATGCCAATGATAAGGTTATTGCAAGCGATATTAGGGAAGGATCCAATACGTTGATGGGGACCGGACCATTCGAGCTTCTGGATGCCACCAATTATGAGGCACTCGAAAATGTGGTCATGTACCATGAAATTGAAGAAGTGTACCTCATGGCCGCCATGTTGAGCGTTACCGCAGAGAAGTTTCCCATGCGTGCGTGGCACTTAAATATGGTTTCTCTTTTTAATGTATTGAACCTCGCCAAGGAAAAAAAAATAAACAAGGTTTTTTGGCCCTCGAGCATTGCGGTATTTGGCCCCAGTACCCCAAAGGAAAACGTACCCCAGCACACCATTATGGAACCTACCACCGTTTATGGAATCAGCAAACAAACAGGGGAACGTTGGTGCGATTATTACCATAGAAAATATGCGGTAGATGTAAGAAGTGTACGATACCCAGGGTTGATAAGTTGGAAAACGGCGCCTGGTGGCGGAACAACCGATTATGCTGTTGAGATTTACCGAAAGGCACTTACGGACCGAAAGTATAACTGCTTTTTGGACAGCCGTACAAGCCTCCCTATGATGTTCATGGATGATGCCATACGGGCCACAATGGATCTAATGGAAAGTGACCCGGAAAACATAAAGATCCGTTCTTCTTACAATTTGGCGGCCATGAGCTTTACCCCAGCGGAAATCGCTAAAAGCATTCAAAAGCATATTCCGGAATTTGAAATCTCCTACAAGCCGGATTTTAGGCAGGAAATTGCCGACTCATGGCCCAACACCATTGATGATGCCCAAGCAAAGGCCGATTGGGGCTGGGAGCACCAATTTGATCTGGAAAGGACCACAAAGGAAATGCTGGAAAATTTAGGCCCCTTCTAGCTCTTGGTACTTTAACCTTTTCTCTATCGCCACGATCAGGGTATTGGCAATGTCCTTTCCGGTTGCATTTTCTATACCTTCCAGTCCTGGGGAAGAATTCACTTCCAATAACAGCGGGCCTTTGTTGGAACGGATTATATCCACGCCTGCGACGACCAGATTCAATATCTTTGCGGCTTTCACGGCCAGTTTTTTCTCTTCCGGGGTTATCTTTATTACCGATGCCTTTCCCCCTTGGTGCAAATTGGCCCTGAATTCGCCTTTCTCCGCCTGTCGTTGGATAGAGGCCACAACCTTCCCATCTACCACGAAACAACGGATGTCCTGGCCATTGGCCTCCTTGATGAACTCCTGTACCAAGATATTGGTCTGTACACTCTTAAATGCGTTAATAACACTTTCGGCAGCCTTGTTCGTCTCTGCCAACACTACTCCCTTGCCTTGAGTGCTTTCCAATAATTTAATGATCAATGGTGCCCCATTGACCATACGGATAAGGTCTTTGGTGTCCAATGGAGATTTTGCAAATCCGGTTATAGGGATGTGTATATCGTTCTTGGAAAACAATTGAGAGGCAAACAGCTTGTCTCTGGATTGAGTGATGGCCTCTGCGGAATTCAAACAATATACCCCCAAATAGTCAAATTGGCGGATTAGTGCACAACCGTAAAAGGTTACGGCAGGCTTAATCCTGGGGATGATCGCGTCAAACTCATTTAGGATGTTGCCCCCCCTGTATCTGATTTCCGGGGAAAGCGCATCCAATTTCATATAAGAATGCTCCACGTTCAAAAATACGATCTCATGTCCCCGTGCCTCTGCCGCTTCCATGATCCTTTTGTTGCTGTAGAGTTCTGGGTTACTGGCCAAAAGAGCAATCTTTAGCCCTGTCTTTTCCTTAATATAAGAGGCGTATTTTGCCGCCGTATGGGCTTCCGTAAACTCTCCCGTGCAAAAGCTTTCTGCCGGGTTCACAACATACTTTTGGTTCAATGCCTCCCTTCCGAGCAACATTCTAAATTCCATGGTGTCCCTGTTGGCCAGGGTAAGCTCTATATCAAACTTCTTGGTGCCCAAGGTAACCGGCGTTTTAATGACCAAGCGTTCCTCGGATATCCCTGAGGAGCTCTTGACCGTACGCCTATCTACAAGTTTTGCCTCACATTCTATATTAATACTACGGTTGTCCTGCAATGGGTTCACCTCAAACTTTACCCATTCCTTGGCACTTTTAAAGAACACCTTTATGTTCGTTGCCTGTATGGAAGATGTTTTGGCGCCGGAATCTACCCTTGCCTTTATGGCCGGAATACCCAGTTCATCAAAAACACACCATTCCTCACTCCCAATAATATCCAGGCCTCCTATTTTCATGTTTCCTTAGATTGCAATAATAAAAAAGATTGTGTTTTTTTAGTTGATTCCAATTGTATGGTAGTGCTAAAGGGCAAACATATCCCTGTGGTTTCTAAAACTCTTAAACTCTACCGTATGCCCATTGGGGTCTTGTATAAAAAACGAAATGTGCTCCCCCTTTTTATCTTTTAAAAAAGTGGCCTCCGTGGTAAATACATAGGCTGAAACCTCCAGCCTCTTATAGAGAAGGTCCCACGTTTCCTTATCTACGATTACACCAAAATGAAAGGAGGGCAATACTATGTTTTCAAACTTATAGGGTTTAAAGGAGAAATTAAATTCCCCGGCCTTTATAAAGGTAATTTGATTGCCAAACAAATTAATATCCATCCATTGGGTAGAGTTCCTCCCCATTTCCGCACCAAGTAGATCTACATAAAAATCTTTTGTTTTGCTTATGCTGGCACAGGGCAATGACATATGGAAGGGTGCGTTTTTCATTGTTTTCAGTTTAGTTCACTTTTAAACCCCGCCCTAAATTACAAAATCCGGAGAAGATTTTAGTTGGCAACATGTTATTCTCCAAATAAAAAGGCAGTGGTTATTTTAAAATCCGGCGCTCTATCAATCCCAATATTATTATGATCCACACTAACCTACTGCTTCTCCCATGTTTACTTATATCCTTGAAAAGTTTTAAATTTTCCTTTATGTCCTCAATGCATCCACCCATATTACGGTATCTGTTCTTTAAGTCAAAAGGATGCTTTAGCTCCAGATTAAGATGGTTCGGGTTTTCGTTTTCGCATGTACTCTCCGCCTCATCAAAAATATATAGGTTTCCCTAAATTTGGTTTTTAATATTCAGGATTTTGCCTTTACCCCGCATGAACTTGTTGCAGGAAATGTCCATCCTGCCCATGCGCTCCAACTACTTGGTGTGTTTCTTGGTCTCTCCCAAGAGTTGCTCCGTCATATCGGAATTCCGATTCAGAACAACGGATCAGGGGATGTTTAAGATTACCCAGCACTGGTCTCCGTGCCCATGTTCGGTTATACATATGAGCTGGGCGTGTCTCGGCACGAACCTCTCCAAGTACAAAACTACCTGGAAAATCCACGAGGATTTTCCGAAGAAGCTTTAACCATGCCATAGCTTATATGCGGTGTTGCAACTGGCTTTATATTTATTTTTCTATTTGTCAATCGAAACTAAAACCTTTTCAATTCCGAGTTTTTGCCATTCTCCATTTCTAAATTCAGGTCTTGACCTTAAATTTCCTAAAACACCAGAACTTTCTCTAAATCTTTGAGCATTCCAAACTTTTTGTTTAGAAGTTCCATTTTTGTAAAAAGTCGTTATGTAAGCTGTTTTTGTCAATAAAAGTCTGCGTTTAAAATCAGATTCAGATGATGGATTTAATTCGATTGGTAAAATACCATTCGAGTAATCAATGATTCTTTGTTCTTTGAACTGACTTCTGGGAAATTCCGTTTGAGTTATTTCTGTATTTTTATTTTTTATCTCAATTTTCAATTCTTTAAGAACAGATTCTATAAGTTCTCCGTCATATTCGTTTAGGAAGTCTTGCTTTATTAATTCCGAAATTTTTTCTTGATAACTTTCCGAAAGTATTTTTTCAGTCAAATTCTTATGTTCTTCTCTACGGTTTATTTTCTTAAGTCCGTTTAGCGTAAACGCTTTTAATGATTCTTGATTAAAACTTTCTTTTGCAAATAGTTCAACAAATTTTAATCCTTTTTCATCGTCTTTTGTGAACTTAATTGTCTCTAATAAAATTGGGTCATCTTGATTTGTTAAATCTCCATCATAAAAAATTTGAATTCCTTGTCCAATTAAGATTCCGTATTCAAGTCTTAATTGACGCATATATGAAAATAGTTGTTGCTGAAATTTTGAATTAAGAGGAATATTTGGTTGCTTAATTTCAATTACGAAAAGTTTTTTATTGTCGGTAGATTTTATCACAAAATCGGGTGTAATTCTATTTGCAGCACCAAT
>JBGTBA010000082.1:0-9426 GCA_041749595.1 Flavobacteriaceae bacterium | reverse complement strand
TGGCCGAAGTGGCCTTAAAGAAAAGTACGGGCTCTTTGGGGATGGCCATACCGCTTTCTGCGGCATGTTTGGCATAATTAAGGCCCACACAGACAATTTTTGAAGGTCTGGCTATTGGAGGCCCCAAACGTAAGGCACCATTAATTTTGGGGCAATTTGCTTCATTGGATGCCAACCATTTCCGCAATCTTAAAATCCCTTCCGATTCAAAAAAAAGCTCATTGTAGTCCTCTCCAAATGCGGAAACGTCCAAACGATCCCCGCTTGGAAGCTGGATTCCCGGTTTTTCCTTTCCTACCTTACCAAATCGTATTAGTTTCATGTGTTTTCTTTTTTATTTATTGGTCACGTCGTATTTGCATGCTATCCTTTTTATATGGCGTTGAAATCCCTACCATGCGCTTTTTATGTGTCATCCATTTAGTTTTATAAATCCGCCATCTATTGGAAAATCCGTTCCCGTTATAAAAGAAGCTTCATCTGAACATAGATATAGTGCAAGATCGGCCACTTCCTCTGGGGTTCCCATCCTGCCGATGGGCTGGGTTTTGGATAGTTTTTGAAACATCTCTTCTTCCTTTCCCGGATAGTTTTTTTTATAAAACCATCCACAAAGGGCGTAAAGATCCTGGCCGGGGAAATGCTATTGCAGCGAATTCCAAAGGCAATAAAATCTTTGGCAACGGAATAGGTCATGGTCAGTACCGCTCCTTTCGACATGGAATAGGCGAACCGATCTGAAATGCCAACGGAAGAGGCAACGGACGCCATATTCAAGATAACGCCCCCATTTGTTTTAAGGAAAGGCAATGAGGCATACATACAATTGTACACTCCTTTAATGTTTACCCTGTAAATCTTGTCAAAATCCGCTTCGCTGGTGTTCTCCAAGTTGCCCACATGGGCAATACCGGCATTGTTTACCAGAATATCCAAACCCCCATTTGCGGCGATGGATTTTATGGCCTTCACCGCTTGTTCCTGTACGCTTACATCGCACTGGTGCGCCACCGCTTTTCCTCCATGGTTTTTTATGGCATCCGCCACGGATTGAGCCAGCTCCATGTTCATCTCCAAAATATGGACGGTGGCACCTTGCCCCGCAAAGGTTTCTGAAATGGCTTTACCTATGCCACTGGCTCTCCCAGTAACTATGGCCGATTTTTCTTTAAGGCTGAACTTCATTTTATGGTCTTTGCCGGGTGTTTGGAAAAATAATTTTCTAAATATATCAAAAATAGGAAATGGTTGCTTGAAACCCATTCCTGTTTTGTGGTAAAATTGCGGCCTTTTTTTTCTTTGCCTATCTAATTTTTGTTGTTCAGGACGTTTTATATACTTCTATTTCCATTTAAATAGGTATCTTATCCCTGGAAAAAGGACATTATTTTTAACAGTTCAAATCATAATACCCTCTATCAAGCGTTATCTTAGTTAAGGAAAATAATTTCTTTCAACGTTAAAAATTAACATTTTACCGAAGCATAAATTAAATATATTTGACACGCTGGTGTCCGAACCAACGATTAGAAATGAAAAAATACCTTGCCCTCTTATTTTTTGCTTGTTTTTGCGTCCTTGGTTTGCGAGCTCAAAATGACCTTCCCATACAATTGGGCAATGCCAAAGACATTCCTTTACAAAATTTATCGGATTCTGGATTGCAACTAAGTTTGGAAGACCAATTAAGGAAAAATCCGGATTGGGAGCGATTGATCAAGGAAAAAAAAATGGCCGTAGGGGTTGTGGACCTGAGCGACCCCGAACATGTTAAGTTTGCCAGTATCAATGGAAATTATATGATGTATGCCGCAAGCCTACCAAAAATCGCAATTCTTTTGGCGGCGATGGATGCAATTGATAAAGGAGAGCTTAAAGAGACCCCGGAGATTAAGAAAGATATGCACCTCATGATAAGCGTATCCGATAACCAAGCTTCGACAAGGATGATAGATCGATTGGGGTATAAGAAAATAGAGGCTGTGATGACCGACCCGAAATATGGGTTCTATGATGAGCGGAATGGAGGTGGACTTTGGGTGGGCAAGCGTTATGGCGGAGGTGGCGACACCAACAGGGAGCCTCTTAAAAATTTGAGCCATGCGGCCACGGTTGCCCAAGTCTGCAAGTATTATTATTTATTGGCCAACGGAAAGTTGGTAAACGGGAAGCGATCCAAACAGATGTTGGATATCATGGAAAATCCCGAACTGCATCACAAATTCGTAAACACGTTGGATCAAATTGCCCCCAATGCAAGATTGTTCAGAAAATCTGGATCTTGGAAGGATTTTCATTCAGATTCCATTTTGGTCTGGAGCCAAGACCATAGTAGGCGTTACATCTTGGTGGCACTCATTGAAGATCACAATGGGGAACAAATCATAAGAGATTTGGTGAAACCTGTAGAGAAAGCCTTAAAAACATCTTATTTTAGCCTTGTGGTTAAATAAGTTGTTTTTAAAAGGATTATGCTCCGAAATTTAATAAAGAAAGCTTTTGACATAAGAGAGGGCGAGTTTAGGATCTCTTTCCTAATGCAGGCCTACATTTTTATCATCATTGCCACTTTGCTTATTTTCAAACCCACGGTAAACGCCCTGTTCCTTTCCGAACTTGGAGTTGAAAGTTTGCCCTTTGCTTATTTACTGGTTGCGATGGCAGCTGTCATAAGCTCTTATTTCTACTCTAGGGCACTGCTCAAGATTTCCCTGGACAAGCTCATGAAGATAACGCTTACCGTTTCGATCGTATTCCTTATGGGACTTACCGTCCTTTTGAAAATGCATCTTATCAGTGGTTGGATGCTCTACTTTTTCTATGTTTGGGTGGCCATCCACGCCGTTTTGTCGGCTTCCCAATTTTGGGTGTTGACCAATTTGGTGTACAACGCAAGGGAGGCCAAGCGTTTGTTCGGTTTTATTGGTTCAGGAGCCATTCTGGGCGGTATTTTTGGAGGATATTTAACCTCTTGGCTCGCTCCGGTGATCGGCAATGAAAATTTATTCCTTGTTGCAGCCGTACTCTTGTTTTTTTGTATTCCGTTATTAAATGGCATATGGAAAGCACGGGTAGAGAACTTTACCCTCTTAAAACAAAAAAAAAGATCGCCCACCCTGTCTGAAAGACCATTGGAACTCATTAAAAAATCCAAGCATCTTACTTTTATTTCGGGCATTGTTGCAATTAGTGTTTTGGTGGCAAAATTAGTGGATTATTTGTTCAATGATTTTGCAGCCTCCTCAATTACGGATCCGGACGAATTGACCTCCTTCTTTGGCTTTTGGTTTTCCACATTCAACTTGTTGTCCCTAGGGATCCAATTGTTTTTTACCCATCGCGTTGTGGGGATATGGGGCGTGGGCTTTTCTTTACTGTTTTTGCCCTTTGGTATTTTTGCAGGCTGCCTGCTGTTCTTTGTGTTTCCGGAACTGTCCATCGTCATTTTTATAAAAGCCGTGGATGCCACTTTAAAACAATCCATCAACAAGAGCGCCATTGAACTGCTGTCCCTGCCCTTGCCCTTCGAATTGAAAAACAAAACGAAGTCTTTTATTGATGTTGTTGTGGACAGCATGGCAACGGGCATAGCCGGTTTTATACTAATCTTTGTTGTAAAAGGTCTGGAACTGCCATCTGTTTACATATCAGGCATCATTATTATTTTGGTCGGGGTGTGGGTATTCTTTATTCTTAGGGTAAGGCGGGAGTATTTTAGAACGTTTCGGGAGAATTTGTCTCTGGTAACGGATAAATCGGAGAAAAATAAACCCTCCCCAAAAAGGGTTTCGGTCATAAAAGGGATGAAAAATGTTTTTGGTCACGGTTCTGAGTCGCAAGTGCTTTTTATGTTGAAAAAATTAAATGAGATCAATGATAAGCGTTTTGTGGATGATGTTCAAAAACTGTTGTCGCATCCATCGGACAAGGTACGTACCGCTGCTATACAAAACATGTATTTTTTAAACAGTTCCTCAGTGGTTACCGAAGTGTCCGAATTATTGCACTCAGATGATGATGACCTCATTTTGGCCACGCTGGAGTACCTGCTACTGCATGCGAGTAGAAACAGCTATTTTGTGTATGACAGCTATTTGGACCATAAAAATATACAGATATCAAATGCGGCACTGTACTGTCTGGCCCGCGAGGCCCGTAATAACAATGAACTAAAACAGGTGTACCAATTAAAAGAACGGATAAAACAAAAAATCGACCTTCAACAAAGTTTCCCCGATACCATTTCGTCCTTAAAGATGCTTATAAGGACTATCGGTGCGGCAAACCTTCCGGAATTTAACCCGTTCCTTCTTTCCTATTTGGAGCACGAAAACCACGAGATTGTCGAAACTGCCATTTTAGCTGCAGGAAATACCATGAATATGGATTTCATTCCCCGGTTATTACTGTTTTTACCCAATAAAAATTTTAGAAAAACAACTGAAGATGCGTTGTTGAATTATGGGGTGCAACTATTGCCCATACTCCGAAAGGCCGTGAAGGAGCGTACGGCAACCGTAAAGGTATGCAGGCATATGCCCATGGCCATGGAAGCATTCAATTGTCAGGAAGCGGTGCATGAATTGTTGCCGTTGTTAACAGATGAAGATCTTGGCATTCGGCTGGAAGTAATACGATCACTGAGTAATTTAAGGTTGAGATCCCCACATTTAAAGTTCAACCAATATAAAGTGGTCTCCACTATTTTTGATGAATGCAGACTGTACCACCAGACCTTGTCTGCCATGCATACGCAGATCATTATTTCCTATCGTAACCGTAAAAAATCGAAACAGCTTGTAAGCGAAGGGGAGCGGGATGCCCGTGCCAGCTTATTGGAACTTTTGGAAAGGCGGTTAGATGCAGGCCTGGAGCGAATCTTTAAGCTTCTAGGTCTAAAGTACCGTCAAAAAGATGTTGAAATCGCCTATGCCGGAATTCGGAGCAATAAACAAGAGACTCAGGCGAATGCAATTGAATTTTTGGACAATTTATTGTCCGGGGATCTCAAAAGGAAACTGCTTCCCATAATAGAAAGTACTGTTATGGATGTTACCTCAGAGGAAGTCCTGCAACGCATTAAACATAAAATCCCTACCGAAACGGAGTGCTTTCAGCTACTGCTCGATGCCAATGACCTAAAGACAAAACTGGCCGTTTTGTACCTTATCAGAAAACAGGGCGATGCCAAATATATTCCCCTGATACAACATTATCTGGTAAGTGAAGACCCCAAATTAAGGACGTTTGCTTCAGCGGCGGTACGGGAATTGAACACTGGCACTAACCTTTCTTAACGACTTTGTCAATGTTGGCAGCCAAATACATATGGTCTGTTGCCGAGTTCTTGCGAAGTACGTTGGTCATTAGAACTACCATATAGGTGCAATTATCAGGATGTTCTATAATGGCAACGGAGTTCATAAAGTTTTGGACATTGCCCATATATTTTCCGCAGGCCTCTCCTTTGCTTCTATCACATTTATACAAACTGCCCGATTTAAAGTACACAGCTGCTTCCTTTAAGGCGGGAGATTGTGCATAGCGTATTCTACGGTCCGTCATGTACATCAGCCGTTTCATTTCCATGCTGGAGGCTTCATCCACCGCTTTGCCCTGCTCTAATTGCACTAAAAATTTCATAAGCCCAATGGGGGTGCCAATACTTCCTCCCTTGTCGCCCACATAGGTATTGGCCCCTTTGGTGAAAAAGCTGCCCAAACGCCATTCATCTGCCGTGATCCCCAAATTGCGCAGTGGTAAGTTCACTACATCATTGGCCAGCTCAGTTAAATCCTTTTTAGGAGTTTCCTTAAAATAGGTGTTGGACTGTTCTTCCGTCAAATTAGGATACTCTTTACCGAAGGCAGCCATAAGCAACACTTCCCTCCAAACAATGCTCGCCGCCCCATTATTGCTCACGGAAACCATATGGTCTGCCCATTCATAGAGGGTAAAAACATCACTTGCGATTACCCTCCGTTTTACCAACACATTTTTTTCCACATTATAAATAGGGATGGTATGCTCATCGGTTAGTCCCCACACGCCCGATTTTACCGATTTGTCCTTTAATAATTGGGTACGCTTTTCCCAAGAATCGGGATATATATTGGCCAATTGGGTGAACAATCCCATTAAAACCGCCAACTTGCCCACACTTCCGGGTTGGTATCCCGCAGTTTCGTTGCGTTCGGCATACCGTACATTGCCGGGATCGGAAATATCAAGAATGGCCAAGGAATAACTCTTATCCAGACCTTTAAACAGCGTGTTTATTTCCTGTTGAAAGATTTCATCCCGTTTCAAAAATACAGAAACGCTATCGGCCTTTCGAGACAGCAGGTTGAGTCTTATATCGGCATATAATTTCATGGCTCCTGGAGGCAATGCCCGGGTGTCCTTTATTTCTCCGTTTTTTATCAATTCCAGCCGTTTTAGCCGCTTTATCCCTGTAATTTCGTAACCGTCTATTGGATATTGGGTTAAGCCCGTAAAAGCAGAACAGCCTAAAATCAAAATAAGATATTTTATATACGTTGCCATACTTATATTTTTATCGAAAGTGATATGTTTCTATTTGTGTCGATGATCGGCGTTATGGATTCTAAATAAGTGGAACTCAGTGCCTTTTTATTTTCGACAAAAGGACGGATTTGGAACAACCATAATTTATTGTCCTTAAACCCAAGTTCTATATCGTAGGCCCCTTTATAATCCGAACCGGTTTCCTTGGCAAGTGTATCCCTAATAAGTTCTGCAAGTTCACAAATTTCCTGAATGTTCTGGTCATTTAATATCCTGGCCTCAAAGGTAGCCCTACTTTTTCCGGTACCTCCCGTTATTGGTAGACTGTTGTAGTAACTTTCCCTAGCCGGGGCCAACAAATCATAACTGCTATCCATCCGAATGAGGTAGGATTCGGACGATTGTCCATCAACCGCTCCGCCCGCACCACGGCTGAATGCCACGGTTAAATCGTCAACTATCCCGGAACTTATTCCTTTAGTGATGAGTACGCCGGAATAGTCCACGTCCACACTGGGGATGATCAAAATGGATGGAAAAACGTTTTCAGGATTCAACAAATACTTTTGGCGCCATTTAAAACTGCGTTCCGTGTAGGGAGAAGCCCAAACGTCCTTGATTCCCTGAAATATCTTATTTTTATCAACCACATTAAAAACGGTGAGGTTAAGTCCGGCTCCTGTAAAGTCCTTTAGGTCTTCCATGTTGGTGTCGCTACGCAGGAAAACAGGGACCTCTCCCATGCTTTTCCCTAAAACAGTAGTGAAATCCCTTTCCAATTGCGCGATAAATGCCGGACTTAAGGTCATTTGCTTAATAGCCCCACGAAGTATCTCCAGCTTATTCAATTGGTATTTTTCCACCTCACTTTCAACAGTGTTTTTGGCCCGCATGGTTTCGGCCTCTTTGAACATATCGTTCAGGAATTTCCAGTAAGACACCTGCTGTCCGGGCATATTTTGATCCATGTGTGCCTTGAAAATGCCAAATGGGATAACAAACCCTTCTACCACCTTGTCTGGGAACATCTTTTTTAACTGTCCTAAATTTGCCGCCTTGGGACCGCACAATTTGCCAGAGTCATGGGCATCCACGTCCCTAAGATTTAGAATATTGGTCTCATCCAAACGAATCTCGCCCACAGGAACTTCTATCTTATCCCCACTTCGCTCCTTTTTGGCAAAAAGGGCTTTTTCCTCCTCGCTCATTTCCTCTTCTAACTTTAAAATAACATTGCCCTTATTAGAAACTGCATAAAACACCTTTTTACCACTATATTTCTGCAAAGCTTGCAGATTGCCATCAGAGAGGGCTGAGTTGGGAATCCCAAGATTACGCGCCAAAAGCTGTACGTGTGACACCATATTTCCTTCGGAAACCGTTGCAATTCCAGCGACCGGCTTTAAGTCTGATGGTGGGCGCTGAAAGATATATATCTTATCCGGTGAAACGGATACTTTTTCCGGCGAACCTTCTACGACCACCAGTTCTCCATAGGCATAGCCAGGATTAAGTCCCCGGAAGGTACTCTGATTGGGAACATCGAGCACCTTATTGGTCAGTGCCGATTCTTTGGCAATGATATCGCCTAGCTGACCCACGCTCTGTCCCAAATATAGGGCAACGGACCCCCTAATCTTATCGTCTATAAACCCGGCTGACAGAGGCTCAAAGCCTGCGTACATATCAACAATTTCCTGATAGTTGGCCTTTACCATGGCTGCACTCCACTCCACCTCGCTCCGCGCATTTTGTAATACCTTGGTCAGTGTTCCCAAGGCCATTTCATCGGTTGCCCCGGGTTTTAGGGATTCCTTTATCTGATCCCATTCCCAAAGCTCAATATAGCCTGCACCTGCGGTGGCCATACCCAAAAAGTATATTTTGGCCAGGAGTTCCTTAACATCTACTGGCTGCCAGGCGGGAGTCATTTTAAAAACAAGTTCTTCCAATTTTAAAGAGGCATCCAACAATTGCAATCTGGCTGACGCCTGCTTTTCAGACAATAAGCTGTTCCTTATATCCAATAACAATTGGGCTGTTTCCGGGATTAAAATTGAAGGTCTGGTCTCTGTGCCATTCTTTGTTACATAATCCTGAATTGCTTTTCCAATGAGGGTGTTTTTTACTGATCCTGTTTTTTGTTGCACTGACCTAATGTCGACGGGTTTATAGAACTTGGCCATGGAACCGATCAATTCGTCGATTTTTGTATTTAGATCCACATCCAGTTTGGCACCGTGCCCCTGCTTGAAGGCCTTTACCTTTTCAATATCTGCAAATTCCGGCTGTCCATGGATTTTTATCCTAATATCCATAAACTGGGGGTATAGGTCTGAAATGACCTTTGATTGGCTACGGATCAATTGGGAAAGATTGCCATCCCCACTGTGGGGCACATCTTTTAAGGATTGCCGGACTAAAAAATAATTTTTGGAAATGGACTGATCCTTTGCCAAAAGCCATTTGTAAAAATCGGCTCCCCAAGCCTCCTCGTCCTCTACCTGAATGGCTCCCCTATAATATTGTCCCTTCTGCAAGATCCATCCATCATCAATGGTACGCAGGTATTTATCCAGCTGATATTGTTTTAAACGGGATTGGTTGTTCTGGTCATCCCAAAATTCCACGTTCTTGGTATAGGACAAAATCTGCCCTAAATAAATATTGTTGCTCTTGCCCAAGGCCACGACCGCATCCTTGTAACGGGCATGCTGTACTCCTGGCCCAATATTATCGGGGCAGGGGTCTTTGGGCTGCCGGATGCTTCCATCGCCGCAAAACCAGCGGATATCCTTATAGGGCCCGCGAACATCGTTCTTATACTGCTCTATTTGTTTCTTAATCTGTTCATCTCCCACTTTTTGTGCAAAAACGAACAGGAATGAAAAAAGGAGT
>JBGTBA010000081.1:0-17178 GCA_041749595.1 Flavobacteriaceae bacterium | reverse complement strand
TTTTAAGAAAACAATAACACTATCCATTTTCGTTTGTACCCATTTCGATTTAATTTCACCAAAAATGAAATAGCATGTATTTAAAAGATAAAGTAGCCTATATCACAGGCGGTTCGGCTGGTATTGGGTATGGAGTAGCCCAAAAATTAGTAAGCGTAGGGATGAAGGTAGCCATTAGTGGCAGAAATCAGAAAACTATTAAGAAAGCTGCTCGGGAACTGGGCGTAGAAGAGCAGGTTTTCGCGGTAGTGTCTGATGCCTCGAAAATGGTTGATGAGCAAAAGGCAGTTGCGGCAATATTGAACAAGTGGGGAGCCATAGACGTGGTACTGGCCAACGCCGGCGTTGGACATTTTGCCCCTATTGATGAACTAAGTGAGGGACAATGGCACGAAATGATTAATACCAATCTTAATGGGGTTTTCCATACCCTAAAAGCCTCCGTTGAAGAATTAAAAAAGTCAAAAGGATACTACATCACTTTAGCAAGTTTGGCCGGCACCAATTTTTTTGCCGGGGGGGCGGGCTACAACGCCACCAAGTTTGGGGTCGTTGGCTTTACCCAAGCTGCGATGTTAGATCTTCGACAATACGATATTAAAGTATCGACCATTATGCCCGGCTCGGTAGCTACTCAATTTGGGGGCCATACCCCATCTCCTGCAGATGCCTGGAAAATTCAACCCGAAGATATTGGAGATTTGGTTCTCGATTTGTTGAGAATGAATCCAAGGACCTTACCCAGTAAAATTGAGGTAAGGCCTACCAGGCCCGACAAAAAGTAAGATCAGCTAATATCTCTTTCCTGAAATGGAACGGCAGGATCACAGATCTCTAGAATAAGCTCCTTTAGTTTGGAATAGAATAGCATTAACGTATCTTCATCAATTAAATCGCCCATGTTGTTTTCCCTTTTTTTGTCGGCGTCCGTAAACATTATAGCACCCAAACCAAGGCTTTTAAAGGAGATAATACCCGCCTCCATGGTTGTTACGGAAAACTTGGAACTATACATTAGGGCATAGCATAGTAATTGGAAGGCCTTACAGGAGCCGTAGTCGGTAATTAGCGTGTCCCAATCAGAAATTTTAACTTGGGAACGTGTTGTGGCTCCCGTTTTGTAGTCAATGATACGTAGGGTTCCGTCTTTACTATCAATGCGGTCCAATTTTCCCTTAAGGAGTACGGGGAATCCAATTTCAGGGATATCTAGGGTAAGTGTCAGCTTTTTTTCCAGCCCCAAGATTTTTATTTTGTGCTCTTTTGCCGCTACAATTTCTAGTTTGATAAAATTCTCAATATAGTGCGTTACTACATTGAAGGCTATTAAATTTTTGCCCCGGGCAATATCCCCATCAGCATAGCTTTTGCTGAAATTGTTTTTTACGACCTGTTTTATTTTTGGCTTTAAGGCCGCAAGGCCTTCCGGTGTAAGATAATTGTCTATGAACGGAAGGTATAGTTCTTCCAAGGTGTCGTGTATGATGGTTCCAAAAGTATTGGAAGCCACGGTTTCTTCAACTTCAACAAAGGCATCGATTTTTAGGATTGTTTTTTTATAGAAATCCATCGGATTTCGAATATAATTGGCGAGCGATGTAGGCGAAAAACCTGTGCCCGCCCTAATTTTTATGATCTCCATGAGGTCTCCGTTCTTGGGAATGGACCCTAAAATTTTAATTGACGGCTCTATGGCTGGTGCGGCGATGATTTCCGTAATGTCCTTTAATTTGCGCCCATCTGTCAACAATTGGCCTATCAACCTGCTTTTTTCCCTACCTTCAAGGACATCTGGTTCCGTATTGTAAATAATGTAGACGTTTTTGGCCCTCTGCAATAGCCTATAAAAATGATAGGTATAAATGGCGTCCTTTTCCTTATAGGTAGGAAGTCCAAACATCCTTTTTACATCATAAGGGATAAATGAATTATTGGATTTTCCCGAAGGAAGGATTCCCTCGTTCACGGAGGTTATGATAACGGTCTCAAAATCCAAATTCCTAGTTTCCAACATCCCCATTATTTGCAAGCCTTCCAACGGTTCCCCCTGAAAATCCAATGTCTCAAAAGAAAGTAATTCGTTGTAAAGGCTTTGGAGCGATTTTAAATCACTTAAAAAGGAATGGCCTTTAACCATCTCTTTTAATGTATTGAACAACGAATAAAAACGATGTAGGTATTCCCGTTCCAAAGGATTCCCACTTTCAGTAATCTTTCCTTTCAAATCTAGGATTATGCTTAGGCATTTTTCTATTAGGACTATGGATGTGGGGGCACCACTAAAAAACAACATTGCAATGTGTTCGGTTTTATCGGTTACAAGGGAACCTATATTTTCCGGAGATACATATAACCAATTTTTAGTGTTAATCCCCTCACTTAAGGTAATTGCGCTGTTTTGGGTTTTGCCGGCAAGCAAGATATGGATATAAGGATGTGATAAAAGGGCAAGTACGTTTTTATAAGGCCAGCCTTGTTCTTCCCTATGTAAGTAGAGCTCTATAAATTGCAAAAAAAGACTGGCCAGGGGTATTTTCTTCAAAGGATAGCCCATGGTAATATTTACATGGGTAATTTCATTGGGAATTGAATTTAGAAGCGGGTTTAACAAATTTTCATCGCCAAGCACAATAGCCACATTGCTGTGAAATTCATGGTTGTCAATAATCAATTCTTTAAGGAGAGTGCCTACATACTTTGTTTGGGAAACATTTTTGGGCACGCCAACAATCTTTATGTTTTTTTTAGAAAGATAATTGCTCGGGGCCATTATAGTGGCCTTCCCTTTTAAAACACGCCAATCTTTATAATACTGCCTTATAAAGAATCCTGCGTCGTGAAGAGGGTCATCAATAAAATAGGGATCCGTATCCCAATAAATATCGGCATCGGATTTTTCCAAAATCTTTTGGATAATATAGGTTTCTGCGGCATTCAGGGCATTAAATCCAATGAAAACGTGTTTTTTGCTCTTTGAGTTTTCTAGATATTCGCTGAGTTTCTGGGTGGCTTTACGGTAAATAAACCCTTGATGTCCCATTCCTTTCTCCAGTAAGCTATCATTTAAATTGTTGCATAATTGGTCAAGATTATTCCAAAAATGGATGTAATCCTCCATCATTTTGGTTTTTTCCTTACTTAAATACCAATGGTCTATTTCTTGGATTTCAGATAGATAGGAAAATATTTTTTTTCGATCGATGAGATGCCTATCAATCTCATTGAAATCTTGCAGTACTATTTGCCCCCATTTTGAAAAGGCGGAAAAATTGTCCTTTTCTCCGGTAGTAATTTTTAGATATGCCTTATAAAGTAGAAATAATTGCTCTGTGTGGGATGCATATTTTAGGCCGGATAGTTTTTCAACAAAAACCTCTATACTGAATATCTCGGGAGAAAACTGTGTCTTATGGGTAATCTTTGAAATGGTGTTCCTTAGAAATGTCCCGGCGCGTTTGTTCGGGAGAACAAAAACGATGTCCTCAAGGTCTGCCCTTTTTTTCCATAAATCTTTCACGACCTCTTCCAAAAAACTTTGCATGTTATAAAAATAAAAAAAGCTCCGCAATTGCGGAGCTTTTTAATTGTTATTTTAAGATATGCCTACTTATTTAACTAGGTTGATCTCAACCCTTCGGTTCTGTTTCTTACCAGCTGCTGTATTGTTGGTCGCGATTGGCTTGGACTCGCCATAACCAATTGCGGTCAATCTGTCGGAACTGATCCCTTCTTTGATCAAGAAATCCCTTACTGAATTGGCTCTTGACTCTGAAAGGGTCTGATTCAACTTATCACTGCCCACACTATCGGTATGGCCTTCAACTGTAAATTTAGAATTAGGATATTCATTCAAAATCAAGATGATATCAACCATTACGGATGTGGATTCGGCCTTGATAGAAGATTTACCCGTGTCGAACAATATAGTTCTAGCATAGTCATTCAATTTTTTCTGAACTTCTTCTGAAACTTCTGGACAGCCTTTGTTTGCCACGGTACCGGCCACGTTTGGACATTGGTCATCTTTATCCAAAACGCCATCACCATCTTTATCTGCCCAAGGACAACCTTTATTTGCAGCAGGACCGGCTTCGTTCGGACAAGCATCGTCCTTATCGGCAACACCATCGCCGTCAGCATCTGGGCAACCAGCTAAAGCAGCTAGGCCAGCTTCGTTCGGACAAGCATCGTCCTTATCGGCAACACCATCGCCGTCAGCATCTGGACAACCGTTCATTTCTTTTGAACCAGCTTCGTTTGGACAAGCATCTTTGCTGTCTTCAATACCATCGCCATCAGCATCTGGACAACCATTGAAAGCGGCTAGGCCTGGAACTTCAGGACAGGCATCATCCTTGTCATAAATACCATCACCATCGGTATCAGTACCACCAAATTTTACGGAAATACCTGCCATATGTTGAAAATGTGTAGGCAAAAAGTCCTCGAACGAATGCTTGTACTGTGTTTGCAGGGTAAGGCCTATATTTTCTGTAAACCATAAATTGACACCCACACCACCATTTACAGTGCCGGCACCTATTTCATCTAACCAAGAATAACCTCCGCCAATTTCAACAAATGGATCAACAACGGTGTTTTTAAGAATGGTGTATTTTATAGTACCATCAATACCATAAAAGGAAAGGTCATCCGCTTTAACGTCCCCAAGTTGGTCTATTCTATTTATTGTTCCTCTAACACCAACAGAAAAACCATCCCCTACGGATTTAGAAACCGCCACGTAAGAAATGGATGGAAGAATGTTCCAATGGTCGGTTGCATTAAAATATTCGCTTCCAAAATCACCGGACTCGAATCCGAAATTGGTAAATGTATCTTCATCACCAGTGGGGAAAACGTCTATTGCGTTTACTCCAAAACTAACCTGCCAAGGGTTATTTTGGTCTTGCGCCTGTACGTTGTTTAGACCTACCACAAGTATGGCAAGAACCAATAATTTGCTAAGATGTTTCATGTTCAAATTTTTAAGTTTAAGTGTTTATTAGCTGCAAATGTAACTTGTTAAAGTTTATTAACAAAATCAATTTTCTATTTTTTTTAACGCATTTGTCCAGAATAAGAATACCATTAAACGATTTTCAATGTTTTTCCAACTTCCTTAAAGGCCTTTATGGCCTGTTCCAAGTGTGCAATTTCGTGTGCGGCGGACAGTTGGACCCGTATTCTGGCCTTTCCTTGCGGCACTACGGGGAAGAAGAAGCCAATAACGTAGATTCCCCGATCCAATAACATAGCCGCCATTTTTTGGGCCAATTTGGCATCGTACAACATTACCGGGACTATGGCGGAATCACCGTCAATGATATCAAAACCAGCATCTTTCATTCCTTTTTTGAAATATTTGGTGTTTCTCTCCAGCTTATCCCTCAAGGATGTATCCTTATCCAATAGTTCAAATACTTTAATGGACGCCCCAACAATGGCCGGAGCGAGGGAGTTGGAGAATAAATACGGCCTGGAGCGCTGCCTAAGCAGATCTATGATTTCTTTTTTTCCTGTGGTGTAACCTCCCATGGCACCACCAAGAGCCTTGCCCAATGTCCCCGTTATGATATCTACTTTTCCCAAAACATTTTTTTCTTCCACCGTTCCCCTTCCGCATTGCCCAATAAAACCGGCAGCATGGCATTCGTCCACCATTACCAGGGCATCGTATCTGTCGGCCAAAGTACATATTTTGTCCAAAGGGGCCAATATGCCATCCATAGAGAATACGCCATCGGTAACAATGATCTTAAATCTTGCATTCCCTTCATTTGCCTTTTTCAATTGGTTTTCCAAATCGACCATATCACTATTGGCATACCGATATCTTTTGGCTTTGCACAAGCGCACGCCGTCTATTATGGAAGCATGGTTAAGGGCGTCTGATATTATGGCGTCTTCCTCAGCGAATAACGGTTCAAAAACCCCACCATTGGCATCAAAGGCAGCGGCATATAATATGGTGTCCTCAGTGCCATAGAAAGCCGCTATTTTTTTCTCGAGCTTTTTGTGAATATCTTGGGTGCCACAAATAAAGCGGACGGACGACATTCCAAACCCGTGGGAGTCCAGTGCATCTTTGGCCGCCTGCACAACCTCAGGATGGGATGACAATCCTAAATAGTTGTTGGCGCAAAAATTAATGACTTCTTGTCCCGTGGAAATTTTAATGATGGCATCTTGGGGCGAAGTTATGACCCGTTCTTCTTTGTATAGTCCGGCCTCTTTAATGGCCTCTATTTCGTTTTGTAAATGGGTCCTGATTTTTCCGTACATATGGGGATTAAATTAATTCTGGAATTACGGTTTCATTGATGTATACGATAATTTTATTTTCAACGGTATAGTCCATCTCCTCTAAGGCCTTTGCGTATAAATGCACCTGTTGATGGTATGTTGCGTTTTTATTGCCGGTTTTATAATCGATAATGGTGGCCTTATTTCCTTGTATCACCAATCTATCCGGGCGTAAAATTAATCCATTTTCTGTAATGATATCCCTTTCATTCCTTATGGTGTTTCCCTCATCAAAATACATTTTAAGTTTTGGATGGCGGATAACTTGCAGCACCTTGGTTTTTAAATCGTCTGTCCCATCGATCGGCACATCTCCATTTCTAACTAGATTTTCAAAGACATTGTCCAAATCTTTGTGTGTTTTTATAAGCCCTAAGACATGGTGTATAAGATTTCCTTTCGATAATGCATCTCCCCTATGGGTTTCCCAGAGGATACCGGCTTTGGCAAGGATTTTGAAGCTGGGACTTTCCTTATAGGAATACTGATAGGGAATGTTTTGCTGGTCGTTTTTGGCCTCCTCACTTTCAATATGGGTTTCCAAAGCACCAAAGGAGTAGGTGGATTTATCCTTATCCCAAAGTCCATTGCCTTTTAAAAAATGTATAAATAGCCCGGAATAGTACCCTGTTTTATGTTCTCCTTTGCTGGTAAGGTCTTTTTTCGTTATGATATAAAGGGCCTTGATGGCCCGTGTCAGTGCCACATAGAGCACATTAAAGGCATCCAGTTCCAGTTTATGCTGCTCTTCATTGTATATCGTTTCAGATCGTGGGCCATAACCGACCACTTCTTGCTTTTTGCTTATCAGAACTTCTTCAAAACCATTTAGGCCCCCTTTTTCCACGGGCACCCATAATTTTGGGTCTATTTCTTCATATATATTGGAATTGGCATAAGGAAAAATAACGATGGGGAATTCCAGTCCCTTTGCTTTATGAACGGTCATTAATTGAACGGCATCCACATTTTCCGGGGAAACAACGCTCAGTTTGCCTTTTTTGTTTTCCCAGTACTCCAAAAAGTCAATGGTGTTGGCGCCTTTTTTTTGTTCCACATCCAGGACTTCATCCATTAAAAAGGTTACATAGGCATCCGATCCTTCGACCAATCTAAATTGTCGTATAGCATATTCCAACCCATCATAAACAGAGGATGTTTTTAAGAAATCAACAGTGAAATTGTACTCGTTTTTAAAAAGAACATCCAAATTTCCTAGATGTTTTTTGATATAAGGATGTTTTAGATCTGTTCCCAAGGCTAAAAAATAGAGGATATCATAACCTATTTCCAAATTGCCCGGATAGCAACTGTAACGCAATAGGTTGATTAGAAACTTAACTTTTGGATCACTGTTCAACAAAAGGGTTTCCGAAGATATAATTGGGACGTTCTGCTGCATTAAATATTCGGCCAATAGAATACCGTGCTTTTTTTTACGGGTAAGAATGCAGATATCCTTTAGTTTATGGCCTTTTGAGGTAACTTCACCAATAGTCTGCAGGACCGTCTCAAAATAAAGGTCATTTTCGTTTTTCCCTTCAATTTCTTCTATAAACTGCAATTGCACCAGCCCTCCTTTTAGTGTATTAAATTTTTGCCTGTTCCCATTGGTGTACAATTGCCGGTAGGTTCCATAATTTAAAAATGGACTTGTTGCGGTAAAAAAGTCATTGTTGAATTTTACCACTGTTTCATGGCTACGGTAATTTTTTGGTAAAAGGGCAATATGCGGTGGTACCACAAACGGATTCATCTGTCCATTTACAAGGTTCAGGAACTGCTCGGCCTTGCCGCCACGCCATCTGTATATTGCTTGTTTTGCATCGCCCACAAGCAACAGGGAACCCTTGTTCCCATATTCGTCCTCACTTTCCAACGCATTGCCTATTAAAGGTAAAAGATTGTTCCATTGCATTTCGGAAGTATCCTGAAATTCGTCTATAAAATAATGTCTGTACTTTTCTCCCAAACGTTCAAAAATAAAGGGAACGGGTTGGTCCTTGATTTCGTTGGATATAATGGTATTGAAGGATGAAATGGGCAACAGGTCCCTTTCTTTTTCCAGTGTCTTGATTTCTTGTCGGATGGCATTTAAGACAGACAAAGGAACAACATTGGCATAGGCATTTTTTAGGAACAAAAGATTTTGGGAATTGTCCTTAATAGTATTGAAAAGCTCGGTAAATTTTGGGTGGAGGGCGTCTAAGGTAATTTTTGTCGCCTCGGCACAGGATTTGTTGTAAAGCGGGGCTGTTTCAAAATTCCGTTTCCATGCAGCGTTAAAATCAATAGTTAAATCACCTTCAAGGATTTTAAATATAAACTTTGGAAAATAGCTTCCGGTGAAATCATTGAACTGCAATCTGTTTTCCTCAATGATATGGAGCGATTGGGAGGACAAAGAGATTATTATTTTTTCAATAGTCGATATTTTTTCTACTAGTATCCGCTTTAGCCCCAAAAAATCGCTTATGGTCTTTCCTTCGAGTTTTTCAATATGTTCGCCATGATTTTCATCGAACAACAATTTTCCTATTTTGTTCAGGTCAAAGGCGATGTCCCAGCTTTTGTCCCCATCAATTTTTTCAAGGGCAAAATCGATCAGTACCTTTGTCAACCGATCGTCCGTTCCCGCCTTGTCGAGTAATTTGCTGACCGCTTCGTCCAACAGGATGTCCGTATCCAGGACCACCTCAAAATGCTGTGATAATTTTAAATCTTTGGCAAAGGTCCGGATAAGGCGATGGGTAAATTTGTCTATGGTGGAAACATCAAAAAACGAATAGTTGTGCAGGATTTCCTTTAAAATGAACCTGGCCCTTTCCGCCAGGGTTTCTTTATCCAGTTGTAGCTCGCCCAACAGATCAAGAAATAGGGGCGGCGCATTTTCCAAATCGGTTACCTGGCTAAAACTGAACAGACTCCCAAGGATTCGCTGTTTCATTTCGTTTACGGCCTTATTGGTAAATGTTATGGCTAAAATTTGACGGAAACTTTTATTTTGACTGGAAGAAAGGATTATTTTAAGGTACTCTTTGGCAAGGACATAGGTCTTTCCGGAACCGGCAGAGGCATCGTATATTTTATAGGGATGGTGCATCTCCTGTTTTTAGGAGTAAAATACGGAATATAAAAGAGTTCTTAACAAATTATTAGGGAAATTTACCGCATAAAACAGTAATTTTGAAGGAGGTTAAAATTATTAACCAATAAACACTATAAATATGGCTTTTGAACTACCTAAATTACCGTATGCCTACAATGCACTGGAACCACATATTGATGCCAGGACTATGGAAATACATTATACCAAACACCATAACGGGTATACCACAAACTTGAACAACGCCATTGCCGGAACGGCTTTGGAAGGTAAGTCCATTGAGGAAATTCTAAAGAGCCTGGACATGTCCAATAATGCGGTTCGCAACAATGGTGGCGGGTTTTACAACCATGCATTGTTTTGGGAAATCTTGTCCCCAAACGGTGGCGGGGAGCCTTCCGGAGAACTTGCCGATGCCATTAAAGTGGCTTTTGGGGATTATAATGGGTTTAAAGATGTTTTTTCCAAAGCAGCGGCCACTAGATTCGGTTCTGGTTGGGCATGGTTATGTGTACATAAAGGGGGCAGGGTAGAGATATGTTCCACCCCAAACCAAGATAACCCATTAATGCCGGGCACAGGCTGTGGCGGTTTCCCAATTTTAGGATTGGATGTATGGGAACATGCTTACTATTTACATTACCAAAATAGAAGACCGGATTATATTAGTGCGTTTTTTAGTCTTATCAACTGGAATAATATTGATGGATTGTACAAGGCTAACAGATAACTTTTTTATATCGAATGAGATGGGACCAACAAAAAGACCGCCTTCTAGAAGGCGGTCTTTTTGTTGGTGTTTGTCAAATAGAAAAGGACGGAGAAGTCTCCGCCCTTTTCATCCCAAATCTTACCATAAACTTAACCTACTTATGCTATGGCATTGCTAAATTACTGGTATTGCAAGAAATTACAAAGGAATTTTACAAAATTTAAGAATAAATGACCAAAACAAAAGCCCAAACGTTCTTTAGAAACAAATTATATTAGCTCTAGTTTAGTAGAGTTTTGATATTTTGGTTTAAATTGATATTTTGGAGGTTTCAAGTTGGTCCGAACGAAGAAAAGTAAATAGTTCCCCTTAGGGTCGGGGTAAAAATGATTGAATTTTCGACCTTTTCTTACTCCGGCGCTAAAGGGTGGCAAAATGCCGAAATTTTTAGATGTTGCAATTATAATAGCCAGTTTAAACTAGAGCCATTCTATTTTTCGCCCTTTTGATTTACAGGTATAAATAAATATTGCTAGATATTGCATTTGGTTATTATGTCATTTCATTGGTGCGGCGTTTGGGGTAACTTTCAACAAAAATTTCTTGAAACCGATATAGCGATGGCCCGATGTCTAAAATCAGTCTCCTATTGGGGATTTTACGTAAAGCCCCCCTTTTGCTTTATCCCACTATAAATGATTATTACCGTTATAATAGTTGTTCAGAATGGATTCCATTACTTTTTCCCCTTGGGCTATGGTAACAATTTCATTCCATAACCGGTCGGTAAGCAATGATTTTAAGGGCTGGGTTATTTTCGGAATATCGGGGAACACCTTTAGCAGTTTTTTGTCCCATGTTTTGTAGTATTTTAAAAGATCGTCAGGATAGACTACTTTTCTACGGGTGCCTTCATCCATTCCTTTAAAAGGTTGGGGAATGTTAAGATACCCATAATCGTCAGTGAGCTGTTCTCCCCGGGATATATCCCTGATGGCCACTTCAAAATCATAGGCGGTAGTAAGGCAATTGGAATTAAAGCTGTGGTTTACATAGCGACCGTTGTCCCAGCATAAAACAAAGTTGCCTTTATTGTTCCGGTAGGTGTAGGTGTCTAGTATATTTTGATATAAGGGCTCTAGGGATTGTACTTCAGCCGGACTAAACTCCCGATCTAACTTGTCCAATACCCAAGTAATCGTTCCTGCAGGAATAAACTCCGTGGCGACAACACCATAACCTACTTCATGGTTTATGAATTTTAATTCTGTTTTGGGATGTATCATTTAGTAGGTTTTTAACAGTAAGGGATGCGCATTATTTCCCATAAAACTAATTGATTTTTTTCAATAAAATAAAATCGTTGGGGCTATTTTTGTGCCTTATTTTACCAGTGCCAAAATACTTACCAAGTATTTCCCTTATAAGAAAAGAAAGCCATATTGATTTTATTCATAACCATAAATACAATCTATTAGCTCCCCCTTTAAACTAAGGGGGTAATGGCTCTGGGGGTGCAGAGGGGATTTTGGCGGCAATAGCCTTTGAACAGATGCTTTGAGTATCGTGATTTATTAGGGTGAATGATGGCGCTAACCTAAATTTAGGTACAATTCTACCAAACCTTCAGGAGTATTGACAGAAATAATTTTGTTTTCCCGATCTACTTTTGTAATGATTTCATCATTTATGGGGACCAATAATTGCTTGTCTTCCTTTAACACTTCAAACAGGGCTTGTGACGTAGTGTCATTTACGCTTTGGATAATGCCGATATCCCCGTGTACGCCATCGATAACCGAAAAGCCTATAACCTCGTGATAGTAAAATTTGTTGCCCGTAAGTTTGGGTAAGAATTTTAGAGGTAAGTAGATCTCAGAACCCATGATACGGTCCGCATCGGCTTCGTTTGCCACTTCTGCAAAGTGGACGCGCAATAAGGCCGATCGGTGTAGTTGAGACTTTTTAATAAAAAATGGAACCAGATTGCCACTCAAAAGGACAAAGACTGATCCCATATTTTCGTATGCTCCGGGTTCATCGGTATCTAATTTTATAAGAACCTCCCCCTTAAAACTATGCTTGGAAACGATTTTACCTAAATAGAAACAATCGCTCTTCTGCATTGGTTTTATTTCTTATTTTTCTTCTATTGCAGGAGTATCTGTTGCCTCAGCTTCCACAACTGGAGCTTCTTTAGATGGAGCGGTCTCCGTGGTTTCTATAACAGTTTCTTCTTTAGAAACAACAACCTCGGCAACTTCTTCCAAAGCTTCCGGAACAGCAACTTCGGCAGCGGACATAGTGCGTTTTTCGTTAACTTCTTTTTCTGCTTTTAAAGCTTTGGCTCTTGCTTTGGCTTGGGCTTCGGCCAAACCTTCCACTTTGGTGCCTACAATTTTGGATTTTTCTTCCAACCAAGCATTGAATTTATCTTCAACTTGCTCTAGGGTCAAAGCACCTTTACGTACCCCGCCCAATAAGTGGTGCTTTAGAATAACACCTTTATAAGATAAAATACGTTTGGCCGTATCGGAAGGTTGTGCCCCGTTCTGCAGCCATTTTACGGAACCATCTATGTTCAAATCTATTGTTGCCGGGTTGGTATTAGGGTTATAGGTTCCCAATTTTTCCAAAAATTTACCATCTCTTTTGGCTCGGCTATCCGCAGCAACTACCCAATAGAATGGTTTTCCTTTTTTTCCGTGTCTTTGCAATCTAATTTTTACTGGCATATCACATTAATTTTGTGGGGTGCCCGACCCCGGTTATTAATTCTGGCTTATTTTTATTTCCACAAAGGTGAAAATCTTATATCGGCTTTATCCTGAAAGCGGGTGCAAATATAGTTCATTTTAGTAAATTCACAATAGCAAGAGACAATTATTATTAGTGCTTTTTAGGTTAATAACTCCTTAAAACCAACCCTCTTTACAGTCGTACGTTTTTATGATTTTAGGGTGTCTTTCGGAGTACGAAATTAGAAGTATAAAGGACGAACAACGAAACCAGTTGCCTAATGTTTGATGCCAAAACCAACGGTTTTCTAAAAACAATAATGACTAATGCGAATCAAGGCGATTTGGAATACAGTTTTTTTAATAGCGTTTGTTTTTGTGGTTTGGCATTATAAAATAAATTTGAATCCGAGTTCCCCGATATTGGCATATAAACCCGTGCTTCTTTCATAACGGTTTATACGAAGATTCACCGATTTTAAGCCAAACTTCCAAATTTTGGATTGCGCAAAAATGTCCTTATATGTAACTCCAATACCGTATTGATTGGCATCAAAGGAAGAAACATCATAATCTGATGTGTAGTATCTGTCCGTGGACAATGCTCCTTCTTTTGGCGAAAAATAATAAGAGGCGGTCTGTATATAATAACGGTACATAGGATATACGGTAAATTTATCCGAAATTTTTAAGGGCACCTCAATACTGCCCGTATAGGATGTTACCCCCCAATTATCATAATAATACCTAAAATAGGTCCTTAAGGTGATCATGTCGTTGAGCGCATAAGAAAGCCTTCCGCCGATGGGAAGTTTAAACCGATAGAACGGAAGTTTTTCTACATCGTCCGCCAATTGAAAATCCTCAATAAAAAAATCCGCCCTATCCCTGAAATAAACCCTTTGGTGAGGGGTGGACAATAGCCCCTCCTGCAAAACCAGATCTAGGGACAATGAAGCCTGGAAACGTTTTGTTAGGATATGGGAAAAATTAAACGATACGGAATAGGAATTCCTTTTAAGTTGGTTAAATTCCGAAAACTTGGGGTTATATGTTCCATTTCCTGTAATCCTGTCATCAAAAAAACCTTCCCTTAGTTCGTAGGGATATTGCGGCTTATAAGTGTCCATAAAAACTTGGCCTTTAATACCGAATTCGGTATTCTTTTCATTGAACAAATGGGTGTATCCCCCGCCAAAACCAACTGAAAAATAATCAAACTCCGACGATACGGCCGCATTGATGCTTACTATGTCATTTCTATTATAAGAACTATGGGTATATGAGGGATGAAAATAACTGAGCATATCACTCTGAGATGCCCCGGAAGATTCTACCCAAGGGCTTGCCACACCATTGCCGTCAAAGGGGTTGATATTACTGGACGATGCAGAGGTGTATGCCGAAACACCGCCATCAATGGCCAGTATATCATTATCCCCAAAAGGAATACTCACCACAATGGTTGGGGCCATATCCGTAAGTTTTTCCGTGCCTTCACCACCGGTAACGGCCGCATTGTTTCCGTCCTGTGTATAGTAACTGTATAGGAGTTCCATTTCAGTACTTTCCAACACTTTTTTTACATATTCCTGATTGGTTCCCTGAGAAAACCCGTTCCATGGGAACAGGGAAAGTAGGCCAACTGCAATTATTTTTTTCATTATATCAACTTAGTTACATCCACACCCTCCGCCGGTTTTTCCGCCGTTGGCCCCGGCAGAGGCTTCCCTATAAACTTGATAATTGGTTTCAAAACGTTCTAAACTTTTGGAGGCTAAGTACATTTCCTCATCGTTGAGATACACCTTTTCATATTCGCGAACAGTAACACAGGACGAAAGGGATACAAGTGAGATTAGGATTGCGATTGTTTTTTTCATGCTATTATTTTAAAGATTCTGTTTTTTGAGGGATGGAAAACCAAAAGAACTATTTTCAATATTGCCATACTACAGGTGAAATGCCAAAAAAGTGTGCCGTTATTAGGGTATTTATGATCTTACCTTATGCAACATGGGGGGAAAGTTGTTGAAAAAGATTAATTGTCAACCTTTAAACCCTTTTAGCAGTTCTACATATTCTTTTGGGGAAATGTCCTTGTACCCTGTTTGGCCCAGCATATTTCCGTTGGGATCTAAGACCACCACTAAAGGGAAATAGCCGTTTTTATTGTACATATTTGCCAACTGCGCATTTCTTTCCTGTTGTTCTCCCGTGAGCTTGTTGTCTTTTTTACGAGGAAAATCCGCTTTTAGCAATACCCAGTTTTCCTTGGCAAAAGATTGAAATTCAGGAGACTGCCAAATGGCTTTATCTAACTTTATACAAGGGGCGCACCAATCGGAACCGGAAAATACCAATATAATGTTGCGGTTGGTTTTTTTGGCCGATTCAGTGGCCTGGACCAAGCTGGACTCCCATTTTTGGGCACTTAGTGCACCTGAGACAAGGAGGGCTATTGCAAAAACAATGTTTTTCATGAGGTAGGATTTTAGATTGGTTTAGGCTATGATGCTCAAAATAGAACCGTTTACCGAAGTGCCATAAATTTTCAATCCTTTTTTCCCCTTACTATTAAGGCCTTTACCGCTTTGATCAAACCGTGCAGCATGTGCGGTACAATAGTATTCGTCGTTTTTAAAGACAATTTGCTTTAAAAGGTCGTGGCTGCATATAAGGGTCGCAGCAACATACTCGCCATTAAGGTTTTTAGCGACAACAATGTTGTTCTTTATAATATAACCGCCATTGGATTTGAGTTTCGCGGCCCCGGCAGTGGTCAGGTCAACAGTAAGCAGCACATTGGTTGATGGTGTAGTGGGTGTAGGTGTTCCCGGGGTGGTTGTGGTAGGCATTTCCGCATTCGGATCGGGGGTAACCGGAGTGCTTCCGTCGGGGTTGGTCTGTGCCAAAGGATCTAATTCTTCCCTTAAACAACCGCCAAGACAGCTAAAGGTTAAGGCAAATGCGGCACCTGCACCGATCGATTTTAAAAATTCCTTGCGTTCCATAAATTTGGGGATTTATAAGTTTGTTTTTATTTCTATATGGAAATCTTCTGTCCGGGAATGGTTCATTTTATAGATGAAGAGCTTTCTTTTTACGGTAAAATTCCACATTTGTTCTATCCTAATACAACTGAAAGAAAAAAAACCCTACCTATAAACAACTATTTTTTTTAAAACTTTTTAAAACAGAAAAGAGAAGTCCTTTTACGGTAAAAACCGCACATGGAGCTGTTTTTGTTTTGCGGACGGCCTTTATTACAAATATGGGGGCTGTTTTTTGAGGGGGCTGCCATACAAAAAAGCTAAAGATGGCCAACGATAATTTAGATCCTATTGTTTTACCTAATAATTTTTTAAGGAACAGTTACGGGCGAGTAGGCAAGGGACATGTAGAATTATCCCATACGGCCAATTATGGATGTTTGGGGAAAGTAGTTTTAAAAGTGTTCCGCTAAAACAAGTGATTTATGCAATAAGGAAGCTGTTGGGGATACATTTAAAACTAGGAATATTGATGATTCCGGAAGTTTTATCTAAAGTTTTGACAATACTGATTTACATCTGGACTTGCTTCTGTTTTTAAAGCTGTTACTGTAAACACTGTATATTTAAGGACAAGATCGGATCGCCAAAATAAAAGAGCGAGAGGTCAGTGTTTTTTTGAATGACCGCCTAAGCTCTTCCCATATTATGTGCCGATCAGATATAGAATGTCAGGGATTTAGGTTATTCCTTTTGTAGATCGGCCTTTGAGCCATCCCCTACTATGCTTAGTCCCTTGTAATTTAAAATGTGCCGGGCTTGTATGCCTGCCGTCAAACTTCCAGAGCCGTTGCCCAAATAATCCAAGGATATATCAGGATTAAAGTTCAAAGGTTTTTCAATAAGAACCGCATAACAGCTACAGGGCCTGCCCTTTCTACGGCACTGCTTCCTGTTCACAAAAAGTTCAAAAGCCAACCCAGAAACAATACCCCCCAAAGTGGTGTAGAGTATGTCGCTGTTTTCCCAGATATTCCCCCTGGATTTGTCATAACTTTCCTTTGCTATTCCTGCGGCAAGGCTACTGCCAACTGCCATGGACCAGGTCCAGTACCTGTCACCGTTAAAAAGCTTGTTTGCGGCCAAGCCGCTTATGCCGCCAATGGCCACACCTGCACCAAAGTAAGACCGTTGCCGAATAGTAATTTGAATTTTTGGATTTAATTTGGTTGCTTTTTTTGATCAATTTAATTTTTCAGGTTACTTTTTATTCATTTTTTGCTGTTTTTATTGGCTTTAACTGCTTTTTTTGCTTTGTTTTTT
>JBGTBA010000080.1:0-20129 GCA_041749595.1 Flavobacteriaceae bacterium | reverse complement strand
AAAAACACTGCACAAAAAAAGAGGACTGTTAATCCTCTTGATATCCCTTAAAAAACTAAACGAAAAACCCATAGTAGACGGTTCCGTTCAACACGGGTTTCATTGTTCGTCCTGCGGACGCAACGAAACCCTAGCTGTTGTACGCCGTCATTTTTTATTATGTTCAGTGCGTACAAGCCATCCATCTTGTTTTTGGATTTAATGATCGTACTTAGGCCTACGAGTTCTTCTATAGTGTCTGGATTACTTAACGGAATAAGTATTTTCTCCACATTATCAACGTTGCCATCAGTGGACTGTTCGGCAAATGCGATTTTATTGGCACTTTTTTGGGTGGCAAAGGACGCCAAGGTGCAGGTTACCAGAATCATTATGATGGTCCCGTTTAAGATGCCGTCATTTAGCAGTCTAATAGGTTCTCCGTTTTCCGTTTGCCCCAAAACAATATTATACCCCACCAGTACAGCTGCCAAGGTGGCGGCAGCCTGGGAATTGGTCAGGCCAAAAATAAGCATGCGATCTTCCCTGCTGAACCCAAAACTTTTTTGCGCGACCCAAGCTGCGACAAACTTGGCCGCCGTTGCCGTTATGGACATCACCAGGGCAATTTTTACCGTTTCAAGACTGTTAAAGGCCCTATAATCGATAAGCATGCCCACCCCGATCAAAAAGAAAGGAATGAAAATGGCGTTGCCCACAAAATCTATCCTGTTCATTAGGGGTGATGTCATTGGAATAAGCCGGTTCAGGGCCAACCCTGCCATAAAGGCCCCTATTATTCCCTCGATCCCCGCTAAATGGGAAAGTACCGCCCCAAAAAAGACCATGGACAAAACAAAAATGTATTGGGAAACGCTATCACTGTACCGCTTAAAGAACCACCTTGCCATTATGGGGAACAGATAAGTAATGACCAGCGTAAAAGCAACAAAGGATACCGCCAATACGATCCAAAATTTATGGTCCATATCACCAGTGGTCATCCCCACAACAACCGCCAACACTAAAAGAGATAGCACATTGGCGATCAATGTACTGCCAACGGAGATATTCACCGCCAGATTTTTGGCAATCCCCAACTTGCTTACAATAGGATAGGTAATTAACGTATGGGAGGCGAACATACTGGCCAACAAAACGGATGTCATGGGCGAAAAACCTAAAACATACAATCCTACCAATATGCCCAAAACCATGGGAATCAAAAATCCATAAATTCCCAACAATGTGCTTTTTACGGCGTTGGCCTTAAAATCGTTCATGTCTATTTCCAGACCTGCCAGAAACATAATGTATAAAAGTCCGGCAGTGCCCGAAAGTATAATGCCGCTGTCCCTAGCCAATAGATTAAGCCCATTTGGTCCTATGATCACCCCTGCAATGATCATCCCTAAAAGGTGGGGAATCCTTAATTTGTCCGATATGATCGGTATAAACAAAATAATCAACAGAATGACCAGAAATTTTAAGACTGGCTCCTCCAAGGGCAGATTAACAAAGGAATAAAATACCATCCCATATACATTTATCATATCTAAGATACGTATAATGCACAAGTCCGCTAAAATTGTTTTTTGCGAAATTTAAATAGTGTACTTCCCTGATCAATTAATAGAGTAGAGCATACCTCGACAACTCCTACTAAATCCCATAATGTATTAATGGAGCGGTTAAAGGAATAAAAAAACCTTTCTTTTTTATATAGAAATTTTTAGGAACATAGTGTTATTGGGCACGAAGGGAATCTTAGATCGGTCTATTATCCTCAGAAGGCCAAATAACAAAAAACAAACGACTACAAACGGTTACAAACGGTTACAAACGAAAATAAATAATTCCGAACCGAATACTTGTTTTTCAGGGTGGTATGTTTGTCCTGTCGAAACATTAGAACCTGACTGCCGTTAGGAAGTTTCGATAGTATTAACTGTTTAACCTTATAAATTAGTATTATGAACGCACTTAGAAACAAAGTACAGTTGATTGGAAACTTGGGCAACGACCCCGAAATTGTAACCTTGGAAAGCGGCAACAAACTGGCCAAATTTTCCATAGCTACCAACGAAACCTACAAAAACGCCAAAGGCGAAAAGGTTACGGACACCCAATGGCACAACGTAGTGGCCTGGGGAAAAACCGCAGAACTGGTTGAGAGCTATTTAACCAAAGGAAAAGAAGTGGCCATAGAAGGCAAGCTTACCAACCGTTCTTATGAAACCAAAGAAGGTGAAAAGCGGTATGTCACCGAAGTAAAATGCAATGAAATTTTACTTATAGGAAAACCCTGACTTGTAACGATACTCAAAGAAAAAGCACCGGCAATTCGGTGCTTTTTTTGTTTATGCTACCCGCTGCAGCAAATCATAACACGGGCAACGCCCGCAACGTTTCGACTCACTATTTTCATATTTTTGGCAACATTTGGTTTTACATTTCGCCGGGATTCGCCTCTGTAAGGCCCTTTTCTGAAGATTTTTTAAGGAATCCTTGGGTTTTTTACCGTCCGTTATGTTCTTTTTTTTCTTCTTACCCATGCCAATTGTAAAAGCATAGGGCAAAACTACTTATTTTAATTCAATCTAAATAAAGAATAATGTTAAAAATTTATGGTGCGGGTTTGGCGGCAGCACTATCGGCCGTAATTTGCTGTACGTCACGGTCAAAAAGATATAAGCCGCCTTTATCGTTGCCAATAAGGTTTATCTTATCCAGAATGCTGCGTGCCAATGCCTCTTCCTCAATTTGCTCTGCTACATACCATTGTAAAAAATTATGGGTGGCATAGTCTTTTTCCTGTAGGGTAACATGTACCAGTTCATTAATACTGTCCGATACAAATTGCTCATGCGCATACAATTCTTCAAACATTTTTTGAAACGATACAAAGTCGGATTTCGGGGCCTTTAAGTCGGATACATACGCCTGTCCGCCCCGTTCGTTAACGTATTTTATCAATTTGAGCATGTGCAAACGTTCCTCGTCCGAATGGGTGTACATAAACCGGGCAATGCCCTCCAGCCCTTTTACTTCGGCCCAAGAGGCCATGGACAAATACACCTGTGAGGATTCTGCCTCTATACGGATCTGGTCGTTGAGTGCTTTTTCTAATTTTTTGGATACCATTTTTCGATTTTTTATAAAGTTACAAAGAATCGAAATTGAAAGGGAAGAGAATTATCAAAAATCAGGAATGTTACATAAAGAAAACGAGGCGTTTAAAAAAACGATTAATTTACCGTAGCTCCATTTTCCACACCGCTTTCATCTGGATTGAGAAAAACCAGTTTTCCGTCTGTGTTTTCCGTCATCAAAATCATACCCTCACTTAGTACGCCCCGAAGTTCCCTTGGTGCCAAATTGACCAGCACACTTACTTTTTGGCCCACAATTTCTTCCGGACTAAAGCTTTCTGCTATACCGGAAACAATGGTTCGGGTATCCAAGCCGGTGGCCACTTTTAGGACGAGCAGTTTTTTGGCTTTGGGCATCTTTGTAGCTTCTACAATAGTCCCTATACGGATATCCATTTTGGAAAAATCCTCGAAGTTAACCGTCTCTTTCTGTGGTAATATCTCTTTGTTCATGGATTCGTTGGCTTTTTTGGTGGCGCTAAGTTTATCCAATTGTAGTCGAATGGTTGCGTCTTCAACCTTGCTAAACAACAGCTCGGCCATGTTTATCGTATGTCCTGGCGGAAGTAAGATCTCTTTTGAAGCAATATCATCCCAACTGTTCCCTATGCCTTCTGTGACGTAACCATTACTGGAACTTCCGGTAGATTTTCCACTCTTGGACAAGCCCAACATATCTTTTAGGGTATTCGACGTAAAGGGCAAGAACGGCTCACCCAACACGGCCAATGCCGTTGCTATTTGAAGGGCCACGAACATTACGGCCTTTACCCGTGCTTCGTCTTCTTTTATAACTTTCCAAGGTTCTTCATCGGCCAGATATTTATTGCCCAAACGGGCCAAATTCATCAATTCCTGGCTCCCTTCCCTAAAGCGGTACTTTTCTATGGATGCGCTTATGAGGGCCGGGAATTTCCGTATATCGGCCAACGTGGCCCTGTCCAAATCGTTCAACGCGCTCGGCTGGGGAACTTCCCCGTTGTAATATTTGTGGGTAAGCACCACCACACGGTTTATGAAGTTCCCAAATATGGCCACCAGTTCGTTATTGTTCCTAGCCTGAAAATCTTTCCAGGCAAAATCGTTGTCCTTGGTTTCCGGAGCGTTGGCCGTAAGGGCATAGCGCAAAACGTCTTGCATGTTTGGAAAATCGACCAAATACTCATGCAACCAAACCGCCCAGTTTTTAGAAGTGGAGAGTTTATTGCCTTCTAAATTTAAAAACTCATTCGCAGGAACATTCTCGGGCAATATATAACTTCCTTCGGCCTTTAACATTGCAGGAAATATGATGCAATGAAAAACAATATTGTCTTTTCCTATAAAGTGAACCAATTTAGTGGAGGCATCTTTCCAATAGGGTTCCCAATCTTTTCCTTCTCTTTTTGCCCATTCTTTGGTGGCCGATATATACCCAATTGGGGCATCAAACCATACATAGAGTACTTTTCCTTCGGCATCTTTTAACGGTACGGGAATGCCCCAATCCAAATCCCGGGTTACGGCCCTGGCCTTTAAGCCTTCATCGATCCATGATTTGCACTGTCCGTATACATTGGGTTTCCAGTCAGATTTGTGCCCTACCAGAATCCACTCTTTTAAGAAATCCTCATAGCGGTCGAGAGGCAGAAACCAGTGTTTCGTCTCTTTAAGCACTGGTATGCTTCCCGATAAGGTCGATTTAGGATTGATGAGGTCCGTGGCATTTAGTGAAGAGCCACAATTTTCGCATTGATCGCCGTAAGCTTCTTCATGACCGCATTTTGGACAGGTGCCAACGACAAAGCGATCGGCCAGAAATTGCTGTGCTTTTTCATCGTACAATTGAGCCGTGGTTTCTTCTATAAAATCACCGTTACCATATAATTTTTTAAAGAAACCTGATGCTGTTTCGTGATGTATCTGGGCCGAAGTACGCGAATAATTATTGAAGGAAATCCCAAAATCGGCAAAGGATTGTTTAATGATCGTATGGTATTTGTCGATAATTTCCTGAGGTGAAACCTTTTCTTTTTTAGCTTTCATGGAAATGGCCACCCCGTGTTCGTCACTTCCGCACACAAAAAGCACGTCATTCCCCGTTAAGCGCAGGTAACGCGCATAGATATCGGCAGGCACGTACACTCCGGCCAAATGACCGATGTGAATGGGTCCGTTGGTATAGGGCAGGGCGGCGGTAACGGTATATCTATTGGGACGACTATTGCCGTTGGGATTCTGGTTATTATAAGCCATGAAATCTTATTTGGCACAAAAATACAGCTTTTGGGGTTTACCTTGCTTTATGGATGGGAAAATCTGTGGTAGCCGATAATCATGTTGCCTTTAGACTGGCTAAAAATCCAAGTGAAGTATCTTATGGGTAGCTAGTGTATAGAGGGTTACAAATATAGAGGCTACTACTATTGGGGAAACAATGCCGACAATTGAATGTTGGCATAAGATTCCTCACTGTGTACAGGAATACCTATGAAGGGGAGATATAATTTTCAGGTGCCATAAAATGAAAAGTCTCCAAGACGCAAAAATAAGTTTTGAATTTTGGAGACTTTTCGGCTTTGGGGAAATTTATGCGACCATTATGGATTTACTCATTTTTTGGTTCTGTACTTGGATCCTATAAATGTATTTCCCCGTTGCCAAACTCATGGACATACGATCCCTGATATTGATTTCCGTGGATCCTTCCAACATCATTTCATTATAGACCGTCCCCACATTCTGCCCCAGAATGTTGTACAATTGAATATCTACATGGGCTGTAAAAGGCATTTCCAGATAGATGTAGGGTGTGCTTTTGTTGGGGTAAAAAGGTTTGTGCACAATAGCATTCAACAAATCCGGATTGGGCTCGTTAGGATTGGGTTGCGTTGGTAGGGTAGGTTTCCCATCACTATATACAATATCGGGAAAATCCACGCCGCTACAATTAAAACCAAGGTTCACTGGCGCATACGGATGTCCCAATAAATGCTGTTCCACCAATGGAATTGGGATACAAAGCCATTCTGCCATAACGGTAGCGTACAGATCCCTAAAGTCCATGGTATATTCCAAATTTCCCCTGCCATCGGGATCATCCAACGTGGGATGCGCCCCCACAAAGGCACTTCCATCCAATCCTGATCCGAAGAATAGGGTTGGTGCTGCTTTTCCATGGTCGGTACCATTGGAGCCGTTCTCGAAGATGCGTCTTCCGAATTCGGAAAACGTCATGCTGAGCGCTTTATCATCCTGTTGGGTAAAAGCTAAATCCTCATAAAAATTGTTCACGGCAACGGATAGGTCGGTCATGAGTCGCTCGTGTGCCAATGGCTGGTTCCCGTGGGTATCAAAGCCACCCATGGAGATCATATACACTTTGGTGCCCAGATTCCCTTTGATCAAACGCGCCAAAAGAGCCATTTGCCGTGCAAAGCCATTAGTCTGGTAGGTTACCTGGTTTTGCCCGCGTTCGTAGGCTTCGTGTATTTTGCCCGCATACTCGTTCGTTACGTTGGACACTCCCCTTAAAAACCGAAGCTGGTCGCCATACATACAATCATCAAAAAGCACAGGATCCAAGGAATATTGCAGACCGGTCTCCGCTATTTGTTCCAACTGATCGATGTTGTTGGTAACAAACGCATAATTGGTTTCTTCCCCCTGGAAAACCAGGCTTCCGTAACTGCCGATCTGTATGGCGGCAGGTCCATCCGGCCTGCTTCCTGGAGCATCGGATAGGTAATCGGGATACAGGTTTTCAAAATGCCTGCCCATCCATCCGGTATCCAAACCACTGAAACCCGTGGTGGTCAGATCGGTGTTGGCAAAAATATCCGATCCCGTAAAATGGGACAGACTTTGGTTTTGATAGCCAACACCATGTACGGCTTTAAACTGCCCATCGCCCCACATGGGCTCCAATGCTTTCATGTAGGATGGTACACCATAGTCATCCGTAAGTTTTAATATTTTGCTTTCCGGGATGTAAATATTGGGGCGTGCATTTCGGTAAGTGTCATATTGCTGTATGGGGATAACCGTACTTAACCCGTCATTACCTCCGGACAATCGAATCAAAATCAATATATTATCGGTTTCCGCAGCCGCAAGGGCCATGGACAAAGGGGAAGGTGCCGAGGCAGTGATAAAATTACTGCCCAGTATCATAGAGCCCGAACCGGCAATTCCCAGGGCCTGTAAAAAGGAACGCCTGCTCCAGTACTTATGTTCAAAATCGTGTCCGTCATTCTTTATGGTTTTTTTGTTGACGGGTTTATTATGGTGGGTATCGCACATAATCGTAGGTTTTATTTTAATTGAAATTCGGGTTGTCTGGAAAGATATACCAGCAATAGATATACTTGTGAGGGAGCTTCCTGACTAAAGGAAATTCCCCATATGCTCTGACCGTCCGGAGTATAGTCCGGGCTGTAGTAGTATTCAGGAACATCTTCAATGGTAAACGCGGATAGTGCATTATTGAAATCGGCCTCTGTAAGCAGTCCTTTCGGCGTAATCTTATCCACAATGGCCTGCACCACAATTCTAGGATTGCTGGTATTGCTGTTGCTCGGACCAATGGCCTGTAGGGCAAAATTTCGGAACTGTTCATGGCTGTTTTGCCAAAACTGTTCCAGAAATGCTTCGGAAGTAAGCCATCGGCCAATAATGAAGTTGGTATTTATCCATTGTCTATTGCGTTGCCACCCGGCCACATCCACAGGATCGAACAATGTCTGTCCCAAAAGATCACTGGCATCTATAATATTGAGGACCGTCCTGTCATCATAGGCAAAATCGGTTTCCTTCACAAGGTTTAGATATAGATCGAACGGACTTTTAATGATTACGCCTATGGCCTCATTATCAAAAAAGTGTTGGCTTTTAAATAGTTGGGATAGTACAGGGGCCAATTCAAAATTATTGGCTATAAACGTACTTGCCATACCCTGAATAATGGTTTGGGCGTTTCCGGCAGCATCATTGGAATCCGGATGCACAAAAAATTCATAGAGCTTAGTGCACACAAAACCGGCAACCTCATTGGGCCTTTGTTGAAAAAGGATATTAATAACATCGGCATACCCCCAATTTCCCGTTTGGCCAAAGATGGTCTTGGGGCCAGTATTGAATTTCGAAGCATCAAAAGTTACTTGGGTACAGCCCACATCGGTCCTATTTACGTAACCCGACAGGGCTTTGGCCGTTTCAATGATGTCCTGTTCGGTATATCCATTTCCCTCCCCTAGGGTAAACAGTTCATAAAGCTCCCGGGCATAGTTTTCATTGGGATTGTCTCCATTGTTAAAAGCACCGTCCAAATAATAGAGCATGGCACTGGTAATCCCAATTTCACTGACAAAAGTCTTAAAGTTGCCAATGGCGTTTCGCTGAAGGCAGTTGATGTAACCATAAAGGAAAGAATTACAATCGTACACATCATATTCCGTCACAAAGTGGTTGCTCCAGAAGAAACTCAACCGATCCCTAAGATTGTTGTTGATAAGGGAATTGGCATAACTTATTTTAAAATCCTCCGTTTGGGCATTTTTTATCTGGTTTCTTAGATCATCATCATCCGGGTAATTACTGTTGTTCCAGTTTGCCCAAGCAGGTGCGGGCAAAGGTGCCAAATTAAGGGTCTGATTAATTAAAGCGTTCACCAACGTATTGGCGGTTTGGCCCACGGCTTGGTCCACGATGGCAACAGAAGCACTGAAACCCAGTCTTCTGTACAAATGGGCGGCCCGCTGTTTGTCTAGTGGAACAGTGTACGGCGCTAGGGTTGAAGTATTGCAATTAATGAAATATTCCATAGTCTAAATTACGTTAAGTAGGTTTATAGTAATGGGGTTACTATTAAACGAACGAATGCTTTGGAAAGTATTTTATTCCAAGTATTTTCGTTGTTCAGAGGTTGAATTTACGATGTTGTCTTTGAATAAATCGATTAAATGGCTATTTTTTCGATGAAATGCAACAATATGACAGTCATGTATTTAGAATTATGGGGAAACACAATATATTTGGAAAGGAGGGTGAACAAAAAGCGGTAGATTGCTTACTTAAAAACGGCTATGTCATAAAACACCGTAATTATAGGTACTTAAAAGCCGAAATCGACATCATTGCGCAAAAGGGATCGGTATTGGCCATTGTCGAGGTAAAATCCAGAAGTTCTGATTTTTTGGAACATATCGCGGATACCGTCAATGCAAAAAAAATAAAGCTTGTGGTCATGGCGGCGGACCACTATGTGATACAAAATGATTTGGATGTGGACGTTCGGTTTGATATTATTACCATCCTAAAACAAGGAAACGCATACACCATAGAGCATTTGGAAAATGCGTTTTATCATTTTTGACGGGAGCAGTTCGCTAGCTATTTTTCGGTCGAATATCCGTCGTAAAGACTTACAAAGTCCTTATTTATAGAGGAATGCCCATCTTTTTCAGGACAAAGTTGAAAAATTAACTTATAATTTATTTTGTTTTATTTATAACAAATTGTTATTTTTGAAGCAAATCAATACGCAATGAAACCGACAAGATTGCACAAATCATTGAACAATTAGACTATTGATTCGTTTAATCATTAAAAATGGCGTGTGATCGTTAAAAACCAATAAAAAGTTACGCATGAAAACCATCTCATCTGTTGTAGAAGATTACATCAAGAAAAAACCTTTTTTGCAAAGTGCTTTGGCACAGGGAATTATCAACCTTACTTCCCTGTCCCGGATCGTAAGGCCGGAGATTGAGGAAGAACTGGGAAAAGACATTAGGAACGGGGCCATTGTAATGGCGTTAAAAAGGCTTTCCGATGATCTGGAATTTAGAGCTACCCACAAGATCATAAAGGTGCTAAAGAACATTGGGGAAATTACGGTACGTTCTTCCCTGACCGACTTTACTTTTCTAGTATCAGATTCCATTTTGGAAAATCAAGCGGAACTAATGAAGGTGGTAAACAAAAACAAGGATGTTTTTTACACGTCATCCAGAGGGGTTAACGAGATGAACGTAGTGGTAAGCAATATGTTGGACGCTACCATTGAAACCCTGTTTAAAGATGAGAAATGTACCCAAAAGGCCGAAAACCTATCTTCTATAACCGTTAAGTTACCTGCAGAAAATGTTTCCGTGCCGGGAATTTACTATTTTATATTCCAAAGACTGGCTTGGGAAGGGATTGTAATCTACGAAGTAATTTCTACTACCAATGAATTTACCATTGTGGTCAACGACGAGCATGTAGATATTGCCTTTAAAACCATTAAGGATTTGAAATTGCTTTAATTTAACGTGATTTTTAGCGAGTAATGCGCATACGCTATCCCTAATAGTTGGAGCATGCTTTTTTGCTATTTTAACCTCGGTTCCATGTACGGATTTTAGGAATAATAATTCCCGTTCAATTAAAATCTACAGGAATTTTGTGCGGGTCTGCCGAAGTATAATTTTCCCGAATCCTTGGACAACATATTACAAAGAATGCATGAAATATGATGTTGAAAGGGAGGAGACCGATAACTTCACTTTTTTGTTGACAACCCCTGTATGGTCCACTTACACCTCATGACATCTGTTTGGTTTATAGGCGATTTTTTACGTGATTTTTATTTAGCCATAACCGCTTGAGACTTGCTTTCCGGGATCACCGTTTTTTATTAAAGCATCTTGACCGTCACGGGTAACTACATATTGGTTTCTTAAATATTCCTCGGGGGCCATGCCCCCCCATTTTTAAGTCCCAAAAATCGGTATAGGGGTACTGGGCAAAAAAGATCCTTTTTTTGTTCCCGAAGTTAAACCCCAAAAGTACTGTATTTCATCGTTAGCCGATGAAAATAGGTAATTGGAATTTGCGGAAAAACCTGCCTGTCATTAGATTAAAGCAGCGGTTTTTAGGCAAAAAAGTTAATGATCCCACCAATAGCATCGCTCCCATAGATTACAGGCATCCGGGCCAAAAATAATTTCGCTATTTTTTAACATAAAAGGATCTACGGAAATCATATTTTGAAGATTACCTTCCCTAAAGATGGCCTTGTTCTTACGAACCCCATCAACTACGATAAGTAGGCGGTTTGTGGAAAAACCCATGAGCATGGGGATTCCGCCTTCCAATTGGCTCTTTTGAACAAAAAACTTTCCGTTATTTCGCAAAATATCCGCCACCGTTTGCGGATCGGTGAATGCTATAGTCCGGGGGTGTCTTTTTTCTGCTGTTACCATTTGGAGATGGACATTACCGCCCCATCCAATTCTTCAAGCTTCGTGGAAAGATATACATCAGCCCCTTTTCTTAAAATCTTGGCCTTGCTTGTTTTGACAATGCCATAGGACATATGGCTTATTGTACTATCTTCATTTCCGTCAAATACCACTATATTACATTTTTCATCGGTATTCGTTAAAGCAATTTTTGATCTATCCGTGCTATAAACGGCAACGTTGGCAATTAGATTTCCCGTATCGGTCTCTACAATGGTTCTCTCCTGCGCATGGGCAGTTTCAAATAAAAAAGGATAACGTAAAAACTAATGTTGGCATTTTAGCTAAAAACTTCATTTAAAACGGTGAGCGACCTAGGTTTTCTAAATCCCTGTAAGTGCAATTCAAAATAAAGAACAAGTATTTTAAGTAATTCCTGTCTGCGTCCTTTATTCATCTTTATGGTATGCATTTCATCAAAATTTGTGCCTAAAAACCTTTTGAAATAATCCAGATTGTCTTCCTTCACCATCGGATTTAACGAAACCTCTTCTGTGAAACCACCTTCCAGTAAATCAAAGTACGGGGCGGATATGTTTGATGTATCTGGATAAAATCCCAAATAATGGGTCAGGGACAATAAAAACAACAAATGAAAATTGGAAACTTCACGGTGGTTGTCCAGCCACTGCAATGCGGCTTCTATAAAAATGAACAATTCTTCGTTCCGTTCCTCTTCAAAAATACTGTTGCCCAACATTTCTGCCAGAAAAAGTGTTAGCGCATTCTTGGCCAAATCGGTATGTGCTGTTTTGTAAGGATAATGTACTTTGGCCTCTCTGATAATTTCCAAGGTTCCTTTGTTCTTGTGGAAAGCCACCAATTCCAATTGGGTCAAAGGTTGAAAATAAGCGGTCTTCACCTTGCCCTTTTTAGCAGACAACACCCCTTTTAGGACATAGGATTTTAATCCGTCCGATGCCGTATATGCCCTTACGATAAGGCTGGTGTCCCCGAACTTTAAAGAAGATAGTACGATGGCCTTGGTAGTGACTTGCATGGGTATCGCTTAAAAACCTCCAAAGATACTACAAAGCGATCTGGAAATTATGGGGCCACCCCCGGTGTTTTATGAATCTGAACGGTAAGGGGAATTTATATGAATTCTATGTCGTTCGTGTATCGTATTGGTAATGCGGGAGTTGAAGATTCAGAATTGCTTCGGCCCAAAAGTCGCATTGAATTAGAATTGCTCAGGATAGGGCTTCAGCCCCGCTTTTGGCAATACCTTGCCGAACAGTGCCCTGCTTTTGTTCCTTCAATAATTTAAAATCTGATTTTTTTCACAAAGAGGTAACCTTCGACTAAATTAAGTTTTTTGATAATAGCTTTAACCGCCTCCTCTGATTTGTCAATACCTATCCATTGCCTGCCATTTTAGGTTTTTGGGAATAATTTGTTTTATCATCATCTGAATATGGCGTTTTCGGCTCCTTACAAATTAAATTTTTCGATTTTGAGTAAAGTAAAATCAGATCATTCATATTTCCGTACGCTTTTCTTGCAAAGTTTTTTGGATTGCATTTTATTCTTGTAATACCATTCTTAAAATTTTCTATACCAAATATTTCATCCATAATAATTTTAACGTAATGGTCAATTTTGTAATCAATACGCAAATAAATAGACCCTTGTTCGGAAAGCAACAAATTATAACTTATGTGGTGCCCCGGAATTTCGGCATTGATTACCAATCGTACACAACACGTTAAAAAAACCACGGACCAAACCTTGTTTTTTTATGAGGCATCTTCACAAAACTTTAATCATTTATTATGATTCGATCACCTTATAAAAATCCTTTTCTACACTATTTTTACAAGGCACAAAAGTAAAAATTTTTATTTTGGACTTAATAATAGCTATTCTATGGAGTTTGTCCCCCTTTGGCGAGGCCAAGGTAGGCATCCCGTATGGCTTATTGAGAGGTCTAAACATTTATACGGTATTTATAGCCTGTTTTTTGGCAAATGCCTTGATTTTTCCTATGATGCTTTTATTTCTGAACAAAGGCAACCACCTTCTCTTAAGGTGGCATTATTATAAAAAAGCGGCCATTTATGTAGCCCGAAAAGCTAAGATTGGCTCTGGGGAAAATATTCGGAAATACGGTTTTTGGGGGCTTATCTTTTTTGTGATGCTCCCTGTTCCGGGAACAGGCGTATATGCAGGCACCATTGCCACCTATCTCTTTAATATGGAAAGGCCAAAGGCTTTTTTAGCTAATGTTATAGGTGCGTTTTTTTCAGCACTCATCGTTTGGAGTGCCACTTTGCTTTCCATGAAAAATATGTAGGCACACTTAGTATCGCGATACGGAAGTATAGAGAAATCGTCCCGGGAGGTACACTTGACGGAATTGGCAGCACTTTTGGTGTTGGCGTAAAAAGGAAAAACGGATTTACTTTTAGTTTGCCAATTCCGTCTGGGTGTGACAAGGATTATTTATATCGCTTCCAAAATGTGTTTTAGTTGGCGGCAACTATGAAAAAAATGGTGCGACAGATGCGCAGATGCAAAAACATAATGACCATGACGATTTTAAAGTGTCTAAATGGCACAACAAAACCCTTTTACCCCACAAACGGATTTTTTGTTCTAAAACTATCCCGCTACCTTTGCACCAACCAGAATTATGTTTCATGTTAAAAGTTGAAAAAGTCTCTTTTGCATATCACCAAAATCCTGTATTGCAAAACATCAGTTTTAATGTAAAAACAGGTGGCATTATGGCCATCATTGGTGAAAGCGGTTGTGGTAAAAGCACCCTCTTAAAAATTGTCTATGGACTTTTGCAACTCGACGAAGGTTCGGTCTTATGGAACAACTCCCCTGTTTTGGGACCCAATCATAATTTGGTTCCGGGTGAATCAAGCATGAAATTTCTTTCCCAAGATTTCGACCTCATGCCTTTTATTTCGGTCGCGGAAAACATAAGTCAGTTTCTTTCCATATTTCATCCCGAAGAACTTAAACTGAGAACCCAGGAACTCCTGGATCTGATAGAAATGAAGCCATACGCCAAAACCAAAGTGGGAAACCTGAGTGGCGGACAGCAACAGCGGGTGGCCCTGGCGCGCGTATTGGCAAAAGAACCAGAACTTTTACTACTGGATGAACCTTTTAGCCATATCGATAATTTCAGAAAAAATAGGCTGCGCCGCAATCTGTTTGCCCATCTAAAGAAGAAAAACATAAGCTGCATTGTGGCCACACACGATATGGACGACGTGCTTTCCTTTGCAGATGAGGTAATCGTACTAAAAGACCAAACTATAATTGCACAAACGGCACCTTTACATCTGTATCAAAATCCCAAAACAAAATACACCGCAACCTTATTCGGGGAAGTAAACCTTGTTCCGATGCAACTCTTGAAGTCCTATTCTAAAATCAACAAATCAATTCTGGTCTATCCCAGTGAATTTCAACTTTCCGATAAGGCAGGTTTGAAGGCAAAGGTAAAAAACTCTTATTTTAAGGGAACCCATTATTTAAATGAAGGGCTCATTGCTGATGAAAATATAGTTTATTTTGATTCTAAAAATAGGTTACGCCCCGATCAAGACATTTTTTTAAACATTTCACTGGAAACTATTAACTTACGTTTAAAAGACGCCCCATAAAATTTGAGACCTTAGGGAATTGCATCTACCAAACCAAAATGTTTTGAACAAAGAAACGGTATTACAGGAATTAGTTTTCAAGGCCGTCCGCAGTGGTGGTGCAGGCGGACAGCATGTGAACAAAGTTTCCACAAAAGTGGAACTCGCTTTTGATATGCAAAATTCGCAGGCCCTCTCCCAACCAGAAAAAGAACGGCTGTACCAAAAGTTGGGCAGCCGCCTTACCAAAGAAAATGTGCTTCTGTTGAAGTGCGATGAAAGCCGAAGCCAACATAAGAACAAAGAATTGGTGGTTTATAAGCTTTTTGATATCCTAGAAAAAGGTCTGTTGGTCCGTAAAAAACGTAAGCGTACAAATCCTTCTAAATCTGCCATAGAAAAACGATTGAAATCAAAGAAAAAAGAGGCCCTAAAGAAAGTGAACCGAAGAAAGGCCTCTCTGGAGTAAATCAGAAAAATTAAATTGGGAATAAATTTCGGTCAATCCAAAAACGCCATTCTTAAGGTTTGCTTTACAAATTCCGATCTGCCTATAATAAAAATTATAGATGCCCAAAAAACCTCTTGTTCATTATAACTTGTTTAAGAAATCCCTGATCCATGCATCAACCGATAAATACTAAACCCGTTACACTCCTTTTTCCTCGTGTTGGGATTTAATTGGGGTTGTAAGGTTTTAGCATAACAATCCCTATATTTGTAAAAAACAGATGGCATGAAACATTCTATAAAATCCGTCTTTCCACTGGGGTTTCCATGGCAGATCCAAGATCCTTTTTTGTTTTGCGTGTATCATTTGGATAGGTATCCAAAAGGCAACGATGAAATGGGTCCGGCAAGCTCTCTGGAAGGCAGGAATTTGGGCAACGATTTTACCATTAAAGAAGGGTGGCGCATGTACCATGGACACACCGTTCCGGGTTTCCCATCTCATCCGCACCGTGGTTTTGAGACCGTGACTATTGTAAACAAAGGGTTTTGCGACCACTCCGACTCTTTGGGAGCGGCGGGCAGATTCGGTTTGGGCGACGTGCAATGGATGACCGCTGGGAGGGGCGTGCAGCACTGTGAGATGTTTCCTTTGTTAAAAACAGATGAGGAAAATCCGTTGGAACTGTTTCAAATATGGCTCAACCTTCCAAAAAGGGATAAATTTGTAGATCCTCATTTTGCCATGCTGTGGTATGAAGATATCCCCGTAGTGGCAACAAAGACTAGCAAGGTAAAAGTCATTGCGGGCACCTATTTAAATACAAATGCCCCAAAACCGGCACCCAGTTCCTGGGCGGCAGATCCTGAAAATGAAGTGGCCATTTGGAATATCCACATCGAGCCCAATGCTTCATTTATGTTGCCCAAAGCCAGCTCGGAAGTAAATAGGACACTTTATTTTTATGAGGGTTCAAAAGCGGAAATAGAGGGGCAGGCCCTGACCACAAACCATGGGGTTCAATTGTACCCTTTGGAAGATATAGAAATAAAAACGGGAGCCTCACCGGCCCATTTTCTCTTGTTGCAGGGTAACCCCATTGCAGAGCCGGTTTCAAAATATGGCCCTTTTGTCATGAATACCGATGAGGAGATCCAAAAAGCCATGCAAGAATATCGGTTGACCCAATTTGGTGGTTGGCCGTGGCCCTATCCGGATAATGTACATCCGAGGGAAAAGGGCAGGTTTGCAAAATATCCTGATGGCACCCTGATTGAAAAAGGCTAACCCACTAAAATGACATAGGGGGAGGAGGTCACAAACAACAGCTTATTGTATATATTTTGATGCCCCACACCGCCAATGCAATGTATATGGGCCGGTGGATGGCCAAGATACCCATCCAACAGGCAGCTTAGAGAAAAACTTCAGGACCATCCCTTGGAAGAAATATGACCCATTGCCAATAAATCACTTGAAAAATGACCAAAATCACATTATTTACCAAACAACAGTCCCAATACCGGATAAAATGAAGGGCAAACAATCTATGGTTCAACAAAATCGGAGATATAACTTAAGTAAATCCGGCTTATTCTGAATATCCCTTGTTGGTGGTTTAGTATAAACGCTTTCCCCGCTCGTTTTTTTGATCCAATACCGTTTTATCCGTAGCGGGATCTAAGGATCACCCTCTCTACCGCTTATTTTTATTGGTGCTCTTTTTTGTAATGTTCTTGTAAAAAATCCTCTGCATAATCGTTGGTAAAATCCCGTATCACGGTATGTACATGGTTGGCGTTGTTCTGGGTGTTATCAAACTCTATGAGCAACATGGGGCCATGTATTCGGTAATAGTTGGCTACCCCTTCTTTTAAGCTTCCGGCCCAGGCAAAATGCAGGTTTTCAAACCCTGCCTTTTTAATTTTTTCCCGAAAGGTTTCGGAAAATTCAAAAATATAATTACCAATATACACATCCAATAGCTCCATAAACACTTTTTGTTGGGTTGTGTTTAGTTCATCGTAAGGAATTCCCTTTAAGGGGATGCCCTTTACTTTTCGCGAGTTTTCTGTAATAATTTCTGCGGGTGCCACATCCGAAAACTTCGCTTTTTTCAATTGACTTTCATTTAGGGAATTTACCAGTGTAAAACCAAGATCGGACTCTTTTTTTAAAACCTGCTTTCCATACTGTTCCTCAATTTTCACAATACCTGGATTGGATCCCAGAAAGAATGGTGTACCGGATATAATTTTTCCGTTCCCCGAGGTGAAGTTCAATGACATATGATGTCCTTCAAAACGCCATCCCCAGGCCTCAGAGGCCGATGGAGTCCCGAAAATGCTAAAATGATAATTCAACGGATCGCGCCGCAGTTTGCCATCGGGCATGAGGTAATTGTTGTTTTCTATAAGTATTAAAACGTTTTCCAGTTCCCGGATCTCATTGGTCTTTTTATAGCCCTCCCTGCTTAATGAAGCCCGAAGGAGCTGTAGGGCGGCACTTTTTTGGGTTTCGTTAAACTCGTGAAAGGTGGGCCCTTTTCGGGGAATGGGCACATAGTTCATGTTGTAGCGTTCGGCATCGTCCAAAGGGAAAACGGTCTGCGACCGTAACCCGTCAGGCAGCGAATTTAAGAAGGTGTTGGCTTTTTCAGATAGATCCTGAGCCTTTACATTAACCATTAGGGAAATCCCTAAAACAGTGAATAGTATTACTTTTTTAATCATTTTATGGGTGTTTAGGTATGGTGTATTGTGACTTTATAGGACATCGGATGATTTCCAAATTCTTTCCAATAATAAATTGTTTCTAAATTCCGGTATGGGGAAAAGTTCCAGCACCGATTAAAATTAACCAACGCCACCACTTCGTAGGGCTTTGCTCTTCTTTAAATCCAATGATCATTTGGCTCTTGATTTTTTTTTTAGCTTTTAGCTAATACCTAAAGGTAATCAATTTTCCCATTGAATTGCAATCCTTAGAAATTGATGCCCATTTCTAGAAATATGCTTTTATAGGGGCACCATTGATTCTTCATGGTTATACCACACCCATGTTGGGCGTCATTGTAAAGAGACCTTACCCGAGACAGAGAATCAACAATAAATGCTAACTTTGCTACTAGCTACTTTAAAAATGACACGATTGAATGAAAAATAAATACGTAAACTTTATATCGGACGAACATTTGTTGACCTGTATAGGGAGTCTTCACAACGCATATTTGAAGGCGAAAAACAACATCACAAAGAAAAACTTTTACTCAAACAAGGTTGACACTATCAAACTTACTTTCGACTCAAAATTCAATGACATTGACGAAGAAAAGTTAATTCAATCAGAGATTTTAAGACAGATTGACAAATCAATCAATAATTCAATCGGAACTTTTCACGAACAAATTTTGGGCGGTATAAAAGGTTTTGAAGCAGGAAATTTGAGCGGTTACGACATCAAAGCAACTGACAATACGCTATTTGCAGATATAAAAAACAAATACAATACAATGAACAGTAGTGCAGCCGAAGCACTCTTTCAGAAGTTAAAACGATATGCAGACGATTACAAACAAGCAAAATGTTATTGGGTGCAAATCCTTGCTAAAGGCAGCTTTTGTGAGTTGTGGAGTGGAGACATAAATAGAAAAGAATACAGTCATAGCAGAGTTTATAAAATCTCAGGAGACCAGTTTTATTCTGTACTATCAGGACAACATGATGCAATGTTTCAGCTTTACAAAGCTCTTCCAAGTGCAATCAAAGACTATCTCAAATCAGCTGAAAAGACCGAAGAAATTGCTGAAAACTCTGCATTGGAAGAAATTAAATCAGAAACTAAAACCAGTAAAAGAACTGTATTAGACCAAATTACCTTTGAGAATTACAGCTACTATCTTGGTTTTGACAAGTTGTAGTATTGATTCAAAAACTTAACAATCGAATAGCCTACCTCTGTCCCTAAATTAACGGGAACAGCATTTCCAATTTGTTTGTATTGTTGGGCCAGAGAACCCTCAAAGGCCCAATCATCGGGAAAGGTTTGAATACGGGCATATTCTCGAACTGTAAAAGGTCGTGTTTCTTCGGGGTGACACCTTTCGGTTTGTTTTTGTGCAGGGCTGCAAGTAAGCGTTAAACAAGGTTCATCCCAACCTATTCGCCTTGCAATTCCAGTCTTTCCACCACTCAGATGAAAACTGCCCCCCATAAATTCTTTTTGAATTTTTAATGGCAGATCACGCCAGTAACCTTTTTGTGGAACTAAATCCAAAACTTCTTTTTTGCTTTTCGGATATTTTGCACCTGTAGACTTCGGAACATTTGTATCGTAAAGTTCGCCTTTCTTCAAAGCGTCTTTTAAATTGTAAATTTTATGATGTGGTTTCGGATATTCATATTTCAAATCAATATCTTTTCTTACACCAACCAATATTAAACGCTCACGTTTCTGGGGTACTTTATAATTTATGGCTTTTAAAACTTGGACAGGAACAACATTGTAGCCAATTTCATCCAAAATTGAAATCATTCCTTGCAACGTTTTTCCATTATCGTGACTAAGCAAACCACGGACATTTTCTCCAATACAAATGGGTGGATTCACTTCTTTGACAACTCTTGCAAACTCATAAAACAAAGTTCCTCTTGCATCTGCAAGTCCCAACTTTTTACCT
>JBGTBA010000079.1:0-29453 GCA_041749595.1 Flavobacteriaceae bacterium | reverse complement strand
ACTTTTCGTTTCTGGGTTCAAACCTGACCAAGATTACCAGTGGTGGTTGGTTCCCCCTGCTGGTTGGAATTTCCGGATTATTCATGATGCTAACATGGAAAAGAGGGAGGCGTTTTCTCGCGATTCAGTTATCAAAATTTTTTTATCTTATTTTCAACCCTTGATTCGCATTATTTAGGAGAACATATCCTTAACTTTTTCGAAAAAAGACTTATCGGATTTTTCCGGTTTTGGCAGAAAATTCTCATGTTGCTGCATCCGTTCAAAAAAATCCCGCTGTTCTTTGGTGAGTTCTTTCGGTGTCCACACGTTTACATGGACCAAGAGATCCCCGATGCCATACCCATTGATACTGGAAATTCCTTTTCCCCGCAAGCGGAGTATTTTACCGGACTGTATCCCGGGTTCCAACTTTATCCTTACTTTTCCGTTTACCGCATCTATTTCCCTAGAAGTGCCCAAGGTAGCCTCTGAAATACTAACATATAGATCATAGTGCAGGTTATCCCCTTCCCTTTTTAAGGTGTCGTGTTCTTCTGTCTCAATGGCCACTATTAAATCTCCCGGAATACCATTTCCCGGTGCATCATTGCCTTTGCCGGGTACTTTTAATTGCATATCGTTCTCAACGCCTCCGGGGATATTTATGGAAACCGTCTCTTCCCTGACTACCAATCCATGGGCATCCGCATCAAGTGGTCGTTTGTCTATGGCTTGTCCACTTCCCGAACACGCACCACAGGTCGTGGCCGTTTGCATCCTTCCCAATATGGTGTTGGTAATCTTGGTCACCTGCCCCATTCCATTGCACGTGGGGCACGTTTTATAGGTTACCCCATCGGCTTGTACTTTTCTTCGTACCTTTACTTTCTTCTCTACGCCATTGGCCACTTCTTCCAAGTTTAGTTTCACCCGGATTCTTAGATTACTGCCCTTTACCCTTCGCTGACCACCTGCAAAACCACTGAATCCACCGAACCCACCACCAAAAGCACTCCCAAAGATATCCCCAAACTGGCTAAAAATGTCTTCCATGTTCATTCCTCCCCCGCCAAATCCACTGGCACCATCAAAGGCGGCGTGCCCATATTGATCATATCTGGCCTTTTTGTTGGGGTCGCTCAACACCTCATATGCTTCGGCAGCCTTTTTGAACATTTCTTCCGCCTTGGCATCCCCTGGGTTTTTATCCGGATGATACTCAATGGCTTTCTTACGATATGCCTTTTTTATTTCTGTGGCAGAAGCACTCTTATTGATGCCCAATATTGCATAAAAATCCTCTTTCATTTCCTCTATTTAGTTTCCGACCACAACTTTCGGATGTCGGATTATTTTGTCCCCGAGTTTAAAACCCCTCTCTACAACATCCATGATCTTCCCTTTAAGCTTTTTATTGGGTGCGGGTATTTGGGTTATGGCATCATGTAGTTCCGCATCAAAATAATCCCCAGGGTTGGTTTCCATTTCTTGCAATCCTTTGTTTTTAAGGGTTTCCTTAATCTTGTTGCTGATCAGTTCTATCCCTATGAACAGCGCCTTATCATCCGATTTGGAAAGTTCTTTCAGGGCCCGGTCAAAATCGTCCAATACCGGGAGCAATGACACGATTACTTCTTGCCCTGCCGTCTTAAAAAGATCCATACGCTCTTTTGAGGTACGCTTCTTGTAATTCTCAAATTCGGCGAAAAGTCGCAGGAATTTGTCCTTTTCCTTCGTCAAATCTTCCTTAAGCAGTTGGACTTCATCAAGCCCTTGAGTAGCTTCTCTTTCATCATTTGCAGATTCTTCGCCGTCTTGCATTTCGGTATCATTATTGTTTTTGGCGGCAACTTCTTCCAAATCCTCCGTCTTATCTTTATTGTTCATTTTCTTTAAACTTTTAACACTTGTTTTTTCAAATGGCAAAAGTACTGCCATTTCTTTATAAATGTCAAAATGTCATTAAACTTTAAACAAAAATATCCGCTAAATGCGGATATTTTTGTCGTCATAAGCAAGTTTATTGAACTATGATTTTAAATTTTGCCTTACTTTCCCGTTCTTTTTTTTTTAATAATTTCTTTTTCTCTTCAGAATAAAGCTCTTTTAATGCTATGCATATGTTCTGATAATCAAAAACAAAACCCTCTTCTTCGATTTTCTTTGAACTGACCCTCTGACTTGAAAATAATACATAGGACATTTCCCCCAATACTGTCGTCATTACAAATTGTGGGATATTGGGGAGCAGCAAAGGCTTATTGCGATTTTTGGCAATCTCTTTCGTTAATTTATAGTTGGTGACCGGATTGGGGGCCACTCCATTATAAATTCCTTGAAGGCTGTTTTCGATGACAAACAAAAAAAGTCGGGCCAAATCGTCTATATGAATCCAAGAATGCCATTGCTCGCCGGTCCCGAAGGGAGCCCCCGCGTAATTACGGATGGCTTTGTCCATTTCCGGCAATGCCCCACCATGTAAGGATAGTACGGTACCTATCCTAATATTGGCCACATTAATGTTTAAACTATGGAAAACGGCTGCCTCTTCTTCCCAATCAACGACTACTTTGCCTAAAAAGCTGTCATCTGCCACAGCCTCGTCTTCCGAGTAGAAATTGGACAATGAGCTGGGGTAAATACCAACTGCCGAAGCCGACACAAAAGAAGTTATGGTGCTTTTTTCTACATTACGCAAACCTCTGTACAGTGTTTTTAAGCTATCTAACCTACTATCTAAAATCTCTTTTTTATACGCCGAGGTCCATCTTTTGGCCACGCTTGCACCCGCTAAGTTTATAATTGCCGAAACTCCTTTAAAGCAGTCTAGGTCAATTTCGTTACTACTTGGGTTCCAAAAGAACCCGTTGTAGTTATTCTTGGCCCTAATCTTATCTTTGCGCGTGGTTAAGTAATTGACCCCAATATTTTCCTTGAGGCACAGATCCACTATCGCTTTGCCCACCAACCCCGTTGCGCCTGTTATTAGAACCTTCATGCCGACTTTTTTATAAAGGTATGGTTTTTTATATCTTGGGAAAGAAGGTTTAATTTAGGTTTAACACAGTTCCCTAAGTTTAACTTAAAGTTGGTTTAAAATAACTTTGGATTTTAACGCTTCCCCAATATCTGGCTTGGATGCTCTGAGCATTTCCCTTTTTCCGAGTGGGCCGGGCAACCGCTCTACCCTAAAGCCAACGGACAGCATTGCCCTACGAACACTGCCTTTTGCGGCATAGGTTACCAGGACGCCTTTGCTTTTTAGGGCATTGAACATTTTAAAAAAAATGGAATCCGTCCATAATTCGGGCTGTACCCTGGCACCAAAAGCATCAAAATAAATAAGGTCATACCTATTTTCATCATCTATTTCCAAAAAATCCTTTTGCTGCTTAAAGAGTATAAAGTTATTGTTTATGTTTATTCCCTTTTCCCATGGACTAATGTGCATATCATGGAAATTTTGTTCAAATGGTAGCGCGTTCAGTTGCTGTACATAGTTTAGCTGTAACAGCTCTTCGGGCAGGACAGGATAGGCCTCAACCCCTGTATATCTAATCTTAAGTCTTAAATTTTCTGCCTCTATCATTGTGATCAGTGCATTTAATCCCGTACCAAAACCAATCTCCAAAATGGCTACCCGGCAATTGGAAAAAAGTGAAAGCCCCGATTTAATGAACACATGGTATGCCTCTTGTACGGCACCGTGCTTGGAATGGTACTGTTCATCCCAATCTACCATGTGAATGGTTTTTGAACCATCAGCAGTGACAATTATTTTACGTTTCATCCGTTTTTATCTTTATTGATTTTATCTGTCGGGACCTTCGCACAACAGATGGGGAAATTCAAGGAAAACATGTGCCTCTACTCCTTCCGGTGCCATCAAACCCATAAATTAGTGAAAATTTTCGTTTCCAATGAATTGCCTTCCAGTGCAAATCTGGTTAATTTTAAATTAAAAAGACACACAAGTACCGATTATTCATTAATTTTACACTCCAATAAACATGATTTGGAATGAATGCAACTTTGACCAATTTAATTGTTGAAAAGACCACTAAATCAAAAATAGACCAAGTAGATTTTGATAATTTATCTTTTGGCAGTGTTTTTGCGGACCATATGTTGGTCTGTGATTACAAGGACGGTGCATGGGAAATACCTAAGATCATGCCTTACCAAGCCATAAGCCTGGAGCCATCGGCCAAAATTTTTCATTATGGACAGTCCATTTTTGAAGGAATGAAAGCGTATAAGGATACCGATGAAAACATTTGGCTTTTTAGGCCTTTGGACAACCATAGGCGATTGAACATTTCCGCAAAACGTTTATCAATTCCCGAATTTCCTGAAGAATATTTCATGGAAGGCCTAAAGATCCTTTTGAAATTGGATAGCCAGTGGATTCCGAAAACAAAGGGAGGCTCCTTATATATTAGACCTTTTATTTTTGCTTCTGGAAAGGGATTCCATGCCTCGCCAGCGGACGAGTACAAATTTATAATCGCATGCGCCCCTTCAGGTGCTTATTTTTCAGGAAAAGTAAAAGTGCTTATAGAGGAAAAATATTCAAGATCCGCAAATGGTGGCGTAGGTTTCGCGAAAGCCGGTGGAAACTATGCCGGTCAATTCTACCCTACTCAACTTGCCGTTGCCAAGGGATACAATCAGGTAATCTGGACAGATGACAATACCCATGAAAATATTGAGGAAGCGGGAGCCATGAACATCTTTGTACGTATAAAGGACACATTGATTACGGCACCCACGAGCGAAAGGATATTAGATGGCATTACGCGGAAAAGCATCTTGGATATTGCCAGGAGCCAAGGTATCCCCACGGAGGTTCGCATTATAACCGTAACCGAAGTTATAAATGCCGCAGAAAATGGGACCCTAATAGAAATGTTCGGTGCCGGCACCGCAGCCGTTATCTCGCCAATAGCGACCTTTGGGTATAAGGACAAGGATTATGACCTACCCGAACTGTCCAATAGTTATGCCCATTTGCTCAAAAAACAAATCACCGATATACAGTACAACAGAACGGAAGACAAATTTGGTTGGAGGTATAAAGTATAGGCCGTGATACACTATTTTCAATATAATCGATAAGGCACCTTTTAAGGTGCTTTTTATTTTTCCAGCACCCCCTTAATATCGGGCCTAAAATAATTTGGCCCTTTCAGTACTTTTCCGTCCTCTCTATAAATGGGTTTCCCGTCCCTATCCAATTTGCTCATATTGCTTCTTTGTATCTCTTCAAAAACCTCTACGATCTTATGCTGCATTCCGTGTTCCAGGATCGTGCCACATAAAATATAGAGCATGTCACCTAGGGCATCGGCCACCTCTACAATATCATTATTGCCGGCCGCTTCCAGGTATTCCCTATTTTCCTCGTCCATTAAATTAAATCGGAGAAGATTCTTACTGTGTCCCAAATCGGCCTTTAAGGTACTGGAAACCCCAAGTCCAAAAGATCTGTGGAACTCCTCCACCGCAATCAGCCTATCTTTCATTGCTATATATTTTTCATTTAAATTTGCATAAAAATAATAAGATGTTCACTACCGGACAATTAATTTTTGCTGTGACCTTTGCCATGGTTTTTGTGGTTATCATGATCTATTCTTATAAAAGGGACATTAAATTGCATTCCAAGTACTACAAAGGCGTACGTTGGGTGGGCCTTACTTTTGCCACTTTTATAATAATTTTGTTGGCCATTAAACATTTTCTTAAAAATTAACAAAAAATAAGAACAGGCAACAAAAATGGACGGAACGACAACAATAATCTTTTTTCAATCGTAAAATATAAGAAAAAGCGTACTTTTGCGTTATACAATTATAAAAATCGGATAAATGGTAACTTTTTTTGGCATTCTTTTAACTTTATTGGCGGCCAATGTGGTTCTTTTGGTGGTCAGTGTGAACCATAAAACCCAAAAAGAAAAACCGATTTCAAAAAACACACCCCTTGCAGCTACAAGTGATATCCATCCTTTGGATTTAATTCTTCCCAAGTATAAAAAAGCTGTTTAGTTTTATACCTTTATGGTATGAAACCTATTTTACTTGTTTTTTTTGGAGGGGGCTTTGGAAGCGTACTCCGTTTTCTGGTCAGCAAGACATTCAATCCTATTTTCCAAAACTTTTATCTAGGTACATTTTTTGTCAACATAGTGGGATGCCTGCTTTTAGGATTTATTTTTGGCCTTTCCCATAACAACGGCCTTTTTTCCCATAACCAATTTTTGCTCTTGGCAACCGGTTTCTGCGGTGGTTTCACCACCTATTCTGCTTTTGCTTTGGAAAACCATACATTATTGAAATCGGGAGATCTTTTTCATTTTTTCCTGTACGCCATTTCAAGTATCGCCTTTGGCCTTATCGCTGTGGGCATCGGCCTATGGTTTTCAAAACTGTTATAATTTCAACATTACACTCTTCCTTTTTTAAATTTAAATAATAATAAGCTTTTAGTGTTATTTCTTAAACAATCTTCAATGGATTGTTGCTTTGCATTGCATTAACTTGAATCTTTTTTAAAATATAGCGTAAAAAAATCATAGAATTATTATTTTTTTTAATTTATATAATTATTACCCTCAAAATTAATACGTAATAATTACAATATAAATAAAAATAATACATATACCCCTTAATTTTATGGGGTATAAAAATTTTTAATATACTTTTACCGCCATAAATCCAATTAATTATGAAAAAAATCGAGGCAATTATTAGAAAATCAAAATTTGATGATGTAAAAAAAGCGTTGCATCAAATTGAGGTGAATTTTTTTAGTTACTGGGATGTAACTGGAGTAGGAAACGAAAAGGAAGGCCATGTGTACCGTGGAATTTCTTACAGCACGTCAGATATCCAAAGAAGGTATCTGGTGATCGTGGTGTCCGATGAGTTTTTAGATAGGACCGTGAAAACCATTTTAGACGCTGCCAATACAGGCAATGTTGGGGATGGGAAAATCTTCATATCCGATATGATTGATGCATACCGGATACGGACCAAGGAAAACGGACATGCCGGAATCAACTAAAAAATTAAACTAACTAACAAATTATTGAAATATGGACGCAGGATTATTTACAGCAAACAATTTATGGATGATGGTGTGCACGGCATTTGTATTCATCATGCATTTGGGGTTCTCCTTTTTGGAGATCGGGCTTACAAGACAAAAAAACACCATCAATATTCTATTTAAAAACGTTTTTATCATTTGCATAGGACTCCTATTATATTATATAGGAGGGTTTAATCTCATGTACCCTGGAGATTTCAACGGCTTTTTGGGCTTTTCGGGTTTTGGTTTGGAAGCCCCACTCGATGCTGAGGGAGCATTGGATCTTACCTATAATGCAGGTTACACCTACTGGACCGATTTCCTTTTTCAGGCCATGTTCGCCGCAACCGCAGCAACCATTGTATCGGGAGCAGTTGCAGAGCGTGTAAAGCTGATACCTTTCATGATTTTTACCATGATCTACGTAGGATTGGTCTATCCCATTGTTGGTTCTTGGCAATGGGGAGGGGGCTTCTTATCAACTTTAGGGGGAGAAGAAGGGGGCTTTCACGATTTTGCAGGATCTACCTTGGTACATTCCGTGGGCGGATGGGCTGCCCTTATTGCCATATATCTTTTAGGCCCCAGAATAGGGAAATTCTCCGAAAATGGAAAAGCCAATGCCATACCCGGCCACAATATACCCTTGGCCACAGGCGGGGTCCTTATTCTCTGGTTGGGATGGTTCGGGTTTAACGGCGGTTCTGTACTGTCGGCAGATCCCGCAGGTACTTCCATAGTATTGGTGACCACTTGCCTTGCAGCAGCTGCGGGAGGTGTGGCCGCCTTTATTTTTGCCAGCATCTTATATAAAAATTTCGATCTCACCATGTTCCTAAATGGAATCCTGGCAGGATTGGTGGGTATAACCGCAGGGGCAGACCTTATGTCTCCTTTTGAATCCATCCTAATAGGAATCTTAGCCGGTGTTATCGTTGTCCTAGGCGTTGCATTGGTTGATAAACTAAAGCTGGACGATCCTGTAGGGGCCGTAGCCGTGCACTTAATCTGTGGCATCTGGGGCACCTTGGCAGTAGGTATTTTTGGTACAAAAGCTGGTGGCGACCAGTTTCTGTATCAGTTGGCCGGCGTTGGGGCAACAGCAATTTTCTGCTCCCTTTCTGCCTTCATCATCATATTCGCACTTAAAAAGACCGTCGGGATACGGGTTTCCAAAGAAGAAGAAATGGAAGGTCTGGACCTGCACGAACATGGTATGGATGCCTACGCCGATTTTAGGATGAACCAACACTAATAACCAGCTATAAAAGGATACGGAGCGTTTTGCAGAACGCTCCGTTGGTAACCTTTTCAAGACCAAAACTCAATATTAATAACTAATAAGCATCCTTTTATTATAAGGTGCCCTAATACATTGATACTATGAAAGCGATTACACACACAAATTACGTAAAAAAAATATTTTTCCTAGCGTTGATCTTAATTTCGACAACTATTTTTTCTCAAGAAGAAGAAACAGCACCTACAGAAGAAACACCAAAATTCAGTTTCAGCGGATCGGTAGATGCCTACTACAGAGCCAATTTTAATGGCCTGAACAAATTTATCCCCGATGAAAACGGAGATATTATAGCTGGTCCAGCCGCTCCCGGCACCTCATTTGCCAATGATCCCGGCTTTGCCCTGGGCATGGTAAACTTGGTTGCCAAGTACGAGGGCGAAAAGGTGGGCTTTGTAGCCGATCTGGTATTTGGTCCAAGAGGCGAGGATGCCGTGTTCAACTCTTTTGGTTCGCCCAATATTGTTAACCAATTGTATGTGTACTGGCAAGTTGGCAAAGGTACAAGGTTAACATTAGGCAACTTTAATACCTTTTTAGGCTATGAGGTCATTTCCCCAGCGGTTAATTTTAATTACAGTACCTCGTATATGTTTTCATGGGGGCCTTTTTCACATACCGGCCTAAAAGCAAATTTTGACCTTGGAAGCGATTGGTCCGCCATGCTTGCCGTAATGAACCCGACCGATTTTACGGATTTCAATCCTATTGGGGAACTTTCCTTTGGAGCGCAATTGGGGTATTCCGGACAATTTTTAAATGTAGTCGTAGGCAAACAGGGTTTTGACGAGGTCCTAATAAGTGGAGATCTTCAAGATGGCGATACCAAATCCTTGTTCCAAATAGATTACACCGGGGGTTTTAATCTATCAGATTCGTTCTTTCTTGGGATCAATGCAACTTATCAGGATACGGATGATTTAGGATTTTATGGGGTAGCCCTGTATCCGCAGTATAGTTTTTCAGATACTTTTGCACTCGGGTTAAGAGGTGAGTATTTTGAGGAATCGGGAGCTTTTGGGGCTATAGGTACAGGTCTTGAGGATTCCAATGTATTTGCCGTTACCCTTACTGGAAGTGCCACGATCGGTAACTTGGTTATTAAACCCGAATTGCGTTTGGACAGCGCATCCGACGATGCATTTTTGGACAGCGATCTGGATCCGATTTCAAGTCTGGCCTCTTTTGTCCTAGCTGCCGTATATTCTTTCTAGTCTTTAAATTGGTTATTTATATTAAGTGAGTTAAAGCCCAACTTAGTCGCTGGGCTTTTTCTTTTTTTCAATGCTTGTTGAACGCTTTTACGCCTGCCAAGACTTTTGTGTCCAAATTATTTACGGAGGGCACCAAAGGGCAAGAATATTTTACGTTGTAGGCACAATACGGATTATATGCTTTGTTAAAATCTATTGATATACTTTCGTCTTTTGGTATTCTTAGATCCAAGTACCTTCCTCCGGCATAAGTTTCCTTTCCATTGGTGTTGTCCGTGAAGGGCAAAAAAAGATAATCCAAATATCCTTCTTTACTCATAAATTCTTGATTTTGGTACACTTCCAGTTGATGTGCTTCCCCATTCAACACAAAATGAACTATGCCATAGACCGTTTCCTCGGACCGGGCACCTGTGGTGCTGGGCATTAAAAAAGGAAGTGCATTGGGGGTTCTTTGCAATTTGGCAACCACCCTGTAGTTAGTGTCAGGGGGGAAAAAATCCAAACCCTCAAAATCCTTTTTATACCTATCCGGCAACGGGGAACGTTCCGGATCCTTAAATTCCAAATCCAACCTTTTTTGAAATTCAAGAATCTCCTTTAGGGCATCCGAACTCGGCAGTTCTGCATCTACATACATTTGGTCATGAAACTTCTTTTCTTCCCTACATCCCAAACAGAGGAGTATAAAAAATAATATACGGTAATTCATTTGCGCTTAATAATATTCAAAAATACAACAAACCTCATTTTTTATTTAGCTTTGTTTCCATAAATTAATCAGACTAAGAAGTTTAGGTTTAGATGAGATTCAATTATTGCATAAATTGTCACAAATTATATTACCTCGTTGTAACCAATAAATAAAATCATAATGAAGAAAAATAAATCAATTTTGGTAATATTATTTTTAATAATATCAAACCTAAGCTATGCTCAACCATTTCAATACAAAAACAGCGAATCTCTATTAATTACTTTTCAAACGACACGGGAAGTAATTGAAAAATTTGTTCCACAGCCACTTGTGGCAAATAAAGATGGTATTATCAATCTTGAAATAATAATTCAAAAAATAGATTTGGGATATATAGGTTGCTCTCCAGCAGAGCCTATGTCCGTTTATTAACCCGGCAGTAAAATAAGGTAAATCCTTTAAGCGGCATATTGAATATCTTTATGTTTAAAATATTTTGTAACCCTATCGGGGGTGTTCTGTAACATCACCATATGGTTTTGTGCGTTGCTTTGCAGAGTTTCTTTGTTTTTAGGCGACTTTTTTGCCGATAAGCCTTGCTTTAGGTCGCAGTTCAGGTATTCGTCAGGATTCTTTTTCAGGGGAATAAGAAGGTAAAAAGGAAAGAGCGATTTTATCTTTATTTTCTTCTTCCCATGCTTTTACGATTTTACCGTGATGTACCCTCAAATTATCCAAAATCAGATATACTTTGCGTGAACTTGATTTAATGAGCTGTTGCATGAATTCTATAAACTTCTCCGCGTTCATGTTTTCAGAATAAATCATAAACTGCACTTTTCCTTGGTTGGTTATAGCGGATACCATATTGAAAGAAAATCTTTTGGACATGTTTTCCTTCACGGGAGTCTTACCCTTAGGGGCATAACTCCTGCCATGGTTACATTGGTTTTTAACGCCTGTTTCATCTCCCCAGTATATTTCAGCATTTTCCCGTTGTGCCCGCTCCTTAACGGCAGGATATTCTTCGTCCAGCCATTTTTGTGCCTTCTTGGAACATTGCCCATAAGCATTTTTCTTGGGCTTTTGTGGTGTAAATCCCCACTTATACAGATAATCGCCCATGGTGGTCAGTGCCAACACGACTCCAAACTCTCTTTCTATCAACTCTTTAACGGCCTTCCTTGTCCAAAGGGCATAATCCAACTTCAGTTGATCCGGCATCTTGTCAACTATCATCCTCTGAACCTGTAGCTCCTGTTGGTCACTTAATAGCTTTTTGTCTTCAGACCTTACGCCTTTCTTTTTAGATTCAAGACCTTTGTACCCAAAAGACTGGTAATCTTTCCACCATTGGGAAAGTGTCCCTGCCTTGATTCCGATTATATCGGCCACTTCTCCTTTCTTCTTTCCTGACTTGACCAGTTTTACCGCTCGTTTGCGAAATTCTAATCTTGATGCTTCCGATAGCGTACGAAAATCTGTTTTTTCCATACACAAATATAATAAATATTTCCGTTATATTACCGTTAGGTTAATAACTTGACAAATCAAAGATAAAACCTTCACAAAAAACAGTAAAAAAACAATTGAAAATTTAGCAACCATTTTGTCCACTTGAAAAATTAGTGTCAAAAAAAAACAACCATTTTGTCTATTAGACCTATTTAAGAATATGAAGCTTCCAGCATTATCTATTTTTATAGTTACCTATTCCATAGAACTAATGCGCAACCTTTTGTGGTATGTTTTCCTGTTTACGGATTGGCAAAGGGCATAACCGATTACATTAATTGGCCACTTCGCTCATAAACTTCAAACGGTACAATCTAAGTTCATCATCTTCATATTCCCCATCAAATTCCTTGATGGCGTCTTCTAAGTTGTCCGTTTTGGCCTCTAAAAAATAACCGTGTATTTCTTCTTGCTGGTCCTCGTCAAGAATCTCATCGATCCAATATCCCAAATTCAGTTTGGTCCCACTAAATACTATTTGTTCCATTTCCTTGATCAATTCCGGGAGCTCCAATCCTTTTGAAGATGCAATGTCATCCAATGGCAATTTTCTGTCAATGTTTTGTATAATGAACAGTTTTAAGGCCGAATTGACCCCCGTACTCTTCACTACCAGATCATCTGGCCTTAAAATGTCGTTTTCTTCCACATAGGAATATATCAGGTCCAGAAATGGCTTTCCGTACTTTTTGGCCTTTCCATCCCCCACTCCGTGGATATTCAGCATTTCTTCCATTGAAATGGGGTATTTTAACGCCATATCCTCCAAAGAGGGGTCCTGAAAGACCACAAAAGGTGGTACGCCCAGCTTTTTTGCCTGGGCTTTTCGAAGGTCTTTCAATAAGTGAAGCAGGTTCTCATCTGCAACACCGCCTCCGGATTTTGCCGCACTTACTATGGCGTCGTCCGCCTCCTTGTTGTAAATGTGGTCTTTGGTCATCATAAAAGAAACAGGGGTCTTAAGAAAATCCTTGCCCATTTTCGTGAGGTGAAGAATTCCGTACTGCTCAATTTCCTTTTTAAGCAATCCCGCCACCAATACTTGCCTTACCAAGGCCATCCAATAGCGCTTGTCCTTATCGGCACCAATACCAAAAAAAGGTTTGGCATCGGTTTTATGTGATGAGATAATGGCATTTACTTTCCCGCATAAAATCTTAACGATCTCCTTGGGCTTGAATTTTTCATTTGTGTCCTGGACCACTTTTAATAGCTTTACCACATCCTCCCTTGCTTCCTGTTTTTCCTTAGGGTTTCTGGTATTGTCATCCATATCGGCACCTTCGCCATTTATTTCATCGAATTCCTCACCAAAATAATGCAGGATAAACTTTCTTCTGGACATGGAGGTTTCTGCATAGGCCACAATTTCCTGTAATAGGGCGTTTCCTATTTCCTGTTCGGCCACGGGCTTTCCAGACATGAATTTTTCCAATTTTTCTATATCCTTATAGGAATAAAAGGCCAAACAGTGCCCTTCCCCGCCATCCCTTCCGGCTCGTCCTGTTTCTTGGTAATAACTTTCAATGCTTTTCGGCATATCGTGGTGTATTACATAACGTACGTCCGGTTTGTCTATGCCCATTCCAAAAGCGATTGTTGCCACCACCACATCCACGTCTTCCATTAAAAACATATCCTGGTACTTAGAACGGGTCTTGCCATCAAAACCGGCATGGTACGGAACGGCACTTACCCCGTTTACCTTTAGTACCTGGGACAATTCCTCTACCCTTTTCCTGCTCAGGCAATATATTATCCCCGATTTGCCCGAATTTTGTTTTACAAAACGAATGATGTCCCCATCCACATTTTGGGTCTTGGGCCGCACTTCGTAGTAAAGGTTGGGCCTATTGAAGGAGGCCTTGAACAATTTTGCATCGCCAATACCTAAATTCTTTATAATGTCTTCCTGTACTTTGGGAGTGGCCGTGGCGGTGAGTCCAATAATAGGGATATTATCCCCCAATCTATTGATGATGGCCCGCAGATTTCTGTATTCCGGCCTAAAATCATGTCCCCACTCAGAAATGCAATGTGCCTCGTCCACCGCTACAAAGGATACTTTTACCGATCGCAAAAAATCCACATAGTCATCCTTGGTCAATGATTCGGGGGCTACATACAGCAATTTTGTGATACCGTCCATAATATCCTTCTTCACTTCCCTTATCTCGGTTTTTGTCAATGAGGAATTCAGCACGTGGGCAATCCCATTTTGGGCAGACACGCCGCGGATAGCGTCCACTTGGTTCTTCATCAGGGCAATTAAAGGGGAGACCACAATGGAGGTACCCTCTGCCATAAGTGCGGGGAGTTGGTAGCAGAGCGACTTTCCCCCGCCCGTGGGCATGATCACAAACGTGTTTTTTCCTTGGACTATATTCTTAATAACACTTTCTTGAAGACCCTTAAACTTGGAAAAACCAAAATATTTTTTTAATGGGACATGTAAATCAATTTCATTTAAACACATGGCATGTATTACTATTTATATCGTTTTATTCACTAAACCCAAAACAGCACTATCCATTAAAACAAGATATATCAACACACGGCCGGCTTTTGGGGAACCCATTAATTTTGTGTCAATTTAAAATATCTTATATCTTAAGTTTATGTAGTTTTGTAATCTTAAATATAATACATTCTTTTAGGAATACCATCACTAAATTTTAATATTACATTGAGCAATACCAAAGCTATACTTGACATAGCAAAGAAAACGATTGAGATAGAGAGCGGGGCCATACACAATTTGGTTTCTTTGTTAAATGAAGATTTCTCCAATACGGTAAACTGTATCATAAAATCCAAAGGAAGGGTGGTTATTTCCGGTGTGGGAAAAAGTGCCATCATCGCATCCAAAATCGTGGCCACCTTAAATTCCACAGGTACGCCCGCACTATTCATGCATGCGGCAGATGCGATCCACGGCGATCTGGGTACCATACAGGATAATGATGTGGTAATCTTAATATCCAAAAGTGGGAACACCGCGGAAATAAAAATGTTGGTCCCCCTTATTAAAAGAGGGAAAAACAAATTGATCGGGATAACAGGGAATATGGAATCTTTTCTTGCAAAGAACGTAGACTTTGTCCTGAACACTTTTGTGGCCAAAGAGGCTTGTCCCAACAATCTGGCCCCAACAACGAGCACTACCGCGCAATTGGTGATGGGAGATGCGCTCGCCATTTGCCTCTTGGAACTTAAGGGCTTTAGTGGCAAGGATTTTGCAAAATACCACCCGGGAGGGACTTTGGGCAAACGCCTGTACCTGCGCGTGTCAGACATTATAGGCAATAACCTGAAGCCACAGGTGGCTCTAGATGCCGACGTCAAAAAAGTAATCGTGGAGATTTCCGAAAAAATGCTGGGGGTAACGGCAGTTATCCATAAAGATGAAATTGTAGGAATTATAACCGATGGGGACATCCGTAGAATGTTGAATAAGTACGACACCATAAACGGATTGAAAGCCGAAGACATCATGACTTCCAACCCAAAAACCATTGACAGCCACGTATTGGCGGTACAGGCATTGGAACTGATGCAAGAAAAAGGGATATCACAATTATTGGCTGTAAACAGTGGGAAATACATGGGTGTGGTACATTTGCACAACTTGATAAACGAAGGTATATTATAATGGCAAAAAAAATAGGCAAGACACCCAACGAGATGTCTTTTTTAGATCATTTGGAGGAGCTGCGATGGCATTTGATACGATCTACCATGGCGGTGGTGATTATTGGCCTAGTGGCCTTTATAATGAAGGATTTTATTTTTGATACGGTTATTTTTGGCCCGAAAAAACCGGATTTTCCCACTTATCGGGTTTTCTGCAAGTTATCTAAATTGTTGGGGTTTAGCGAGGCCTTTTGCAGCAATGAACCCCTGTTCAGGATACAGAGCAGGGAAATGGCAGGACAGTTTTCCGCACATCTCTGGACTTCCATTTGGGCCGGATTTATAGTTGGTTTTCCTTATATCCTATATGAATTTTGGAAATTCATAGGCCCCGGACTGTACGAAAATGAACGGAAAAACGCCAAGGGGTTCATCTTCGTGGCGTCGTTTTTGTTTTTTAGCGGTGTCCTGTTCGGATATTATGTGGTAGCCCCGCTATCCATAAATTTCTTGGGAGGGTATACCGTAAGCAAAGAAGTTTTTAATGACATCGATCTGGCTTCCTATATCTCCACCGTAAGGGCGGCGGTTATTGCATGTGGGCTGATCTTTGAGCTCCCCATCATCATTTTCTTTCTAACAAAAATAGGTTTGGTAACCCCGGAGGTCCTGCGTAAATACAGGAAAATCGCCCTGGTTATAGTATTGGTAGTATCAGCGGTCATTACACCGCCCGATGTGGCCAGTCAAATCGTAGTCGCAATACCTATACTGTTTTTGTACCAAATAAGTATCTATATTTCGGCATTTGTATTGAAACAAGAAGCGAAAAAAGAAAAAAAGAGAAAAGCCAATGTCAAATCCAGTTGAAGAGTTTAATGCCTATCGTTCCAAAATGAACGAAAAGTTGTTGGCCAACAACAACAAAATCATAAAAAGAATATTCAACTTGGACACCAATGCCTATGCAAACGGGGCATTGGATGTTAAGACCAAAGAACTTTTAGGATTGGTGGCCTCTGCGGTCCTGCGCTGTGATGATTGTGTAAAGTACCATTTGCAAAGTTCCTTTAAGGAAGGTGCCACCAAAGCAGAGATAATGGAAACCCTGGGCATTGCCACCTTGGTGGGAGGGACTATAGTCGTTCCGCACTTAAGACGGGCCTATGAGTATTGGGAAGCTTTGGAGCAACAAGAAGGTTAAAAATTCCGCAAAGAACACCATGCAAATAATTATATGGTTAGTTTTGGAAACCGAACACTATGAAACTTAGCGCAAAAAACATAATGAAGTCCTATAGGGGGCGACAGGTGGTAAAGGGGATTTCTTTGGAAGTAAACCAAGGCGAAATTGTGGGCCTACTTGGGCCCAACGGAGCGGGAAAAACCACATCTTTTTACATGATTGTAGGGCTTATTACCCCCAATGGGGGGAAAATCTTTTTGGATGATATGGAAATCACCAAATTCCCTATGTACAAAAGGGCACAGAATGGGATCGGCTATTTGGCCCAGGAAGCATCCGTTTTTCGTAAATTGAGCATTGAAAAGAATATTCTGAGCGTCCTACAATTGACCAAAATGAGCAAAAAAGAACAGGAAATGAAAATGGAGTCGCTCATTGAAGAGTTTGGTCTGGGACATATCCGTAAAAACAGGGGCGATCTATTGTCCGGTGGGGAGCGCCGACGTACCGAAATTGCAAGGGCTCTGGCAACGGATCCCAAATTCATTTTATTGGATGAACCCTTTGCGGGGGTGGACCCTGTTGCGGTAGAGGATATACAACGTATTGTGGCCCAGTTAAAAGACAAAAACATCGGCATTTTAATTACCGACCATAACGTGCAGGAAACTTTGGCCATTACCGAACGCTCGTACCTCATGTTCGAAGGCGGTATATTAAAATCGGGCATTCCGGAAGATTTGGCCGCAGACGAAATGGTCCGTAAGGTATATTTGGGACAAAATTTTGAACTTCGCAAAAAGAAATTGGATTTTTAGCTGTTTTTATTTCAAAAATAAGGAAGCACTCATGGATTTAAGCACAATTGAATCCAAGCGTTTATGCAGATATGGATATTAAATAAGCCTAATATATTGAGGCTCCAGGGTTGCATGGGCAATGTTGTCTATTTTTAATTTTATTGGCTAGTACTTCACCTCAAATCTCGGCATCCCGAAAAGTTTTTGTTTCTTTGTGCCGTAAAATTCTAATTAGGTACATGGAAATTCTTGGTATAGATGTTGGCGGCTCGGGAATAAAAGGCGCTTTGGTGAATATAGAAACCGGGGAAATGACAACGGAGCGCTTTAGGATAGCTACCCCGGAATCCCGAAAGCCCAATGAAATGGCAGCAATGGTGGCCCAGATCGTGGCCCATTTTAAATACAACGGTCCCATTGGAGTTGGATTCCCTACCGTAATAAAACACGGGGTTTGCAAATCGTATGGCAATTTGCACAAAAGCTGGAAAGGCCTAAAGGTAGATGACCTTTTCAGTGCCGCAACAGGACTTCCCGTTACGGTCATTAACGATGCCGATGCTGCGGGGTATGCCGCAATGAATTATGGGGTCGGGAAAAATAAGGATGGACTTGTGGTTATGATTACCTTAGGTACGGGCTTGGGAAGTGGTGCCTTTTTGGACGGCCGTTTGATCCCAAATTTTGAATTGGGACAAATACCCTATAAAAAATATGACAAAATAGAATCTTGGGCAGCCCCTTCCATAAAAGATTTAAAAATGCTCAGCTACGAAAAATGGGGGAAACGTTTAAACAAGTTCCTTTCCCTTATAGAGCTCATTGTCTCTCCGGATCTCATCATTCTTGGTGGGGGCATTTCAAAAGACTGGAACGAATTTAAGGATCAAATCAAAATAGAAACCCCTGTCATTGCCTCTGTTCTGGAAAATAATGCGGGGATTATCGGGGCGGCGGTGGCCTGTTCCAAAAAGGAAGAAAATAGCCCTGTATAAAAAAGCCCCTGAATAAGTCTTAGGGGCTTTATTGGTTTTTATCTTTTCCCCTCAATTGATTCTGTTCCGCTTCCTATCGTTCTCTGTCAGGTATATTTTTCGAAGCCTCAAATGTTTTGGGGTAACCTCAACATATTCATCTTTTTGGATGTATTCCAAAGCTTCTTCCAAAGAGAATTTTAAAGCGGGGACAATTCTGGCCTTATCATCCGCTCCCGAGGAACGCACGTTGGAGAGCTTCTTTGTTTTTGTGATATTAATGGTCATATCATCTCCCCGAGAGTTCTCACCAATGACCTGGCCTTCATAAATATCCTCTCCGGGATCAACGAAAAATTTACCCCTATCCTGTAATTTATCTATGGAATAAGGAATGGACCTGCCGTTTTCCATAGAAACCAACGAACCGTTCTGGCGTTGTGGGATATCGCCCTTCATGGGCTGGTATTCCTTAAAGCGATGTGCCATAATGGCTTCGCCCGCCGTTGCCGTCAACAATTGGTTTCGCAACCCGATGATGCCCCTGGACGGGATCATGAACTCGCACAGCATACGGTTCCCTTTTGCTTCCATACTGATCATCTCGCCTTTTCTTATGGATACCATTTCCACTGCCCTGCCCGATACCTCTTCGGGAAGGTCAATGGTCAAGTGTTCTATGGGTTCGCATTTCACTCCATCGATTTCCTTTATGATCACTTGAGGCTGGCCTATCTGTAGTTCATACCCTTCACGTCGCATGGTTTCTATCAATACGGAAAGGTGGAGTACCCCACGGCCATAAACCATGAATTTATCTGCACTGTCCGTTGGCTGTAGGCGAAGGGCCAAGTTTTTCTCCAGCTCACGCTCCAACCGTTCTTTTATATGCCTTGAGGTCACGAACTTGCCATCCTTACCAAAAAAAGGACTGTCATTGATGGTGAACAGCATGCTCATTGTGGGTTCGTCTATGGCTATGGTCCTTAAACCTTCGGGTTTTTCTATATCGGCAATGGTATCTCCAATTTCAAAACTTTCAAGGCCTACAATGGCACAGATATCGCCAGTAACCACCTCGGTAACCTTTAGACGTCCCAATCCTTCAAAGGTAAAAAGTTCTTTTATTTTAGACTTCACTATACTGCCGTTTCGTTTTACCAACGAAATCTGCTGGCCCTCCTTTAGGATGCCACGCTGTAACCTTCCGATGGCGATACGGCCTGTGAATGAAGAAAAATCCAATGAAGTGATCAACATTTGGGTATTCCCTTCTTCTGCTTTAAAAGTAGGTATATGCGCAATGACCATATCCAATAAGGGTTCAATGGAAGTTGTTGGGTTTTTCCAATCATCGCTCATCCAATTATGTTTGGCAGAACCGTATACCGTTGGAAAATCCAACTGCCACTCTTCGGCGCCAAGCTCGTACATAAGGTCGAAAACTTTTTCGTGTACCTCTTCCGGGGTACAGTTTTCCTTATCTACCTTATTGATCACCACACAAGGTTTCAAACCTAAATCAATGGCTTTTTGCAATACAAACCGGGTCTGTGGCATAGGCCCTTCAAAGGCATCGACCAACAGCAACACACCGTCTGCCATGTTCAATACCCGTTCTACCTCACCCCCAAAATCGGCGTGACCGGGAGTATCAATAATATTAATTTTGGCACCTTTATATACTACTGATACATTCTTGGAAGTAATGGTGATTCCCCTTTCACGTTCCAAGTCGTTGTTGTCCAAAATCAACTCCCCCGTATTTTGGTTTTCCCTAAACAACTGACAATGGTGCATAATCTTATCTACCAAAGTCGTTTTCCCATGATCTACGTGGGCAATAATCGCAATATTCTTTGTTGTTGACATACCTTTAAACATTAGCTTCCCGTGCTAATTTCGGGCGCAAAGGTACTGCTATTTTTTTGAGTGCCGTAAAAAAGAATGTTATTTTTATCTTATTGATTTTGAGAGGTTTTGAATTATTTCCTGTCGATTGAAAATCTAGTATCTTTACAGGAATAAAAAAACAGTATTGCATGCAGCTAGATAAAATCCCTCAAATAAGACATACCGAAAGCAACAATTTTTTCTTGCTTTCGGGGCCCTGCGCCATAGAAGGCGAGGAAATGGCCCTTCGCATTGCGGATAAAATAGTTTCGGTTACGGATAAACTAAAGATTCCGTACATATTTAAAGGCAGTTTTAAGAAGGCCAATCGCTCTCGGGTCGATTCTTTTATGGGCATTGGCGATGAAAAGGCATTGAAGATCTTGCGTATGGTATCGGAAACTTTTCATGTCCCTACGGTAACGGACATCCATGAAATTTCTGATGCCGCTATGGCGGCCGAATATGTGGACGTGTTGCAGATTCCCGCATTTTTGGTCCGCCAAACCGATTTGGTGGTGGCCGCCGCCAAAACAGGGAAAGCGGTGAACCTTAAAAAAGGCCAGTTCATGAGCCCGGAAAGTATGAAGCATACCGTACAAAAAGTGTTGGATAGCCAAAATGGGCAAGTTATGATTACCGACCGCGGCACCATGTTTGGCTACCAGGATATGATCGTTGATTTTAGGGGAATCCCAACCATGAAACAATATGCGCCAGTGGTACTTGATGTTACCCATTCCCTACAACAGCCCAACCAATCCTCCGGTGTCACGGGCGGTCGTCCGGATTTAATAGAAGCCATGGCCCGTGCGGGCATCGCCACTGGAGTGGACGGTATTTTTATGGAAACCCATTTTGATCCGGCAAATGCCAAGAGCGATGGTGCCAATATGTTGCACCTGGACCATTTGGAAAAACTGTTGACCAATTTGGTTGCGATACGGGAAACGGTGAACGGTCTGTGAAATTTAGTTACTTATAGGTTTCAATTATGTGACATCTTACCCTAGTTTTCCGTCCTATGCATCTAGAAAACAAGTAGTTAAAATTTACCTTTTCTTAACCCAAACACCACATTTTTTACTGCTTTGATTGAGTAAATACCATTACATTTGAAAAAACCGACCAACATGAAAAAAACACCCTTAATCCTTATTGCTTTCTTTGGGTTTTGTACCCTTACCGCCCAGCAACATTCCCATACACAGATGGACAAATTACAATTTCCGGATATAGAAGGATTTGTAACTTTAAAAACCGATTTGCACATGCATTCCGTTTTTTCCGATGGCAATGTATGGCCCACTATACGGGTTATGGAAGCGCTCCGGGAAGGGTTGGATGCCATTTCCCTTACCGAGCATTTGGAATACCAACCCCATAAGGCCGACATACCGCATCCAGACCGCAACCGAGCCTATCATCTGGCCCTGGAAGAGGCCAATGAACATGGGTTATTAGTTGTTCCCGGTTCCGAAATTACCCGAAAAGAACCTATTGGGCATAGCAATGCCGTGTTTATACAAGATGCCAACAAGCTGTTGGCCGAAAATGCGGAAACGTCCTTCAAAGAAGCCAAAAAACAAAATGCCTTCGTGTTTTGGAACCATCCAGCATGGTATGATCAAAGTAAGACCGGAAACCCCATTTTAAGTGATTTTCAGGCCGAACGTATTAAAAATAGGGAGCTGCAAGGCATTGAAGTCATCAATTCACAGGATTATGCGGAGGAATCGCTTGCATTGGCACTAAAGCACAATCTTACCATTATGGGTACCAGTGATATACATGGACTGATAGATTGGGATTATACAGAAAAGGGGAACCACCGCCCAATTACGCTGGTCTTTGCCAAAGAAAAGAGCATTGAAAGTATGCGTGAAGCCCTATTTGCAGGCCGCACGGTGGCCGTATTCAATTCCTTGCTCGTGGGTAGGCCAGAATTTCTGGAACCTTTGTTAAAGGCTTGTCTAGCGGTGGAAAGTGCCAACTATATTGAAGATACCTCTGTCTTAAAAGTGGCACTTAAGAACGTGAGCAGTAGCGATCTCCTTTTTGAGAACGCCATGCCTTATTCTTTTTACAGTAAAGCTGCCATTTTTGGAGTTAAAGCTGGGGAAACGGCCATTCTGGAAATAAAAACCTTGGGGAAATTAAGCCAGATAGAGCTTCGTTTAAAGGCTTTAGGGGCTTATACCGCTCCAAAGGAACATCCGGTAATTACGTGGCCCGTTAAAGTGGATTAGTTTGGAAGTTAAAATAAATCGGTAATTTATCGCTTTTACTTTGACCGGGAAGCAGAAAATATATACCTTTTACCCTTGGTTGTATCCAAAGCGTTTTAGCTGTTTGGCATCACTGCGCCAATTTTTGTTGACCTTTACGTACATTTCCATATGTACCTGCTTATCAAAGAATTTCTCCAAATCCTTTCTGGCGGCAACGCCCACTCTTTTTAACGCTGCCCCTTTGTGGCCAATGATGATTCCTTTTTGCGAATCCCGCTCTACCATAATGACAGATCGCATCCTAATGATACTGTCGTCCTCAAAAAATTCCTCAGTATCGATCTCGACCGAATACGGGATTTCCTTCTTATAAAACTGAAGGATTTTTTCCCGAATGATTTCATTTACAAAAAAACGTTCAGGCCTATCTGTTAACTGGTCTTTGGGATAGTATGCGGGCGACTCAGGCAACAATTCCAGAATCCGATGAAAAACCTCTTTTACGTTAAAGTTCTGCAAAGCCGATATAGGGTGTATCTCCGCTTTTGGCAACTGTCCTTGCCAATACCGCACCTGCTCTTCCAATATATTCTGATCTGAGGTATCTATTTTGTTCAACAATACCAATACAGGAATTTCACTATGTTGTAGCTTTTCGAAAAAACGTTCGTCTTTCAGGGATTTTTCCCCAATCTCCACCATATAGAGCAGAATATCGGCATCTTCAAAAGCCGATTTTACAAAATCCATCATGGAAGATTGTAGTTCGTATGCAGGTTTTATGATTCCGGGAGTATCCGATAGGATCATCTGAAAATCATCCCCATTCACAATCCCCAAAATACGGTGCCTTGTGGTCTGGGCCTTGGAGGTTATAATGGACAATTTCTCGCCCACAAAGGCATTCATCAAAGTAGATTTACCCACATTGGGGTTCCCTATAATATTTACAAAACCGGCTTTATGCTCCATCTTTTAGTTTTGAAAAGTATATTTTCATTTCCAAATTTACTTTTGGCGCTAGGTAAAGCACGGCTATCATGTTGGGTATGCACATTAAGGCATAGGCCAAATCTATTAAATTGATCACCAAATCCACCGAAGCTACCGCAGCAAAGGTAATGGTTGCAACATAATATACGTTGAAGAGTTTGCCAATTTTAACATTGGTCAAAAAAGTGAGGCACTTTGTTCCATAGTACGAATAGGTAAACAGGGTTGATAATGCAAAAGCGGAAACGATGAGCATCAATATAATGCCCCCATACCCGAAGAGCGATTTTTCAAAGGCAAAAAGGGTCATCGCTATTCCATTGCTCCCCGCTTCCAGATACGCCCCGGTTATAATAATGATAACCGCTGTCATTGTACACACAATGATGGTATCGATAAAGGGACCCAACATGGCCACCAAACCCTCTTGTATGGGCTCACTTGTTTTAGATTGGCCATGGTACATGGGTGCGCTCCCCAAACCCGATTCATTTGAAAAAACAGCCCTGCGCACCCCTAAAATAACCAATCCCCAAAAGCCTCCCTTCATTGCGGTATCAAGATTAAACGCCTCAGTAAAAATAAGATTTAAAGAGGGCAGGATATTGCCAGCGTTTCCTGCCATGATGACCACTACTGCCAGAAAATAAAGAAGCACCATAAAAGGGACTATTGCTGTGGCCACTTTGGCTATTTTCTGTAAACCACCAAAAATCACAAACGAAGTTAGGATGGACAATAAGATGCCGATGATCAATTTCCAGTTAAATTCGCCCAAAGCGGCGATAGAAGTATCCGGCTTTACCACGCTCATAAAGGTCTGTGTAAATTGGTTTACCGTAAAGACACCTAAAAACCCTACGAGTCCGGCCATACAGAAAAAAATGGCCAATGGTTTCGCTTTGGGTCCAATGCCTTGGGTAATATAGTACATGGGGCCTCCTTGTAGGTTTCCTTCACTGTCCTTATCCCGAAACATTATCGCCAAACTACAGGAGTAAAATTTTATGCACATCCCTATGAGCGCGGTCATCCATATCCAGAAAACCACGCCAGGCCCCCCAGTGTAAATGGCAATAGCCACACCCGAAATATTCCCCAATCCAACAGTGGCCGCCACTGCCGATGAAAGTGCCTGCAAATGGCTTACATCCCCGGGGTCATTTGGATTATCATATTTACCTGCCGTAATGGCAATGGCATGTCTAAAATACCTGTAGGGCAACAATCGGGAATAAAATGCCAGGTAAAGCCCACCTCCAATTACAAAAAAAAGCATTACCCATTCTGAATAAGGAATGATGGAACTCAAAAAATCATTGATTATCTGCATATGATCTGTAAAACCCGAAGGTAGTTAATTTAAGTTTTTAACCTGTTCCAAGAAAAAATAATCTTTACATTCATTTGGTTTAAACTAAAAAACCATTGTATCTTTGCAGTCTAATTGTTCAGGATAGAGTAGTATCGTTCGACATCGCTCAGGACAGCCCACTTACGCTACCGAACGTTTGAAATAAAAAGCAGTGCTAAAGGCACTTTAATCATACATCGCGGGATAGAGCAGTAGGTAGCTCGTCGGGCTCATAACCCGAAGGTCACTGGTTCGAGTCCAGTTCCCGCTACTAGTAAAATCAAGCCTTCACATAAATGTGAGGGCTTTTTTTATGGCTTGGGTACAACATAGGTACAACATTATGCTATTTTTCCTGAACACTTTTAGTTTGATATATTTTGGCCTCAAATGCCTATATATTCTATTTTCCCAGCTTTGTTTTCATAAAATTTGGTATTCGTAAACACTCAGCACATTCCCCTATGCCCCGTAAAAAAATGTATTACGGGGGGGAAAGCGCTTCATTATAAAGTATTTTAGAACACTATGGAAAAGAGAGTTTTAGTTTTTCTGATAATTTTCTTAGAATGACTTTTATTGCTAAAGAAGTTGCTGATGAATCTACTATTAGAGAAGATGATAAAGAAGTTGGTCCAAAAGGTGGTGTAACAGGTGGTGCAATAGATTCTATAGATACGCTTACTAAAAGACAAAAAGAAGTATTTAAACTTATTGCAACCAATACTACTATTACTTATACTGAAATAGCTGAATCTTTAGGCATCAATGAATCCCCTGTGGGCAAACATATAAATGCGCTCAAAACCAAAGGATTTATAAAACGCCACGGTGGCACGCAAGGCTATTGGGAAATTAATCTCAAAAACAATCAGTAAAAGTCCTTTTAAAAGTATAAAATACGTTGCAAACCGTTTTTAGGATACTTTTCATAATTAAACCTTATCGACTACGACTTTGTAATTCGGGTCTTCTATTACATTAACCTCAATAATTTCATCAGCATTTTGCAATAGCGTTATACAGTCAGGGCTCAAATGACGTAAATGGACTTTTTTTCCGACTTTTAAATAGCGTTCTGTGATTTTATTAAGTGCTTCAATGGCTGACATATCTACAACGCGACTTTCCTTAAAATCAATGATGACTTCCTGTGGGTCGTTCAGTATATCAAACTTTTCATTAAACATAGTAACAGAACCAAAAAACAAAGGCCCATAGATTTCATAATGCTTAATTCCCTGCTCATCAATGGACTTTCTTGCTCGAATACGTTTTGCGTTATCCCAAGCAAAAACCAATGCAGCTATAATAACGCCGACAATAACAGCTAAAGCCAAATTGTGCAAGAAAACAGTAACGAGCGTTACGACAACCATAACGAAAATATCAGATTTAGGCATTTTATTGAAAGTCTTCAAACTCGCCCATTCAAAAGTTCCGATAGCTACCATAATCATAAGACCAGTAAGTGCCGCCATTGGCAATTGCTCAATTAAACCAGCACCAAACATTACAAATAGTAAGAGTGCCACCGCAGCCACAATTCCCGAAAGCCTTGCTCTTGCACCATTAGAAATATTAATAAGACTCTGACCTAACATTGCACAACCGCCCATTCCAGAAAAAACACCTGATAAAATATTTGCAGCACCTTGAGCGACAGCTTCTTTATTTCCTCTACCACGAGTTTCAGTAATTTCATCAATAATATTCAGCGTTAGCAAACTCTCTATTAAACCTACACCAGCCATAATTGCAGCGTATGGAAAAATTAAAACCAATGTTTCAAAGTTGAAAGGAACACTCGGAATGTGAAACGGTGGAAAACCACCTTGGATAGATGCAATATCACCTACCGTTTTGGTATCAATCCCAAACCCAACAACAATCCCAAAAACAGCAAGAATGGCAACCAATGATGCGGGAATGGCTTTTGTAAGTTTTGGCAATCCCCAAATAATTAGCATTGTTAGCAAGACCAACCCTAAAATAATGTACAACGACTGACCTGTTAACCAGTTTCCCGTTGCATCTTTAAATTGGTCGAGTTGCGACATAAATATGATGACTGCTAAACCATTAACAAATCCGAAAATTACAGGATGTGGAACTAATCGCATCAACTTTCCCAATTTGAATACACCTGCCAGAACTTGAATAATACCCGCCAAGACAACAGTAGCAAATATATATTCGGGTCCGTGAGAAATAGCCAAAGCCACAATTACAACGGCAACAGCACCAGTTGCACCGGAAATCATTCCAGGACGTCCACCGAAAATTGATGTGATTAATCCAACTACGAAAGCCGCATACAGACCAGTAAGCGGAGATAATCCTGCAATTAAAGCAAAAGCAACAGCTTCAGGAATTAAGGCCAGAGCAACAGTTAGACCTGAAAGTATCTCTGTTTTGGCACTTTTTTCGGAATTTTTGTTAAATAGGTCTATTACTTTTTGATATTCTCGTTTTGATTTTTTACGGTAAAGTCGTGCGTATTTATTCATATTGGTTAATCATTCTAAATGGAAGACCATCTGATAGCAATACCAGCGGAGTACCATTGGATTAAATAGGTTTTAGCAAATTATTTTGTAAGATACCTCTAGAAGAGGTCGAAAGGAAAAGGCACTAAATTTCAGGGCGGAATAACCGCAGGCAGGTTGAAATTATATGTAATAAAAATACACTTCATTTTAATAGGCTGCGAAGATAAAATAATTTTTGAGAAAAGATATTTAAAGCTTTACAAATAGAATCGATTTTTAGTGGTTCACTTTCATCCGCTGTAGGTGGTTCACTTTCACCCGCCGCACTATGCTCACTTTAATTCGCTGTGGGTGGTATACTATGCCCGCTTTTTGCAGCCATAAGCGGCATAAATGCCAAAATAGAAATGTATGCCGTTCGATTGGCATTAATACTTCAAATGGTACGGTACGCCTGTAATAAAGATAATAAACAAGCTATTGGAATGGAAGCGGTGCAAGGGGCTTTACAATTGGTTGAATACTTCAAAAAAACAGCTATTAAGGTACATTCTATCGTATCGAATGCAAGTCCATTGGATAAGGTGCCCACCGACAAACAAACCCTTTATATAGCATTGCCCGACACCTTTACAGCAAGCGAGGGTATACAGGTTGCCGAAAGTATGGGAATGGCTGAACGGACTTTTAAGCGGTTTTTGAACAATAAAGAATTATTCAAATGGACAAGACAGGGCGAATATGAAAAATTATTTTAAAAACAACGTGGCATTTGTGGCATTATTGGCACTTTCCTTTATTGGTGGGGCTTCACAAGGGTTTTTCGGTGGCACAACTTTGGCACAACTGCCACTTTCATTTTTAGTTTGTGCCACTTGTGCCACGTGCCAAACAACAATTTTAGAAAAGGATAAACACAGATTCAATTTAGAGCAAAAAACGAACTTCGGAAAGTTCCCTACCTATTTGCTGAACCCCTTGCAAAATACGTTTGGTTTGAGGTGCAGAGGGTTTTTTAATTCCTTTGATGTATTGGGCCAAAAGGCTTTGATTCATTCCTATACGTTCAGAAAGTGCCTTTGCATTGATAACCTTGTAAAAGTCAAAGAAACTTTCCAAGTCGTATTCAAATTGGATTTCGTCAATAGTATAAGTAAAGCCCTTGTCTTCAAAAGTAAGGTTTACTGCCTCCAAAACATTTGCTTTAAGTTCCTCAAAGGTTTCGGCTTCGGTTGCAATAAAGTTTCCGTTTACCAATGTATTGGCACTATACCCGGTATCTTCTTTAGTTACCGTTATTTTAATTTTTTGCTTTTTCATCGCTTTGTTGTTTTAATGTTCGCTTGTTTCAGTATAGCGGTTAATAAACCCTTTTTAACCTCTTTGCCCGAATGGTTGGGTACAGTCAATTGTTCGGGCTTTGTAGGGTGCTGCATAATTACGTGGCTACCCTTTTGCCTTACTTCAAACCAACCGTCCTTTTTTAGAAGCCTGAAAAGCTCGTTATACTTTATACCTACAAAGGTAATAAATTTATTACTTCATGTAAATAAATTCAATAAAAGTTTCAATGAGTGAATACCGATACATATTAGACAAAAGCAGTAAAAAGCATCATTGCCCGAATTGTGTACGGGACTTTTTCCATAGTATCAATTTTAGGAAAGGCAGGGTTTCTGCCGTGAGTGCTACTGGTCGTAAATTAGCCGTTATTATTTGGAACATGGTTGTTAAAGGTACTCCTTACATTAACCCCGAAGGTTACCACTTTTTAGACCAAAAAAGAAAACTCGGTATCGCAAAAAGAATTCAAAAACAAATTGATAAATTTGCTTTGATTAATTCAGATTTAAACTTTATATCTAATTGATTTATAGTTTTTTACAAATACGTTAGCCAGAATTCCCCATTTTTGGCGGCAAAAAAGACCAGGCTGATAACGAGGGTTGAACTGAAAATCATTAAATTTATAAACAGTATTGCCGGATGAAAGCTCGATTTTAGAACTGGCGTTTAAGGTGCCCGACATCAACCCGATCAGAATTCTGGAGATAGGAACATTGTGAAAGACAAACTGGCGGAGCCAAGGCTACC
>JBGTBA010000078.1:0-2084 GCA_041749595.1 Flavobacteriaceae bacterium | reverse complement strand
GCAAAGTCGATGCCTTGATACGAAATACCGTACCCTTCATTGTACCTGTCCGGAATATAGGTGGCTACATTGGGATATTTGGTCAATAGATAAGAAGAAACCAAGGCTACCGCGGTGGTACCATCCACATCATAATCCCCGAAAACCAAAATGTTTTCGTTGTCGGCTATGGCCTTTTGAATCCTTGCAACCGCCAAATCCATATCTTTCATAAGATATGGATCGTGCAGATCGGTCAACTCGGGTCTAAAGAACTTCTTGGCGTCCTCAAAGGTTTCGATGCCTCGTTGCAACAATAAGGTCGCGACCAAAGGGTCCACCTGCAAATCAGCCGCTAAGCTGGCTATTTTGTGGGCTTCCGGTTTTGGCTTAATGGTCCAGCGCATGGGGGTATTATTTATAAAATTAAGTTCAAGAATCAAGTTCAAGCTCAAGATTAAAAAATGATCCTTGTGGTTATTGGTTTTTGTTCTTTATTATTGTGGCTATTATTCGTATTACTGGTTCTGATTCATCCAGTAAGTGGATTCGCTTTGTTTCATCACCATAATTTACTTTGGATAGAATCTTTAAGTTCACTCTTGATTCTTACTAATTGGCACTATAAAACAGCGTAAACAATTCCCCCTCTGGGGGTTAGGGGGCTTTGTGAAAAACAGTCTCAATCTTCAAATCTGCAAACCGCCGAAACATTTCCATAACGCCACAGTACTTTTCCACCGAGAGCGCTACCGCTTTTTTTAATTTATCTTCATTCAAATGTGCTCCGTGAAAATGATATTCTACCGTAACCGCATCATAATACTTGGGATGCTCGTCTGTTAAATTTGCGATAGTATCAATATGAAAATCGGATACTTCCAACTTCATTTTCTTTATCAACATGGCAATATCCAAACCTGAGCAACCTGCCAAAGCAGATAACATTAGCGCTTTAGGTCGAAATCCGTTACCGTCGCCGCCATCATCAGGACTTGCATCAATTTTAAAACTAAGGCCGGATGGGTTATTACTCTCAAAGGCCATTTTGCCCAACCATTTGGTGGTGATATGATTTTTTGTTCCCATATTTTTCGTTTCTTGTATACTTCAAAAATACATTTTTTAAATATAGAAATATGCCCTTAGTAACTCCCTTAGATCCCAATCACGATTTGGAAACAAAAAAATTGGCCGAATTTTTCAACGAGACTTTGGGATTCTGTCCCAATTCCATCCTAACCATGCAGCATCGCCCTGCAATTTCATCGGCCTTTATCAATCTAAACAAAGCGGTAATGACCAATGAAGGGCGTGTAACGTCGGCCTTAAAGCGCTTAATTGCTTGGGTAAGCAGTAATGCCTCCGGATGCCGGTACTGTCAGGCGCACTCCATACGCGCCGCAGAACGCTATGGTGCCGAACAGGAACAATTGGACCATATTTGGGAATACCGCACCCATGCGGCGTTTTCGGAGGCCGAACGGGTGGCGTTGGATTTTTCGCTGGCGGCAACACAAATTCCAAATGCGGTGGATGCAACGATAAAACAACGGTTGTATTTGTATTGGAACGAAGGGGAAATCGTGGAAATGCTTGGGGTTATTTCCCTTTTTGGGTATCTGAATCGCTGGAACGACTCCATGGGCACCACGATAGAAGATGACGCTGTTGAAACTGCCACACAGTATTTGGGGAAACACGGTTGGGAAAAAGGCAAGCATGGGGGAATTATATAAACGCTTTTTTTGATATTAAATGAGCCTTTAAATCCCTATATTTTACGACTAGGGTTTCCAAAGTTTACAACTTTTTTGGACCGCTAGAATTTTTTCGAATTTCAACGAAAAATACGATTTAATCTAAAGACTCCCCGAGAGCTGTGCCTCGGTGTTTCACCTTTTCTTGGAAGAGGACGAAACTGCTTTTTGGTCAAAATGAAACCGGCGAAATACCCCTATGGATTACGGGGATAGTCGGTTTCAAGAAATTTTTTATTGGATCAATAAATTTTAACTAAATTTATAATAATCAAGCTAAAGTTCATGAAGATCAGCACCAATATCGTATTGGGTTTACTCGTTTTTCTTTCTTTCTCATGCAAC
>JBGTBA010000077.1:0-7065 GCA_041749595.1 Flavobacteriaceae bacterium | reverse complement strand
GCTGTCCGCTAAAGTAAGGTGAATTGCTTTTTTCATAAGACAAAAATACAATACAATATACTGATATACAAATAGTTGAGTTAATATTTTGTGCCAATTTATGCCCTTTTCAATGGAATTTACCGTGCAACGGTCTTATTTACTTGGTATGATAATATGGAGCTTCAAATACCCAATACAACCAATGCGATTGATGGGCATTTTTCAGATTTAAAAACAAAACTCAGAAACCACAACGGACTATCAAAAGCGAGAAAAATGAAGTTTATCGATGAGTTTTTAAAGGCATAATGGCCTCTAAAAACATCAAAAAAGGGACTCTGTTGAATCCCTCTTTTTTGACATTTTCGTCAGCCGTCAAGTGTATCCCTGATAGGTTGCTCTCCAGCAGAGCCTATGTCCGTTTAACTTGACAGATCAAAGATAAAACCTTCACAAAAAACAGTGAAAAAACAATTGAAAATTTAGCAACCATTCTGTCCACTTGAAAAATTTGCATCAAAAAAAACAACCATTTTGTCTATTAGACCCAATTTCAGCAAAAGCACAAAAAATACCAGTGCGGCCGTAACGCCATTGGCCAAAATAATAGGAAAGCTGTTATGATAAATACCATAAACCAGCCATAAGATAAGTCCGGTGAGCAACACCAGATACATGGTCAAGGAAATATCCTTGGTAGATTTATACTTCCAGGTTTTGTACACCTGTGGAATAAAAGCCGTAGTACTCAAAGCCGCTGCCATAAAACCAATAATTTCAATACCTTCCATAACCAATCTCTTTATATTTTCAAAGTCTAGCCAACGATATTCACGATCTTCCCGGGGACTATAATTACTTTTTTAGGAGTACTGCCTTGCAGCTGTTCCTTGGTTTTGTCATGCGCCAACACCGCTGCCTCAATTTCTTCTAACTTCATATTCATAGGAAGTTCCAAGGTAAACCGCATTTTTCCGTTAAAGGAAATAGGATAGGCCTTGCTGCTTTCTACCAAAAACTGTGCATCAAATTTTGGAAAAGGTGCAGTAGCGATAGAACCTGTATGACCTAATTTTTCCCATAATTCTTCGGCAATATGCGGGGCATAGGGCGAAATTAAAATGGCTAAAGGCTCTAAAATTGCACGACTATTGCATTTTAATACCGTAAGTTCGTTAACACAAATCATAAAGGTAGAAACCGAGGTGTTGAAGGAAAAATTCTCTATATCTTCTTCTACTTTTTTGATGGTTTTATGAAGGGTTCGTAAAGCCTCCCCCAACCCCTCCAAAGGAGGGGAGTCCATGACGTGAAAGTTATTTTCGGGTCCGGAATGGTATAAGCGCCATAATTTTTTAAGGAAGCCGTGTACCCCTGTAATCCCGGCTGTATTCCATGGTTTGGATTGCTCTAAAGGCCCTAAAAACATCTCATACATGCGTAAACTATCTGCTCCATATTGCTCGCAAATGGCATCCGGACTCACCACATTGTATTTGGATTTGGACATTTTTTCGACTTCGCGGGAAACAATAAATTCTTCGCCCGACCCACCCGAGGGCGAAGAGTTAGGGTCGTAGAGTTCTCCGTTCTCTAAAATAAAAACAGCATTTTTATACTCAGGGCGCCAATTTTTAAAGGCTTCGATATCCAAAGCATCAGAGCTATTTATGAAATTAACCTCCGTATGTATTTCATCAAAAAAATGTTCCCCTGTTTCAATATCAACTTCAACGGAATTGAGTTTGGGTAATCTTAAAAGAATTTCATTATTTAAAAAATTTTTAAACGTTTCAAGTTTGTCTTCGACCAAAGTGAATTCTTCAGGATCATTTGACCTTTGAAGTTTGTTCTTAAGGGTTTTTGAAATAAATATTTGATTTAATGACATTACCTCAGAAAAGGAAGAGATAATTTCATCATTAAAATAAGAGGAATCTGCTGTGCGAAATTCGTATCGTAAGCGATTTACAAAAGCACTCGTCCCTGTTATCATCCCCTGATTGATTAACTTTTTAGCAAATTCATCTTTTGGCACCAAGCCTTTATCAAACATAAACTTTTGCCAGAAACGGCTGTACAGTAAATGTCCGGTGGCGTGTTCGCTCCCGCCGATATATAAATCCACATCCTGCCAATAGTCAATAGCTTCCTTAGCGAATATTTCCTCCTCATTATGCGGGTCCATATAGCGGTTAAAGTACTGCGAGCTGCCCGCCCATCCGGGCATGGTGTTGAGTTCTAAAGGATAGACCCCCTCTCGATCTCTCCCCAAGGGGGAGAGGTTTTCATTGCTAACCACTTTATTTTGTTTGGTATCCCAAGACCAAATTGTAGCATTGCCCAAAGGCGGTTCCCCGGTTTCCGTGGGAAGGTATTTCTCTACTTCGGGAAGTGCTATGGGTAGAAACTTGGGATCAATCATTTGCGGCATCCCATCCTTATAGTACACCGGAAACGGTTCGCCCCAATAGCGTTGCCGACTAAAAACAGCATCGCGCAAACGGTAATTCACCTTGCCTTTGCCCTGGCCCAAATCTTCTAATTCCGCAATCACCTTTTTTACGGCCTCCTTATATTTCAGGCCATTTAAGAAATCGGAATTCCTATACACAAATCCTTCTTTGGCGCTATATGCCTCCTCAGAAATAGCCACACCCTCAAAAATATTGGGAATAGGAATATTAAAATGTTTGGCAAAATCATAATCGCGCTGATCGCCACAGGGAACCGACATTACAGCCCCCGTGCCATAACCCGCCAATACATAATCGCCAATCCAAACCGGAATAGGCTCCAGCGTAAATGGATGCTCTACATACGCCCCCGTAAAAACGCCTGTGATCGTTTTAACATCGGCCATACGATCCCGTTCCGAGCGTTTTGCCGTGGCTTCAATATACGCTTCAACCTCTGCTTTTTGTTCCGGGGTTGTGATTTCCTGTACCAATTCGTGCTCCGGAGCCAAAACCATAAAACTAACCCCAAAGATGGTATCGGGACGGGTGGTGAAGACAGAAATCCCCCCTTCCCCCAAAGGGGGAGTAACAATTCTATCTAATTGATTAGTAATTTCCTTTAAAACGGCATCCGTGTTTCCAATTACTTCTTCATTACGAAAACGAACAACCTTAAATCCTTGTCCATTTAATACCCTAGAACGAGACTCATCGTCTTCCTTTTGCAAATCATGAATAGCACCGTCTACCTCAATAATCAGCTTTTTAGATAAACACACAAAATCAACAATAAAATCATCTATAAGATGCTGTCTTCGAAACCTAACTCCCAATTTTTTGGATTTAAGACACTCCCACAAAATCGTCTCCGCTTCTGTTGGATTATTTCTCATTTTTTTTGCCTTCTCGAGTAGCAAATGAGCATTATTTCCTCCTGTCAAATATCCAAATCTTACTCCCCCTCCTTCGGAGGGGGTTGGGGGGAGGACCTTAAAGCTAACCTCCGCTCCCACCGATCTTCCAATCCAATTGGTTTGGGAATCTTTTAGGGGTTCCGGCCAGTCCACTGTGGCCAGTCCATCTAATAAACGTTGCGCATAAGCAGTGATGCGCATACTCCATTGGGTCATCTTTTTTCGGATTACCGGATGACCACCTCTTTCGGAAACACCATTTACAATTTCGTCATTGGCCAAGACCGTTCCCAATGCCAGACACCAGTTCACTTCGGTTTCTGCCAAATAGGTGAGTCGGTATTTTAAAAGGAGTTCCTGTTTTTCTTTATCGGAATACTTTTTCCAATCCGATGCTGAAAATTCCGGGGTGTCCTCATCGCAAACCGCATTAACAGTGTTATTTCCTTCCTTTTCAAAAATTGAGATTAACCCTGAAATACCCTCTGCTTTATCGGTTACTTTATTATACCAAGAATTAAATAATTGAATAAAAATCCACTGTGTCCATTTGTAATACTTGGGATCAGAGGTACGTACTTCCCGACTCCAATCGAACGAAAAACCGATTTTATCGAGTTGTTGCCTATACCGTTTAATATTGGTTTCGGTAGTCAGAGCCGGATGCTGTCCGGTCTGTATGGCGTATTGTTCCGCAGGTAATCCAAAAGAATCATAGCCCATCGGATGCAAAACATTGAATCCTTTGTGGCGTTTGTGACGTGCATAAATATCACTGGCAATGTACCCCAGCGGATGCCCCACATGCAAGCCTGCCCCTGAGGGATAGGGAAACATATCCAGCACATAGAACTTTTTCTTGTCGGATGTATTTTCTGCCTTAAAAGTCTGATGTTCTGCCCAATATTGTTGCCATTTGGCTTCAATTTCACTGAAATTATAGTTCATTATACCCGCTTCATTTGTAATTGTCGCAAAAATAGGCTTAATCCCTGAAAAGGGAAAAGAATTAATACAACTTCCATTTGGACAGTCGGCTCCTAATCCAGTAAGCTGTACCTTTCATCAGCGACCGTGACCTTAATTGAAATAGTATGCTATCTTTAAGGCTTGGAAATGAAAAAAACAGTTTCTTTTTTAATATTGCTTTGTATTGGCTTGTGGTATGTGCCATTACGGGCGCAATTGGGATTTTGTAATGGCAATTCGGGCGACCCTATCTTCACCGAAGACTTTGGCACAGGGACAACCCCTGGACCACCGCTGCCTGTGGGTACCACCACTTATTCCTTTGTTACAGGAACCCCGAACGACGGTAGTTACACCGTTCTAGATACCACCACCTTTTTTGATTGGCACCGTATAGTAGACCACACCCCAAATGACACCAATGGAAAAAGTTTTATTGTAAATGCCGATTTTACTGCTGGTGAATTTTTTAAGAGAACGGTAAGCGGACTCTGTGAAAACACCTCTTACGAATTTTCCTCATGGCTTATCAATCTTTTGCCTGCTTCCGGTTGCTCCAATTTCGGAATCCCCATCAATGTAAAATTTCAAATTTGGGACACCACGGACACCCAATTGCTGGCATCGGGCGATACCGGACCCATTCCGGGCAAGATTTCGCCACAATGGGAAAAATACGGCTTGGTATTTAAAACGCTTACCGGACAAACCTCGGTAATCTTAAAAATGCTCAATAATGGGGAAGGCGGCTGTGGTAACGACTTGGCTATTGATGATATTGTTTTTAAAACCTGCGGAGATTTTATAGACGTAACTGATTCGGAAAATAATTCCAACCTGGTGTACTGCGAAAGTGATGGCCCAATAACGACACTCTTAACCGCAAATCCGGATTTTTCCATATACAACACCCATGCCTACCAATGGCAGCAAAGTAGTGATGACATTACTTGGATAGATGTTTTGGGAGCCAATACCAATACTCTTCAGTTAAACAACCTAAGCGTTACCCAATTTTACCGGGCAAAGGTTGCCGAAGATGCCATAAACCTTTCCAATCCTTTGTGCATAGCCATTTCAGAAGTTTTTGATGTTATCTTTATTCCTACTCCAGCTGCTCCGCAACAATCTATAGCCAATATTACCTTATGCCCGGATGAAAATGAAACCATAACTGTAACTGTACCTCAAGGGGTAGGTGTAAATTGGTACGACCAAGCTGAAGGTGGAGCCTTATTGGCTGTCAACACGGCATCATATACGCCAACCACTTCAGCAGGCATCTTCTATGCTGAGGCTGTTACAAATACGGCCACTTGTGCCTCTGCTACGCGGACTGCATTGAATGTAGACTTCTATGAAGTACCACAACTTACGGATGAAAGCCTTACTTTTTGTGAAGGAGCTACCCAAATTTTAAGCGTGGAAGCAGAAAATATGTCCTATCTCTGGAATACGGGTGAGACAACACAGCAAATAACGGTAAGTGCCCCGGGAAACTATACGGTTACGGTGACCACTTCGAACGGATGCCAGCGGGAAAAAACGATAACCCTTTCGCAGATAGATACCCCCGTTATCGATCGTATTTATTCATCGGATTTCACCGTAACAGTGAGCGCCCTGAATAGGGGTGATTTTGAATATTCCCTTAATGGTTTCAATTTTCAGGATAGTCCTATTTTTGAAGGTATTCCGGGCGGACTTTACACTATTTTTGTGCGCGAAAAAAGCGGGTGCGGTACAGCGGTGCGGGAATTCATCCATTTGGTCATCCCTAAATTTTTTACCCCCAACGGTGATTCGCAAAATGACTTATTTCAGCCTGAAGGCTTCGAGTTTTTAACGAATTATGAAATAAGTGTTTTCAATCGCTACGGACAATTATTGAAATCTTCGACAAACCAGCCCATAAACTGGGATGGTTCTTTTAATGGCAGCCCTTTGCCTTCATCAGATTATTGGTACCGTATTCAAATGAATGGGAAAGAGTTGAAAGGATATTTTAGCCTTAAACGATAGGGGTACAATTGCGGCCCAACTAAACCTCTATTCCTTACATTCTTTATTTTATTAACCTAGCGACATATTATCAGGATAAATTTGAATATTTACAGATGGAAAAAGAGGATTTCAGAACTATTAACCCGGCAGTAAAATAAGGTAAATCCTTTAAGCGGCATATTGAATATCTTTATGTTTAAAATATTTTGTAACCCTATCGGGGGTGTTCTGTAATGGGAGGTGGGTGGGCTTGGTTGCGGTTGGGCAAAATTAAATGTGGTGCAAAAGCGTTGGCTTGTGTGTCGGCTTGCACCTCTTTTAATTTTGCGAAGCGTTGGCATTTTGTCGTCCGATGTCAGCACAAATGTTGATGGTTGCACGGTCGCCCTACAATGAGGCATAACGTTCCCGCGCTTTGCGAGGTTGCGAGCTTCGTAACCGAGTATTTTCGGATACTACTAAATTTCTTGCGAAAGATGAACGTGAATTTAACACATAATTCGCAATCTCGCAAAACGTGTGTTGTAAATCTCCCGATTGGAACGAAACATAATTGCAACTTGATGAAATTTGTCATTTACATTTTCAGGATGGTTTTGACGCATATATGAAAATAGTTGTTGCTGAAATTTTGAATTAAGAGGAATATTTGGTTGCTTAATTTCAATTACGAAAAGTTTTTTATTGTCGGTAGATTTTATCACAAAATCGGGTGTAATTCTATTTGCAGCACCAAT
>JBGTBA010000076.1:0-3238 GCA_041749595.1 Flavobacteriaceae bacterium | reverse complement strand
ATACTAAATGGCAACTCAGATTACTTATCGAATGGGAATTCCTACGATAATCGCCCATCCGACAAAACTAAAACATTTATAGAAACTAAAGTAACTGCAATGAAATTGCAGGGTTTTAACCTTTAACTAGAAAATAAATATAAACAGATGAAAACACCAAGGAAAACAAACAAAACACTTCGCATAGCAAGCAATTTCGGTAGAAATATTGTCTTAGCAACGCTTATTGCCATACTATTGGTGGCCTGTGGGCAAAAGCCGCAACGCTATACCCAAAATTCCCCGGAAATCGATACCTATAAAAAAGTCATTGATGCCTATGAACAACAAGATTGGGAACGTATGGTAACCCACTATGCGGATACGGCCAAAATCCAAAACAATGTTACCGAGAAAAAAGCGCAAACCGTATCCCAATTGGTCTCCCAGAACAAAGAGGACGCCACGCTCTTTTCCTCATGGGACTTTGTCGATACGGAATCCGAATACGAAATGGTGGTCACCGACAAAGGCGAAACTTGGGTCAACTTTTGGGGACTATGGCAGGGAACGCTTAAAGCAACCGGCCAAGTATATGAAATCCCGGCACACATCACCGTTCGGTTTGTGGATGGAAAGATTGTGAAAGAACATGGGTATTGGGATGTGTCCACCTTGGCGTTGGACCTCACAAAATTGCAGGAAACAACGGGAACGGAAACCGCTGTAGAGTAAAACCAAGTAAATATACAAACAGGTGGGTTGCCATTTTTGGCAAAAAGTCAGTTCATCATCATTTTGGTTTTTTGTTTTAGCGGATTAAAATCACTCGAACTCAAAAATGTCCAAATCCATTGGTAATCTGCCTGTTTTTTTTAAAAAAATCAACAAAGCATGGATACTATCATTCAAAAATCGGGGATTAAAAACGGAATCACGCTAATCGCCTTAGGTATCACGACGATCCTCTTTGGGCAGGAAATCACTACCCCAACGGAATTGGCCTATAAAACAGGGAATCCGGCCGATTGGCCCACGGCACAGGATGCCGTAATCGCTGCACCCAAAAACCATAAAATCCTGTTGGAAAATGACCATGTACGTGTCCTGGAGGTAATTCTGGCGCCAGGACAAACGGAGCCCGTGCACCACCACCAATGGCCTAGTGTACTCTATATTCAGGAAGCCGGGGATTTTGTTGATTATGACGGCGAAGGAAATGTAATCATGGACAGCCGCCAGCTACAACCGCCCCTTCAATTCCCCATGACCCAATGGAAAGATCCCGAGGCACCCCATTCCGTTGTGAACCTGAGCGATACCCAACCCATCCGGTTGATACGCATGGAAATGAAGCACTGAAGGCACCAAGCATTAACCGATATACCAACATTAATAAGAATATAAATAAAAACACATGAAACGAAGGATTTTTATCAAAAACACGGCCATAAGTGCCGCCGCTGTAAGTGCATTTGGATTTATCCGCTTTGACGGCGAAAAATATGTGGGCGATTGCGAAACGACCACCGATATCCTCGGTCCATTTTACAGGCCCAACAGTCCGTTACGGCAAAACCTTTTAATGGGCACTGAAACGGGAACACGCATACAACTGACCGGGATGGTTAAACACAACGACTGCGTTTCGCCGTACAAAAAGGCGAAAATAGAATTGTGGCACTGCGATGACCATGGCGTTTATGACAATGCCAGCACAGAATTTAGGTACCGGGGCACTACCTACTCCGACAACGAAGGCCGCTATTCCTTTGACACCGTTTTACCCGTGTCCTATGATGCCGGTGGGGGACTTATACGCCCTGCCCATTTTCATTTGATGGTGACCGCGGAGGGATACCAACCGTTGGTGACCCAACTGTATTTTTCGGGGGACAAAAACATTGAAAAAGATCCTTCGGCGGCTGCACCAAGTTCAAAAAGAAGAATTTTGGACATAACGGACGAAAAAGACGGCTCCAAAAAAGTGATGTACGATGTGAGCATGGCACCGACCCTGGCCATAGAAGCCGTGGCATTGCAAAAACTTTTAGGGACGTACACCGATGTGGATGATCCGAATAACAAAAAAGAACTTTTTGAGAAAGACAACGGACTTTGGCTTAAAAATGAGGTTTTTGGGGAGCGGTATGAGTATATGGGCAACAATAAATTTGAATATCCCGGCCTTCCGGACGGAAGCTATGGTACGCTCGAGTTCGAGTTGAAGGGCAATGGCAAAATCCAACTTACGATAAAAGAGGCCTATGGCCCTTATATAAATCCGGTGCTGGTATTGGAAAAGAACGGTTAACCCAAAACATAGCACATGAAACGCCTCTGCCCAAAGTTTCGTAGGACACATAAGGACCTGATCATCGGTGTTCCATTCCAGTGCTGGGCTGCGTCGAAGCATGACCGCTGAAAACAAATAAAAATATACACATGAAACCCTCATAGAGGGATTTAGTATAGCCAGGGTAATAGCCTCTACAATAGGAAATAAATAAATTAAAAGCTTTTAAAATGATAGCGATGAGTTGCTCAATAATATAATGTACTTAAAATGAAATGCTTAACTTAAATTTATTCGAATGAACACTAAAAATAAAACCCTCCTTTTTGCCCTCGCCATGTCTTTTGCCGCTTGCAGCGATCCAAATGCCCAGATGGAAAAAAACATTGCCACGTACACGGCCACTTGGGACGGGATTATAAACGACCGGAAGTTGGAACTGTTTGATGAAACCCATTTCGCAACAAATATTACCCTTATAATGACTCCCGAAAACGTAATAGGTATTGAAAATGTCAAAGATTTTTATGCCAATTACCTCAACGGGTTCTCCAATATTGAGTTCACGGTAGTGGATGTCTTTGGTCAAGGGGATAAGATAGTGAAACACTGGAATTTCAAAGGTACCCATACGGGGGAATTCTTTGGTATCCCGGCCACGGGGAAGTCGGTCAACGTAGAAGGCGCCACCTTAGTAAAAATGAAGGATGGCAAAATTGCCCAAGAGCAGGATTTTATGGACAATATGGATTTTATGCAACAATTGGGACTCGTATCCGATCCTGAAAACATGGCAACGGTGAACACTATCTATACCGCCTTTGGTCTGGGGGATGTCCCTACGGTTATATCGGCCATGGACCCTAATATTGTATGGAACGAAGCCGAAGGAAATGCCTATGCCGACGGTAACCCCTACAAGGATCCGGAGGCGGTCTCCAGTGGTATTTTTGCACGAATCGG
>JBGTBA010000075.1:0-64480 GCA_041749595.1 Flavobacteriaceae bacterium | reverse complement strand
CAGAGTTCCGTCACCTGAAATGGTCGTTTGGTCCGCAAGTTCGGTTGTGCCTCCAGAGATTGGCAGATCAACCCATTGCACTAGAGTACCGGCCGCATTGGTCCTTAAAATCTGGTCTGCGGCACCGGGGGCAATTTTGGTCTCAGTAACATTGGCGTCCGCTATTTTTGGGGTGGTAACGGCATCAACTGCAAGGTCATTTGCTCCAATAGTTCCATCCAAAATTTGAGTAGTGGAGATTCCACCCGTAGGAACCGCCAAATCACTTGCCACGCCATCGCCTACTATGGTAATGCCATCGGACATTACGGCACCACCCGTGCCGGTAGGCAGATCATCCCAGATTACAATTCCTGTAACAGGGTCTGTCCGTAAGAATTGCCCGGGTATCGTTGAGGGTTCTATTTTAAATCCATCGCCGGGTGCACCACTCCCCGTTATTGTTATTCCGTCCGCAACCTCAGTGGTTCCCCCTGCTGTTAAGACATAGGGAGCGGTCAATGTTCCCGTACCGGTTACCCCAATGGTAGATAAAATGGCATCAATGCTGGCAACGGGCAGGGTTACGGTATTGCCCTCCGAAATGCTTAGTTCGTTGCCCGAAATGGTTAAGGTTTGGTCGTCGGTATCTACGTTCAAAGGCGCATTTATCCATGCTGTGCCATTGCCAACACCGGTAGAAGAAAGTATTTGTCCCGGGGTACCGGCTGCATTGGTTTCATCAAAGAAATTCCCTGTGAGCCGCATAGTGCCCTCAACATGCAGTTTTTGGGTGGGCACGGGGCTTAAATTTCGGGAGTCCGGGGCGATGATCACATTACCATCATTTTTTATGGTCATGACGGCATTTGCAAGTGCCGGGTTTGTATTATCAGCTGATGTATTTTGTAAAAAATGAAAATCGCCACGACCCCAAGCTGCTTTTCTTTCATAAGTCAGGGATCCTTTCCCAAAGGCATTCAATCCTTCGACCGCAAAAAGCATTCCAACGCTCGATCCATTAGTATCGCCACCGGCCCTGTTCTGTATTTGGAGAGGATATCTTAATATGCCGTTTCCGCTTTCTTGAATGTGCACTTTGGGGATAGTACTTTGCGGAAAACCATCTACCCCTACAAACAAAGCTCCTGTGCCAAATCTGGCGGTCGGGTCCCAAAAGAGGCTGTTGGTATTGTTGGTTCTGGGAGCTCCACCGGGACTATCGGCAAAAAAGAGTGCGTTCGGTGTTCCGGTTATGGCGAGCGATGAGAGATTCACCGAGTTTCCGGCGGTGGCCGGATTGGTGAGGTTTAAAATGTTAGTACTTGTATCAAACGCCAGATCGGTAAGTTCATTGGTGGTATCGTCATCCGGATCAGCATATAAGGCTCCGCCATCGGTTCCAGAAATAATCGAATTGGGAACATCTCCACTCACCACGGTTGGTGCCGCTCCGGTAATGGCATTATCCACATAAAATTTGGTAGCTGCGTCCTGGGCGGCCACAGGGTTGGTTAGGTTGGTAATGCTGTTATTGGCGGCATTTCCTATAGTCAAAACCTGCTGAAGGTTTTGTAGTTCATTGGTGGCGTCCAGATCCCCATCAGCCGCAATATGGGCGGCTATAGCTGTTGTATTCCCGGCAATGGCAGCCGTATTGGTGGCAATGTTGGCGGTGTTGGTGCTAATTGCGCTTTGTAAGGCATTATCATCGTAAAACGCCCCCCCATCGGTTCCGGGGGTAATGGAGTTTGGACCATCGGTACTTACTATCGGCCCCGAGATGAAACCGGCGTCATTGGTAAAGGTGCTTAAGGTAACCACGGTAAGGTCTATTTCTGAGGGGGTAATGGCGTTATCTACCAATTGGTCCCGCCCAACGGAATTAAGGGCCAAATTGGCCTGGGTCACCGAGCCTGTCTGAATGTCGTTTGCCCCGTTTATGGTGCCATCCACTATGTTGTCCCCGGTAATTTGCCCTACTTCAAAATTAAGGTTGTTGGTGGTTTCCGTGATGATGATGGTGGGGAAGGGGTTTACCACGGCATTGGCGGTAAAGGTGCGCGATTGCCCCAGGGCCTCACAAATATTGATCCACCCCGTACCACTGTAGTAATGCAGGCATTGGGTGTCCGTGTTGTAAACAACGGCTCCCTGTAGCGGTGCCATGGCATTCATTTGGGCGGTGTTGATACGCGTAACCACCAGTGCCCGGGTGCCACTTTCCAGTTCCAACAGCGAAGTGCCGTCTATAGTTTGGGGGTTGTCGCCTATTTTGATCTGTCCGCTAACTGTTACATAGAAGCAGAGACCAATGAACAGAGTCAGTAGTTTTGTTTTCATGGGAAAATAGTTATTTCCGTGGATTTAGGTACCAACAAAAATATAATTATCTGTGGATAAATCAATATATTAGGCCTAAAATAGCCCACCTATGCGGTAAAGTGGGGCCAATATTCGACAAAGTGCTTTGTAATAATAGGGCTATAGCGTTTAGTGGACCTTATTTTGAGGTTGCCATAGGTGAAATTTTTTTAAAAAGGGGATGACCAATAGTTTTTTAGAAAAGAAATTATTTTTTAAACCCTATGGGAGAAATAGGATGTCCAAAGGAAATTAGGCACATTAAAGGATGTGAAAAAAGAAGTTGTCCCCATTAAATACGTACCTTTAAGATACAAATTAACAAAAGTTTAATGGCGTTCTATTTTTTTATGAGTGTAAGTTGCATTTTCTTTATGGTGGAATGTGAAAGGGTGTACAAAAAAGCTTGGCATTCCATGCCCTTGGACCCAAAAAGATAGGACGGCCCGTTAAAACGTTTCAAACCATACAGATGAACCATAAATTGCCCATAGCCTTAGTGCTTACCCTTTTGTTCCTTACCACGGTCCGTTCACAGGATGACGACAGGCGCCTGCTACGGGGGCAGGTACTGTACAGAAACATTGATGTGCCCAATGAGAACGTCATAAACACCACCTCCGAACATGCCACCATAACCAATGACAATGGAGAATTCGCCATCCGGGTTAAATTGGGGGACGAAATAGTGTTTACGGCGGTAAACTACCAGTTGGAAGTGTTGAGGATAACGGAAGAGATTTTGAAGAAAAACCGGCTCGTGGTAGAGGTAAATGAAAAAGTGACCCAGTTGGACGAGGTAGTGGTAAGTCCGGAGAACCAGGCAAAATTTTTGGAACTGCAAAATGAGGGGTTTAAACAGTACGATTATGAAATAGACCGGGCCACCGAAGTGGAAAACGTGTCCATGCCCCAATATTCAAGGGGTTTGAAACACGGCCTTAATTTTGTGAACCTCTTTAAGGCCATGCTTAAATCCAAGGACGATGGGGAAACATCCAAAACGGCCCTGAAGCTTAGCGATGTGCTGCGCCAGGTGTACGATGATGAGTTTTTTGTATTGGATTTAAAGCTGCCACAGGATAAAATAAACGATTTTCTCTTTTATTGCGACAATAAATTGCCCACACAGGACCTACTTAAAAAGAGCAATGAATTTGAATTGATCGATTTTTTGGTGACCCATAGCAAAATATATCTAAAGGAATTGGATGCTAAAAAATAGTGCACCGTTTCTATGGCTGTTCTTGGTTTGTGCCGCCGTGGAGGCACAGACTTTTTCCCAAAAAAAGTTGGAAGGCAAAGTGTTTGGCAAGGATGGGGATGTTGCCGCCACCCACGTACTGAACACCACCACCAAAAAAGCAACGATCACGGACAGCAACGGTTTTTTTTCCATCCCCATAAACCTTAACGATACCTTGGTTTTTTCGGCGGTACAGTTCAAAAAAAAAGTGCTGGTAGCCACCCATGCCATCTTGGAAAGTAAAATGGTATTTGTTCCCCTGGAAGAATCGCTTACCGAGTTGGATGAGGTGGTAGTACGCCCTTATAACCTTTCGGGTGATTTGAGGCTGGACGCAGGATCAATCAACATAGAACCCGTTGTAACCGCTTCTACTTTGGGCCTGCCCAATGCGTATGTAAGCGTGCCCACACAAGCGGAAAGGCAATTGTATGAGGCTACCAGCGGTATGGGCCTTGTGCCACTGAACCCAATAATCAATGCCATTACGGGCCGCACCAAAATGTTGAGGCAACAGGTGGTACGGGAAGAAAAACAGGCACGTACCAATCGGGTACGGGAGTTTTATGCAGATTCCCTTTATGTCAGGGATTTAAAAATCCCCTTGGCCAAAATAGACGATTTTATGTATTTCTGTGAGATGGATCCCGATTTCCAAGCGTTGGTGGATATCCATGACCGATTGAAAATATGGGAACATATGCGGAAAAAGAGTACGGTTTACAGGAAAAACAATGAGTTGAAATGACATCAAAAAACAAGTGCCCCCTCTTTGGATAAAGAGGGGAGCCGTAAAAAACAGTATTGAAGCGTAAAGGGATTTTCATCGATTTTATGCACCACGCCAATGGCATGGCGTATTCCATTTCCCAAATCCCCGTTATTGCCAACCTGCTTTCCGGACATAGTGCTTATGCGTTCTACCCATGCGAACCAAACATATTGACATCCTTCAAAGAAAATAGGATAGCCCTTATATTGAAGTCGAGTTATTAAGTACGTTGCCTAACCACCTCATAGAGAAAAACCCCACAAGCCACGGAAACATTGAGCGATCCTATTTTTCCCAGAAGGGGAAGTTTCGCCGTGGCGTCCACCACCTTTAAAATGGATGGCGAAATGCCCATATCTTCAGAACCCATTACAATGGCACAAGGTTCATTAAAGGAAACGGAATAGATGGTGTTTTCTGTCTTTTCTGTGGCCGCAACAACTTTAATACCCGATGCCTGAAGGTAAAAAACGGCATCTTTAAGATGGTCCACTTTTGCAATCGGGACTTTAAAAACCGCACCCGCAGAAGTTTTTACGGTGTCTGCCGTAACCGGTGCGCCGCCTTTTTTCTGGATAATAATGCCATCAACGCCGGTACATTCGGCAGTTCTTATCACCGCTCCAAAATTACGTACGTCAGAGAGTTGATCCAAAAGTAGGAACAAGGGCAATTCCTTTGTGGCGATCACGTTTTCCACAAGATCTTCGAGTGTATGGAACACTATGGGCGAAATAGTGGCCACAACCCCTTGGTGGTTGTTCTTGGTAAGGCGGTTCAGTTTTTCCACGGGGACATAAGAAGTGCTTATGCCTTTACTGCGTACCAAGGTTTCCAGTTCCCTGAACAGATCGCCTTTAAGTCCCTTTTGAATAAAGATCTTATCCACGGGCTTTTCCGCATTTATTGCTTCGATAACCGTCCTGATGCCATAAATTTGGCTGTTGTTTTCCATAGGGCAAAGGTAGGTAAAAAACTATTTTTATACTTTAAATGCATTAGGTTGGTAACAACACTTTGTTTGGGTGCATCCTACCATTGCCCTTTTGCACCCGTTCTTTGTCTTTTTTTCCTTCCGTAGCCCTGCTATGCAACTCTAAAAAGCCTTCGATCGGGCACAAAATGACTAATTTTCGCCTTAATCCAAAAAGTTTAAACGAGTTCTATGTGTGTTTCTCATAAGCCCGTATGTTCCCTTTATTATTTTGCTTAAGGGAATCCAGTTTATATATCTCCGGATTTGTGGCCAAGATGGAAGTTGATTCGTGTATTTCGTTAATAATTCTTGTGGCGATATCGATGGAAACAGATTGCTCCAATAAATCGGGAAATGCTTGGTTTAAATCTTCATCCGCTTGATGTGTCCAAATTACTGTTTTGTCCATTGCTTTATGCGTTCACCTACTTCTTGGTGTGTATAAACTTCCCCTCGTTCTATTTGCGCAATGGATTCATCAATTTCTTTGTTATATTGAGCTATACTGATACGCTCCAACGACATTTTTTTTCTATACATCAACATATTTTTGATGGCTTCAATAAATAACGGGTCTTTTATAGTGTCCAATTCTTGATGTATCCATTTTAAATCAGCTTGCAGGTCCATGATAGTTTTTTAGTAAAATAAAGATACGATTTTGTTTTATAGTTTTGTTTAAGGGGCACTATGGGTAACATTGTCCTTACTTGTTCTTGGTAAGGCGGTTTAGTTTTTCCACGGGGACATAAGAAGTGCTTATGCCTTTACTGCGTACCAAGGTTTCCAGTTCCCTAGACAGATCGCCTTTAAGTCCCTTTTGAATAAAGATCTTATCCAAGGGCTTTTCCGCATTGATCGCCTCCACTACCGCCCGGATATTGTAAATTTTGGTGTTGTTTTCCATAAGGTTAAATGTAGGTAAAAAACTATTTTTATACTTTAAATGCATTAGGTTGGCAACAACACTTCGTTTGGGTGCATCCTACCATGGGGTGTAAATAAAATTGTCATAGCAAATGCTAAAAAAATTCGTATTCAAAATAAAATTATTTGTTTAAAAGTAAATAATAATTTACCTTTGAGGTTTGAATCGAAGAAAATCTGAATGAAATGTTCCGAACTTTACCGAATATTGACAAAAGATGGTTGGTATGCAGTATCTCAAAAAGGTTCACACGTGAAAATGCAACACGAAACGAAAAAAGGAATAATTATATTTCCAAATCACGGAAGTCAAGAAATAGGTAAAGGACTGGAGAATAAAATTCTAAAAGATGCTGGCATCAAAAAATAAAATTATGAGTAAAAAGAAAATAACGTTGATTGTTGAGAAAACCAATACTGGTTTTTCTGCTTATTCAGAGGATTACCCTATTTTTACGACTGGAAAATCAATTCCTGAATTGATAAATAGCGCATATGAAGCAACAGAGTTTTACTTTGAGGAAGAAAAAATAAAAGTAGAACCGAATGACTTAAAATTCGAAATTGACTTTAAACAGTTTTTCAAATATTATAAAGTGTTAAATGCAAAATTCTTAGCCGAGAAAATTGGAATGAATGCTACTTTACTATCTCAATATGTTTCTGGAACAAAAAAACCTTCAGCGAAACAAACAGAGAAAATTTTAAGCGGAATTCATCAAATCGGACAAGAATTATCGGGAATTAATTTACTTCAAACCGCTTAACTGAACGTGGAAGCACTTGCTACAACATTGTCCTTACTTGTTCTTGGTAATGCGGTTTAGTTTTTCCACAGGCACATAGGAAGTGCTTACCCCTTTTTCACGCACTATGGTCTCCAGTTCTCAGGATAAATAGCCCCGAAGTCATTTTTGGATAAAGATCTTATCCAAGGGCTTTTCCGCATTGATCGCCTCCACTACCGCCCTGATACCGTAAATTTGGCTGTTGTTTTCCATGGGGGCAAAGGTAGGTAAAAGCTATAAGTTGAGGGCTAATGGTTTTTAGAATAGGACAAGGAAATACCTTGAGATCAATCCAATTGTAGTGCTTTTATTTCATCGGCGTCTTTACTGAATGCGTAAGTACGCCAGATAAAACCCGGCTGGGTATATTTCCAAACGACCTCCTTAGCCGGTGTTACTTCCCATACACCAAAGTCATTTTCCGTTATCAGTGTGTTTCCATTAGGCAATCTCACTGCTCCTGAAGCCTTTGGGGCATGAAGGGATGGATTTTCAAAACTCCAAGTAATGGCTGGCGTAACGGTAGGGGATATTTTTGAATCGAGTTCCGCCGGCAAGGACAATTCCAAGACCGTAGATTTGTCCAATAAGTCCCCGTTAGAGAAAATCAGCATTTTACCATTTCCTAAAAAATTAGGATGATGGTTATTTTTTTGGAACAATTTTTCCCCTGAGGCCTTAGAAACTGAGGGGTTTCCAAAGCGATAGACCAAATCGCCCCCTTTATTAAAGTTACCACCCGAGTGTGTGGCCGACTCCGCTTTGGAGGTGCTGTGATCTATAACCCATACCTCGCCCACGTTGTTGACACTTAAATATACAATATCATTGTCCATATCATAACTAAAACCATTGGAGTGCATAACAGGATCCGGGTTTAAATCGGCATAATTGATGTCGATTAATTGTGGGTTTTCTGAAATAGTGCCAAAATTTCCCTTGGCAGGATCAAAATCCTGAATAAGATGATCCTTTGCATTCCATTCCCAAACAATTTCATTGGTCTCGGGATTAATTTCAATGATGGCTTCCGTAAATATATCAAAGTCAAATTTAGAGCCTATTGCCTTGGCATCGGATTCAGGAAGACGTTCCCAAGTCAATGCCATAATATTGCCATTGGGAAGCAGCTCTACGTCGTGGTGGGTAATATGGTTTTCTGTGGAGTAGTTAAAATTCCAAAGTATTGTCCCGTTTTTGTCCAATCGTTGAATAGTTCCCGCGGCACCACCGGAAGTAATGAATTGGGTTTCCGATTTAAGTCCTATCAATAAGGTGCCATCTTTCAGCAAATTGGCATCCATCGCCAGTTGTCGGTTGCCTAGCGGCCATTCGTGTACTACACTGCCATTTTTATCCATGAGATATACCCTGTTTCGGCCCACATCGTTTATCAAAACATAGCCATCATGGATCAGCGACGCATTTAATATTTCTATGTCTTCCGAAACCGTGGGAGGTTCCGGTGGATTCAAAATTGGAGGCTGTGCTATAGGGGGTTCGGCAATTGGGCCATTGCCGATTGTACTGTCATCGTTAGAGCAGGCCAAAACAAAGAACAGGGATAAAAAAAAGAGAGGATTTATTTTTCGGGTCATTTTCATTGCTTTTTGACTTAAAAGTACAATTTTAATTTGCGTTTTAAAAAAGCACAAAAGTTAAAGTACACTGCTTAGAAACAGAAATTTGCACATAATATTAAACCAATAGAAATATTTTTTTAGCACTTCCAAATAGGTATCAGTTTAAAATCATCTAGTTAGGTAGGTAAAGAGGTTGATAAGATCGCTCTCTTGTTTTAACCTTATTTTATTCGCCTTCATATATTTTTTAAGTTCCGCTTGAATTTCTTTAGGAAACATTGCCATAAATTTAGAGGTATGGCTTGGCACTTCTACAATTTGATCTATGCCGTTAAGGCTCATAAAAAAGGATTCAAACTGGGTAAACCGGCTTGGTGTAGGGCGAGTTTGGGGGTTAACAGGTACCGTGGCTGGAATAAAGATTGCCTTCCGTCTTTTAAAGAGCTTATAGATATCCCCAATGACCAATGACTGTAGGTATCCGGTGGCGATATTTCCTTTGGCATCGGTAAAAGCACGGTAACTTAAATCTGTATTTTTATAGATGGCCCTAAAAGTACTATTTTTCACAAGCCCTTGTATGGGTTCTTCTTTAAGCTGTGTTTTTTTTAATTCAATTTGGTCGTCATATGCATTGTACCGCAGGTAAAAAGCGCCTATTAATTCTTCTTTATCGTAAAGTTGACCTTTACTGAAGTTTTCGTCTTCAAAGGGAGTGCCCAATGCTTTGGATACATCAACCTTAGTTTCCGTACTTTTTAGATTGGAAAAAAACTGGTTAAATGCGGGTTGAACCCTGAGTATATTATCTTGGGGGGAAGACCCGCTAGGGAGATTGCCTAATTGCAATCGCTGTTGTCCTGGACATGGAGTTAAAAAAAAAACTAGGATAAGTGATACAAATGTATGTTTCATACTTTTATTTCTAAATACTAAATTAATGCTTTCAACTATTTTTTCTGAGCTTTAACTATGTATTTTAATACTAATTAATTAAATACGATTAAAATCGAATATAAAGAAAGGGATGTCATAAAACGACATCCCTTTTTATAAATCCTAAAAAGTGGGTTAGAGACAAATACTAAGCACCAATTCTCCCGGGGTTGGCGCAGGACCTCCACTAAAAGCCTCTACACCGTTAAAAAGGACTTTAAATTCGTGTTCTCCCTCAAAACTTCCTGGTACATATTCAATGGTAAATTCTTGTGTGCCATCAGGTATCGTAAAATCGAACACCGCTACATCACCTACATCACTACTTACCGTATAATCGGTACTTACACCATCAATGGTTACGGTTAGGAAGGCACCATCCCAACCATCGCCATAATTGTCCAAAAGATCCAATGTATAATCCCCGGGAATCGGTTCAAGTGGAATACATGCTATTACAGCGAAATATTGGTACGTAGACTGGAAAAAAGAGGAGGCAGTAACGGTACCTGCAGCATCATTTACAGAGAAGGATCGTCCATCGGTTAAGTTTAGTACCAACCGAATTCTGATACGGTCGCCCCCGGTAAAATCGGCAGCGGTTAGCCCTAATGCACTTACGGCCTCGCCAAGGGTAACTTTTAAATTGATCCTGGGAAGGCCAAATTCATCCGTTGCAAAATCCGAGGCGGGCAATGTTTTTAAGGCGGTTTCATCACCGGCATCGGCAAAACTACCGGACGGGGTTCTTTTTTGAAGCGTCACCAAAACATCGACCGACTGAAGTAAATCCCCATCTTCAATATCTTGTTCTCCTAGTACTAAGGAGAATTCTGAGGCTGTATCAAACGCATTGAAAACATCGTTCTCAAGATCTATTGTTCGTAAAACAGCACCGTTAGTAACATTGGCCAATGTTTGGTTCGGTGCGGCATCATCGTTTTCGCAACCTACCCAAGCTAGGGCAAGTAGTGCTAAAAGAGAAATATTAACTATTTTTTTCATTATCATTTGTTTTAATGTTAAACCAAATTAGTTGGCCACCGGAAAACCGGGAGAAGGTGGGTTGGTATCCCAAAATACCTGGGTGGTGACATCTTGCCTCTGGGCAATATTGGTATTGTTGTTCGCTGCATTGGCAGGATACCTGAAGGAACGGATAAAACCTCCGGGATTGGGTTCCCTGTTTGGTTGTAGGTTGGTTGGGAAACCGGTCCTTCTGTAAAAGTTCCAGTTGCCTATTCCGTTACCGTATCCGGCAATCCAATACTGTTGGGCAAGGATGTTCCATTTACCATCATTAGTTGCAGCATCGAAGGCAGCCGCCACATTAGCATTGTGTGCGGTTACCGATGCAGGGGTTGCAAAGAAACTGCCGTCTGCCGTGGCATCTAGAGGACCAAAGGTTAGCACTTTGGTCACAGATTTAGTTATCCCTGCCAGTATGTCTGCACGTCCACTAGCCGGATTGGTCAACATGGCCACCTCAGCTTTCATAAAATCTACCCAAGAGGCCAACATAATTGGGGTAATACCGGCACCACCCGCACCCAAGCCTTGATTTATTATTTCAAAACGATCATCATCGAACATCCCTCCTGTTGGGTACACCCCTGGAGCGGTTCGCAACAAACCATCCGGTGGAATACCGTCATTATCACCATGGTCACGGCCCCAATAGCCATTGGGTAATGCACAAAAGGTAAAACCACCATCCAAATAATGTTGTGGTGCGGTTTCAAGTGAACAGGTGAGCTGCTCTTCGTTGGGAGCTTCACCATCCTGCCCGGGAACCACATCTACTTGGCGGTAGAAGTAATAGCGCAATCTGGGATCCGAAGTGGTTTGCATTTCATTTACCAACCAATTGGCTACATAATCCTCGGCACCTGTTGGGGTATAATTTTCCCCATAGTTGGGGTGGCGGGTATCTGGTAGTACCGGGTTGGTTCCCCATTGAAATACAAAATCATCAGCAGAGCTGGTAATGTAGTTCCCTGAAGCCACAATGGCGTTGAATTTGCCAATGGCAGTAGCATCAACTAACCTGGTCTGCAGGTAAATCTTCATTTTCAGGGTGTTGGCCAATTTTACCCATTTCTCATAATCTCCGTCATAAAAGAAATCAATGGACGGATCGCCTGCAGCATCAGTTCTTGTGAAATTGGTAATGGCCTGGTCCAACAAGGCTAATGCAGCCTCATAAATACTGGTACCCGTATCCAATTTAGGGTTAAAATTCCCAGTACTCAAGGCACCAATGGCCTCGGTGTAGGGAACATCCCCAAAAAAGTCAACCAAAGTAACCATTACATCTGCTTCAATGACATTGGCTATGGCAATATGGCGGTATTTTTCAGACACTGTTGCCAAGGGTTCCATTGCCCTAATATCGGCCAAGATTTCCCGATAAACCGCTTCCCACTCACGGTCAAAATCATTCGGGCCAAATGAGTTCAAATAATTCCGGAATTGGAAATCGCTCATACGGACGTTTCCCCCGGCATCTTCGCCCAAACTGTCTATAACAGCCCCATAGCGGGTCTGTATAGCGGTTAAAAAGAAATCGACATCTGCTTGTTCAGGAGGAAGGCCATTTGGGTTCCCCGTTAGATCTAGTTCGGTGGTTTCACAGGAATGGAACGCTAAAGCTCCTAAAACCCCAATTAACATGTATTTAACTATTTTTTTCATCGTCTATTTTTTTTAAAATGTGGCTTTTATGCTGAAACCATAGCGTTTGGAAGATGGGCCGTTCAAGAAATCGAATCCTCTACTGTTTCCAACTCCAACACCGGCAACATTGGGATCAAAATTGGTGCCGTCGGGCGTGTTGATGGCATCGTACCAGAGGTTAAAACCGGTTAACGTAAAGGATACCGAACCAAACGGGGTTTTGTCCAAAAACTTGGTGGGTAGGCTATAGCCTAGGGATACTTCCTGTAAACGGATCACAGAGGCATCGTACACCTGAAGTTCATTTGGACCAAATAACATGTTGTCAAAGTAAAACCCGGAATTGTTGATCTGTACGGTATTGGGTTGGCCGGTATCATTCGAAACTCCCGGTAATATGAAGGTTTCACGGCGGTCCGCAGTATCGGAGGAAAGCCCTCTTCCCAGTAAGGTGGCAATGGTTTGGGAGTAGATATCGCCCCCATGGGTATAGTTTACCAAGAAATTCAAGTTGAAATTCTTAAACTTGAAGCTGTTGGATACGTTAAGTGTCCAGTCCGGATTGGGATCCCCAATCTTGAATTGACCCTCTTCAATAATATAGTTTCCTTGACTATCCACCAAGAAGTCCCCATTGTCATTTCTGTCGATACGGCTGCCCACTAACACACCTAGGGGCTCTCCTTTAATGGCGGCGTTGCCCAAATTGCTAAAGCCGGCAAACACTATAATGTCGGTATCGGCACCTAAATCGGTTACTTCCGATTCGTTTAGTGTCCAGTTTCCATTGATGTTCCAACCAAAATCATCTTGATTCTTTGCTTGAAACAGGTCTACGCCCAAATCCAACTCGATACCTTTACCTTCAATTTCACCAACGTTGGTTTGCGTAGTGGTAAAACCGGTGGAGGGATCCAATGCTCGATCTACGATAAGATCTTGGGTGGTCCGTAAGTAAGCGGAAGCCTCAAAGTTGATCCTGTTGTTCCACCAGCGCGACTCGATACCTACCTCAAATTCCTCCAAGGTTTCGGGTTCCAGATCGGGGTTTCCTAAAACACTGCTTGTGGTATTGGCCACTACATTGCTGCCACTTGAATCTTGAAAACGAGTGGTGTTCAGCGTTAATGTATTGGCTATAGGAAAACCGGTAGGGAAGTTGGCCGAGGTACCGTAACCGGCCCTAATTTTAAGGTAATTAACAACATTGCTATCTTTAAGTCCTTCGATGGCTGCGGTGGGTATAAAAGAAACACTGGCACTGGGATAGAAAATGGCCCTGTTGTCTTGGCTTAAATTGGAAACCCAGTCATTACGTCCGGATAGGTTCAGGTACAAAAAGCGGTTATAATCAAAATCAACCTGACCGTAAGCTCCTACAATATTGCGTTCCTGAAGGAATTGGATCTCGTCCTGAAGCGCAAAATTGAAATGCCGCAGCACTCCAAAAACCTGTTGGCCACTACTGGAAACCCCGTTTTGATCGAAAATCTCCCGTTTTGCGGTAACACCTGCGTTAAAAGTCATTCCTATAGCTTCCGAAAGGGTGTATTGTCCGTTGAGCAAAAGGTTATGGTCCCAAATGGTATTGGTGTTGTTCCAGGTTTCGTAGATACCACTCCGTAATTGGGTGTCGGTCGATACGCCACCTTTGTTCTGGAAATTGGTGTTGTTCTCACTATATACATCAATACCCGCTCTGTAGGTAAGGTTTAGATTGTCGTTTATTTGGTAATTCAATGAGGCATTACCAAATATCCTGTAGGTTTCTTGTCGGGTCTGTGCGTTTGCCACTGTCCATAAGGGATGTTGGATACTGTTGTTTTGACGGTAGTACACACTGGAGCCGTCCAACGGATTTTGAAAGGGCAAGCCAATCAAATCCACACTTCTTGGAGTAAAGAAAATATTGGAAAATATAGACGACCCCGTACTAGTCTCGAAAACGGTACTCCCATCCCCTGCCGCCACCGGTGGGGATTTAAAATCGGTACGTGCAAAATTCAGGGCTCCTGTGGCCGTGAATTTGTTGGACAGTTCTGCCCTACCGCCAATACCAAAGGTATTCCGGGTGAGTTTATTGCCCGGGGTGAAGCCTTCATCGCTTAAGTTGCTAAAGTTGGTATTGTAGGAGAACTTGCCGTCTGCAGAACTACCTCCTACATTGATTGAGTTGTTGGTCACTGTTCCTATCCTAAAGAAGGGTTCCACATTATCATAAGGCTTGTATTCGTAACGAACTCCAGCGAATTCGGGGAACGCCGCACTAAAAGAGGCCGTAGAATAGGGGTGTGGTAAAGTGCCATCATCAGCAATACCGCCACCGGCATTTTGAAAGCCATCGACACCCCCGGCATTGAAATTGGGTCCCCAGTTGCTGAAAAACCAGCCAAAGGCCTGGTCAAAACCATTGCCGTACTCGTTTTGGTAATCGGGCAAGGATGCGATTTCGTTGAAGAATACCGATGATTGTACGGTAACCTCAAACTTTTTGTTGCCGCCACCGGCTGCCCCATTTTTAGTGGTAATAAGGATTACCCCATTACGACCCGCTGTACCATAAAGCGTGGCGGCCGCAAGACCTTTCAACACGTTTACGCTTTCAATGCTGTTTGGATCCAAGTCCAAAAAGCGACTAGAGCCGTTATTTCCATCAATGAAATCACCTTGCGCATTGGTGTCAGAGGCAAAAGGAACTCCATCCACAATAAATAAAGGCTGGTTACTGCCACTGAATGAGCTAAGTCCACGGATAATGATGCTGGTACCGGAACCGGAAAGACCACTTTGTTGGGTAATCTGCAATCCCGAGGCTTTTCCGGACAACACCCGTGCTATATCCCCCTCGGAACGTTGCTCCAATTGTTCGGAGCTTACTTCGGCCACTGCGTAACCCAGTGCTTTCTTCTCTCGTTTGATACCTTGGCCAGTTACGATAACCTCTTCCAAGGCCTGTGCATCTTCGGCCATCTGAACATTGATGGAGCTGTTGGCCCCTATAAGTCGCCGCTCTGTTTTTTGGCCTACATAGGTGTACAATAAGTTTTGCCCGGGACTTGCGCTAATCGCATAGTTCCCGTCAAAATCGGATTGGGTACCTACAGAAGTGCCTTCTACAACGATATTTACCCCGGGCAGTGGCAGACCATCCTGATCCGTGACTGTTCCGGTAATCGTTTTTTGCTGTGCAAAAGAAATCTGCACAACCAACGCCAGAAAAAGCGTCAAGATTCCATTAAGTTTTGTTCTCATTTTCAGATTATTTGAATTAGCTATCGGCAAAAATCACATATTCATGTTAATAAACCAAACTAATTTTAATAAAACTTTAAGATTAGGTTAAAAAATATAACTTCCACACTTTACTTTGTTAAAAATATCATATCGTTATTTATCCCTATCCATAATTATCCAATCGACAAATCTGTAGGAAATTTTAAGAGCGGATTATAAGACAATGAACCATCTTCCCCCCAACATATTGTCCGTAAGGGATGCCGGGATGGGACCGGTTGTTTTGAGGTGGGTTTAAGCTAAATAATTCCACCAATACGGGTGCCGTGGTTTCCGGTTGGGCCAAAATAATGCCGGTACCTATTGGTGCGCCGAAACCTGCCCTATGTTTATCCAAAGGGCAACCCCCAAGGCTTGCCTCGGCGATGGCCGGCATAAAGTATTTTTTTATTGTCTATGTGTATTTTCCGGTGTTTTAGAGCTTTTTGCCGCTCCCGATAGTTGCCCTTAAAGGTGAAATTGAAAAACACTCCCTTTCTTTTAGGGAAATGGGGAAATAAGGATTTTTAAATGATCCGGGCGCTAAATTTAAAAGGATGTATTTCCTTGGCAAGGGACACGTGCGGAAATCCCTAAAAAAAATCACTTTAAAATTAATTGCTTATGATTTGAATTTTTAGAAAATAGTATTACATTTGCCAGCCCTTAAAAGAGGGTATCGTTTTTATACATATATAATACAGTATGCCAACAATTTCACAATTAGTACGAATAGGAAGGACCACAATTGCCAAGAAGAGCAAATCGGCCGCTTTGGATTCGTGCCCCCAACGAAGAGGGGTATGTACGCGGGTTTACACCACCACGCCCAAGAAACCAAACTCTGCAATGCGCAAAGTCGCCAGGGTAAGGTTGACCAATGGGAAGGAAGTGAACGCCTACATTCCCGGGGAAGGGCACAATTTGCAAGAGCACTCGATAGTATTGGTAAGGGGCGGAAGGGTGAAGGATTTGCCGGGTGTTAGATACCATATTGTTAGGGGGGCCTTGGACACCGCAGGTGTTGCAGGAAGGACCCAACGAAGGTCTAAATACGGAGCAAAACGCCCAAAGAAATAGGATGAATCGAAGGACATAGGGTGCATAGGTTGGCGTTCTTTAATTTATGGAACCCGAAACCCGAAACCCGAAACCCGAAACTTTTAAGAAATGAGAAAAAAACAGGCAAAAAAAAGGCCACTGTTGCCAGATCCCAGATTTAACGATCAATTGGTGACCCGTTTCGTGAACATGATGATGTGGGACGGTAAAAAATCAATAGCATTTAAGGTTTTCTATGATGCCATAGATATTGTGGAGACCAAGAAAACAGATGAGGCAAAAACGGCATTGGAGTTATGGAAAGATGCCCTTTCCAATGTAATGCCGCACGTTGAGGTGCGCAGTAGGAGGGTAGGCGGTGCCACATTTCAAATCCCCATGCAGATACGGCCGGACCGCAAGATCTCAACCGCAATGAAATGGTTGATAAGTTATTCACGGAAGCGAAATGAAAAGGCAATGTCCCAAAAATTGGCCGGGGAAATTTTGGCAGCCGCAAAAGAAGAAGGTGCGGCAGTGAAAAAGCGAATGGATACCCATAAAATGGCAGAGGCCAACAAGGCGTTCTCCCACTTTAGATTTTAATTTAAAGAAATGTCAAGAGATTTAAAATATACAAGAAACATTGGGATCGCCGCCCATATCGATGCCGGTAAAACCACCACTACGGAACGTATTTTGTTCTATACGGGGGTAAGCCACAAGATAGGTGAGGTGCACGATGGTGCCGCTACCATGGACTGGATGGAGCAGGAGCAGGAAAGGGGAATCACCATTACCTCTGCCGCAACCACCTGCACATGGAAATTTCCCTTGAAAAACGGTGAGCCTATCGATGAAACAAAACCTTACCATTTTAATATCATAGACACCCCGGGACACGTGGATTTTACCGTTGAGGTAAACCGCTCATTACGGGTTTTAGATGGTTTGGTGTTTTTGTTCAGTGCCGTTGATGGTGTAGAACCGCAGTCCGAAACCAATTGGAGGCTTGCGGATAATTACAAGGTGCCACGAATGGGGTTTGTAAATAAGATGGATAGACAGGGCGCAAACTTCCTAAATGTGTGCAAGCAGGTCAAGGATATGTTAAAATCCAACGCCGTGCCCATTGTACTTCCCATTGGTGACGAAGCCGATTTTAAGGGCATAGTTGATCTGGTCAAGAACAAGGCCATAGTTTGGCATGAGGAGAATATGGGGTCTACTTTTGATGAAATAGAGATTCCCGCAGATATGCTTGCCGAGGTAAAAGAGTACAGGGCAGCCTTGATCGAGGCCGTTGCGGAATATGATGAGACCCTGATGGAAAAGTTCTTTGAAGATGAAGATTCCATTACCGAGGAAGAGGTACACGCCGCTTTAAGGGCCGCTGTAATGGACATGAGCATTATTCCAATGATCTGTGGGTCTTCTTTCAAGAACAAAGGAGTACAGTTTTTATTGGATGCGGTATGTAGGTACCTGCCTTCCCCATTGGATAAAGAGGCCATCATTGGCATTGATCCGAAAACGGACAAGGAAATATCCAGAAAACCAGATCCCAAAGAGCCGTTTGCCGCACTGGCCTTTAAAATTGCCACGGATCCTTTCGTAGGCAGGCTGGCATTTTTCAGGGCGTATTCAGGTAGGTTGGATGCCGGCTCTTATGTATTGAACAATCGTTCGGGCAACAAGGAACGCATTTCCAGGATCTATCAAATGCACGCCAATAAGCAGAATGCCGTTGATTATATCGAAGCCGGGGATATCGGTGCTGCCGTAGGATTCAAGGATATTAAGACGGGAGACACACTTTCCAGTGAGAAACATCCCATCGTTTTGGAAAGCATGAATTTTCCCGATCCGGTAATAGGTATAGCCGTGGAGCCGAAAACCAAGGCAGACGTGGATAGGTTGGGCATGTCATTGGCCAAATTGGCCGAGGAGGATCCTACGTTTCAGGTAAAAACGGACGAAGCATCCGGCCAGACCATAATTTCCGGTATGGGCGAGCTGCATTTGGATATCATCGTTGACCGTCTGCGCAGGGAGTTCAAGGTAGAGGTAAACCAAGGCAAGCCACAAGTAGAGTACAAAGAGGCGCTTACCGCTAAGGCAGATCATAGGGAAGTATATAAGAAACAGACCGGGGGCCGGGGTAAATTTGCCGATATTGTGTTTAGCATGGAGCCTGCCGACGAAGGAAAATCGGGCTTGGAGTTCATAAACGCGATCAAAGGGGGCAACATCCCAAAGGAATATATACCATCCATAGAGAAAGGGTTCAGGGAGGCCATGAAAAACGGCCCCTTGGCAGGTTTTGAAATGGATAGCATGAAAATAACCTTGAAAGATGGTTCGTTCCATGCAGTGGATTCCGATTCGCTATCCTTTGAGCTGGCCGCCAAGATTGGCTATAGGACCGCTGCCAAAGCGGCACGTGCCGTTCTTATGGAGCCCATAATGAAAATGGAGGCACTGACCCCGGAAGAAAATATGGGAGATATAGTGGGCGACCTTAACAGAAGGCGCGGCACCGTGACCAATATGGACGACAGGGCAGGGGCCAAAGTCATAAAAGCGTTGGTACCCCTATCGGAAATGTTCGGTTATGTAACCTCCCTCAGGACCTTGTCCTCGGGCAGGGCCACATCTACAATGGAGTTTTCACACTATGCGGAAACGCCATCCAGTATTGCGGAAGAAGTAATCAAGGAAGCAAAGGGCGTAACGGCTTAATACATAAGAAAATGAGTCAAAAAATAAGAATAAAGCTAAAATCGTACGACCATAACTTGGTGGACAAGTCTGCCGAAAAGATCGTTAAAACGGTGAAGTCAACAGGTGCTGTGGTAACTGGCCCAATTCCTTTGCCAACACACAAGAAAATATTTACGGTTTTGAGATCTCCCCACGTAAATAAGAAAGCTAGGGAACAGTTTCAACTATGTTCCTACAAACGGCTTTTAGATATATACAGTTCCTCATCAAAGACCATCGATGCACTTATGAAGTTAGAGCTTCCAAGTGGTGTGGAGGTGGAGATTAAGGTGTGATCCGTTCCCGCCTATGCGGGAATCTCCTATCGAAAAACGCCAATGGGTGATTTTGTATGGAGAGCGGGAGAGATACTCACTTTCGTGAGCATGGACATGTCCGGAGCGTTTCGCAAAGGAAAAATGGCAGAAAAATATATTCAGGGTTGAATTATTTTGACCCTATTTTTTTGTTCGATAATAAAGAGTGTTAATTAATGTAATATAAACGGAGGATGGGTTTTGCCCCAAACGGGGTCCAAAATCCAAATTCAAAAATCTAAAATCAATTTATGTCTGGGTTAATAGGAAAAAAAGTAGGCATGACCAGCATCTTCGATGAAAATGGAAAGAACATTCCATGTACGGTGATCGAAGCTGGCCCATGTGTAGTTACCCAAGTCAGAACCGAAGAGGTGGACGGGTACAGTGCCCTTCAGCTTGGTTTCGATGACAAGGCAGAAAAGCGTGCAAATAAGGCCGAAATGGGTCACTTTAAAAAAGCAGGGGTTTCTCCAAAGAAAAAAGTCATTGAGTTCCAAGGTTTTGAAGGAAGTTTCAAATTGGGGGACACCATTGGTGTTGGCCATTTTGCGGAAGGAGAGTTTGTGGATGTAATAGGCACATCCAAAGGAAAGGGATTCCAAGGTGTCGTAAAAAGACACGGTTTTGCGGGAGTAGGACAATCAACCCATGGCCAGCACAATAGGTTAAGGGCTCCGGGTTCGGTAGGCGCATCATCATACCCGTCGAGGGTTTTTAAGGGAATGCGAATGGCGGGCAGAATGGGCAACGACCGGGTAACCGTACAAAACTTAAGAATTTTAAAAATAGTTCCAGAGAAAAATCTTTTGGTGATCAAAGGTTGTGTCCCTGGTCATAAAAACGCTTACGTAACTATAGAGAAGTAATGAAGGTAGCAGTTTTAGATATTACGGGAAAAGAAACGGGTAGAAAGGTGGACCTTTCAGATACCATTTTCGCTATAGAGCCGAACAACCACGCCGTTTATTTGGATGTTAAACAATATTTGGCCCACCAAAGACAGGGAACCCATAAATCCAAGGAACGGGCTGAAATTGCAGGTAGCACAAGAAAGATCAAAAAACAAAAGGGAACAGGTACTGCCCGTGCGGGAAGTATTAAATCCCCGGTTTTTAGGGGTGGGGGCCGAATTTTTGGGCCAAGGCCAAAGGATTATACCCAAAAATTGAACAAGAACGTAAAGCGGCTTGCAAGAAAATCGGCCTTTAGCATAAAGACACAGGAAAACGCCATCTTAGTAGTGGAGAATTTTAGTTTTGACACCCCCAAGACAAAGGATTTTATCCAAGTTTTAAGGTCCTTGGGATTGGAAAATAAAAAATCTTTATTTGTGTTGGGCGATTCAAATAATAATGTATATTTGGCATCACGCAATTTCAAGCGTTCAGAGGTTATAACAAGCTCAGAAATAAGCACTTACAAAATATTGAACGCAAATAATATCGTGCTTCTTGAAGGTTCGTTGGAGGCCATTGAATTGAACTTAACTAAATAGTGAAACAATGAGTGTGTTAGTAAAGCCAATTATTACGGAAAAAATGACGGCGGACAGTGAGTTGCACAACCGTTATGGTTTCATTGTTGACCTTAAGGCGAACAAAATTGAGATAAAGGATGCCGTCGAGGCCACTTACGGAGTGTCTGTTAAAAAAGTACGTACCATGAATTATGGCCCTTCGCGCAAATCGCGATATACCAAGACAGGGGTTCAGCATGGTAAGACAAATGCCTTTAAAAAGGCCATAGTGGATATTGCAGAGGGAGATATAATTGATTTTTACAGTAATCTATAAAGACAAGGAATGTCAGTTAGGAAATTAAAACCAATCACTCCTGGACAGCGTTTTAGAGTAGTAAACGGATTTGACGCGATTACTACTGATAAGCCGGAGAAAAGCTTGCTTGCTCCGTTAAAAAAGTCCGGAGGCAGAAACAGTCAAGGAAAAATGACCATCCGCCAAAAGGGCGGTGGCCATAAAAGGAAGTACCGTGTCATTGATTTTAAGCGGGACAAGCAAGATATGGCCGCTACCGTAAAATCCATACAGTACGATCCCAACAGGACCGCATTCATTGCCTTGGCGGAATATGCCGATGGTGAAAAGAGATATATTGTCGCCCAAAATGGATTGAAAGTAGATCAGGAAATTTCATCTGGATCGAAAGCAGCCCCCGAAATTGGCAATGCGCTCCCATTGACGGAAATACCTTTGGGTACCATAATCTCCTGTATAGAGCTTCGTCCCGGGCAAGGAGCCGTTATGGCCAGAAGCGCGGGGACTTTTGCCCAATTAATGGCAAAGGATGGCAAGTACGTTACCATCAAACTCCCCTCCGGGGAAACGCGGTTGGTGCTTGCGGGTTGTTTGGCAACAATAGGGGCCGTGTCAAATTCGGATCATCAGTTAATCGTCTCAGGTAAGGCGGGCAGAAGCAGGTGGTTGGGCAGAAGGCCAAGGACCAGGCCGGTGGCCATGAACCCCGTAGATCACCCAATGGGCGGTGGCGAAGGCAGGGCATCAGGAGGACATCCAAGATCTAGGAAGGGCATTCCCGCAAAAGGCTATAGGACACGCTCCAAGAAAAAGGACACGAACAAGTATATTATAGAACGTAGAAAGAAATAAAAAGAGAAATAAATGGCACGTTCACTAAAAAAAGGACCTTTTGTTCAGCTTAGCTTGGATAAGAAAATCCAACACAATGTTGAATCGGGGAAAAAGTCAGTTATAAAAACTTGGTCCAGGGCTTCTATGATAACACCGGATTTTGTGGGTCAGACTATAGCCGTCCACAATGGAAAACAATTCGTTCCCGTCTATGTAACGGAGAACATGGTGGGGCATAAACTCGGCGAATTCTCACCGACAAGATCGTTTAGAGGTCATGCAGGGGCTAAAAACAAAGGAAAAAAGTAAGTAAGCTATGGGAGTTCGAAAAAGACAAATGGCCGAAAGGATTAAGGCAGAAAAGCAACAAATTGCATTCGCAAAGCTGAACAATTGCCCTACATCGCCAAGAAAAATGCGTTTGGTGGCAGATTTGGTGAGAGGTGTAAAAGTAGAGAAAGCACTTGCAATTTTGAAATTCAGCCAGAAAGAGGCTTCAAGAAAATTAGAGAAACTATTGTTGTCCGCGATCGCTAACTGGCAATCCAAAAATGAGGACGGCAATATAGAGGAGGCGGACCTTTTTGTAAAGGAGATACGGGTTGATGGAGGAAGCATGTTGAAAAGACTGAGGCCTGCCCCCCAAGGCAGGGCGCACAGAATAAGGAAACGTTCCAACCACGTAACATTGGTTTTGGAATCTAACATTAACGCACAAAGCTAGAGGATATAGTATGGGACAGAAAACAAATCCAATCGGCAATCGCCTGGGTATCATCAGAGGATGGGAATCCAACTGGTATGGTGGAAAAGATTATGGGGATAAGCTTGCCGAAGACGATAAGATACGTAAATATGTTCACGCACGTTTGGTGAAAGCCAGTGTGTCCAGGGTAATCATTGAAAGAACGCTTAAGCTTATAACCGTTACAATAACCACCGCAAGGCCGGGAATCATCATAGGTAAGGGTGGCCAAGAGGTAGATAAGTTAAAGGAAGAGCTAAAGAAGATTACCGACAAGGAAGTTCAGATAAACATATACGAAATAAAAAGGCCCGAAATAGACGCTAAATTGGTAGCGGCGAGTATTGCACGTCAAATAGAGAGTAGGATATCCTATAGACGAGCTATTAAAATGGCCATAGCGGCGGCGATAAGAATGAACGCCGAGGGAATAAAGGTTATGATATCAGGAAGGCTTAACGGGGCAGAAATGGCACGTTCCGAGTCTTTCAAAGAAGGCAGGATCCCGTTATCTACCTTTAGGGCAGATATAGATTATGCGTTGGATGAAGCCCAAACCACCTATGGAAAACTGGGGATAAAGGTTTGGATCATGAAAGGGGAGGTTTATGGGAAAAGGGAACTTTCCCCGTTGGTCGGGATGACTAAGAGTCAACCCGGATCGGGATCGGGACCAGGTGCGGGAACGGGAAGGCCACCAAAACAGGATGGGGCAAAGAAACCACGTCGAAGAAAGTAATTTTTTAAAGAAGTAAAAAGATGTTACAGCCAAAAAGAACCAAGTTTCGTAAAATGCAGAAGGGCCGTATGAAAGGGATTTCCGGAAGGGGACACCAACTTTCAAATGGTATGTTTGGGATTAAATCCATGGAAACTAGTTTTCTAACTTCTCGACAGATAGAAGCTGCCCGTATTGCCGCAACCCGCTTTATGAAAAGGGAAGGCCAATTGTGGATCAAGATATTTCCGGACAAACCCATAACAAAGAAACCGTTGGAGGTCCGTATGGGCAAGGGCAAAGGGGCACCAGAGTATTTTGTGGCCGTTGTGCTCCCCGGAAGGATCATGTTTGAAGTGGCAGGTGTTTCAATGGATATTGCAAAAGAGGCCCTACGGCTTGCAGCGCAAAAGTTGCCTGTAAAAACAAAGTTCATTGTCGCTAGGGATTACTCAGCTTAATTTTTTATTCAAAGGAGTCATGAAACAATCAGAAATTAGAGAATTATCAATAGAAGGGTTAAAGGAAAAGTTGACCGAGTTTAAAAAACAAAATGCGGATTTAAAAATGGCTCACTTTGTAACCCCATTGGAAAATCCACTTCAGATTAGAAAAGTAAGAAGAACAGTGGCGAGATTGGCAACTGAATTAACAAAAAGGGAAAACCAATAATTGGTTCTGCTTTATGGAAAAAAGAAATTTAAGAAAAGAGAGAATAGGGGTCGTTACCAGCAGCAAAATGCAAAAATCGATTGTGGTCTCTGAAGTAAAAAGGGTAAAACACCCTATGTACGGCAAATTCGTGTTGAAAACCAAGAAATATGTCGCCCACGATGAAAAGAACGATTGCAACATTGGGGATACCGTGAAAATAATGGAGACACGTCCATTGAGTAAAACCAAATGTTGGAGATTAGTGGAAATCATAGAAAGAGCTAAATAATTATGTTACAGCAAGAATCTAGGTTAAAGGTAGCGGACAACACAGGGGCAAAGGAAGTTTTGACCATTCGTGTGCTTGGAGGCACAAAAAGGAGATATGCCTCAGTTGGCGATAAAATAGTGGTTTCGGTAAAGGAAGCCACTCCAAATGGAGTCATTAAAAAAGGTGCCGTTTCCACAGCGGTCGTTGTTCGTACAAAAAAGGAAGTTAGAAGGCCAGATGGATCATATATACGCTTTGATGACAATGCGTGCGTGCTTCTGAACCCGGCCGGCGAAATGCGCGGCACACGTGTGTTTGGTCCGGTTGCCAGGGAATTGCGAGACAAGCAATTCATGAAGATTGTATCATTGGCCCCTGAGGTTCTTTAATATATAGTTGAGATGATAAAATTGAAAATTAAAGTGGGAGACACCGTTAGGATCATTACCGGAGACCACAAAGGTGTGGAGGGCAAAGTGATGCGGGTGGACAAGGAGAAGAATAAAGCGATCGTTCAAGGCGCAAATATGGTTTCAAAGCACGAGAAACCAAGCGCAAAAAACCCACAGGGCGGTATAACAAAAAAAGAAGCCCCAATACATATTTCCAACCTTGCTTTGATCGATCCCAAATCAGGGAATGCAACTAGGGTAGGGTTTGAGGTAAGGAATGGAAAGAAAGTGCGGTTTTCCAAAAAATCTAATGAAGTAATTTAGTTATGGCTTACGTTCCAAGATTAAAACAAGAGTATAAAGAGCGTATCATATTGACGCTGAAGGAAGAGTTTGGCTACAAGAATGTGATGCAGGTGCCCAAACTTGAAAAAATAGTGGTGAGCAGAGGTGTGGGTGCTGCGGTAGCCGATAAGAAATTAATAGACCATGCCGTGGATGAGCTCACCAAAATCACAGGACAAAAAGCAGTATCTACCATGTCCAAGAAGGACATTGCCGCCTTTAAATTGCGCAAGGCAATGCCGATTGGAGCTAAAGTAACCCTTCGTGGCGAAAAAATGTACGAGTTTTTAGACAGGTTGGTCACTACCGCCCTGCCACGTGTAAGGGATTTTCAAGGCATAAGGTCTACTGGTTTTGATGGTAGGGGAAATTACAACTTGGGAGTTACGGAACAGATTATTTTTCCTGAGATCAATATAGATAAAATAAATAGGATCAACGGTATGGATATAACATTTGTTACCACCGCAGGTACAGACAAGGAAGCAAAATCATTATTAACCGAACTGGGGTTACCTTTTAATAAAAATTAGTATGGCTAAAGAATCAATGAAGGCCCGAGAAGTAAAAAGGGCAAAGACTGTAGCTAAATATGCCGATAAGAGAAAGGCATTAAAGGAAGCTGGTGATTATGAAGGATTACAGAAACTTCCAAAAAACGCATCTCCGGTCCGTATGCACAACAGGTGCAAACTTACAGGCAGGCCAAAAGGATATATGAGAACTTTTGGTATTTCCAGGGTATTGTTCAGGGAAATGGCAAATAATGGTTTAATTCCGGGAGTTACAAAAGCGAGTTGGTAATATTTTAAAAGGCAAAAGAAATGTTTACAGATCCTATAGCAGATTATTTAACAAGAATCAGGAACGCCAGTAGTGCGGGGCACAGGGTGGTCGGGATACCTTCATCCAACCTAAAGAAGGAGATAACAAAAATATTGTTCGATCAAGGATATATATTAAGTTATAAGTTTGAAGAAGATGCGGTACAGGGAACTATCAAAATAGCCCTGAAATACGATAAAGCCACAAAAGAGCCCGTAATTAAGAAAATAAGAAGGATTAGTACGCCCGGTCTGCGCAAATATGTAAATTCAAATGAATTGCCCAGAGTACTTAACGGTTTGGGAATTGCAATAATATCTACCTCGCATGGAGTAATGACAGGAAAACAGGCCAAAAATGAAAATGTGGGCGGTGAGGTTCTGTGCTACGTTTATTAATATATAAAAAGAGTTAAAAAATATGTCTAGAACAGGTAATAATCCAATAGCAATACCAGCAGGGGTAACCGTAGATATAAAGGAAAATATTGTTACCGTGAAAGGAAAAATGGGTCAGCTTGCCCAAGAATATTCAGGATCTTCGGTTAAAGTTGAGGAAGGGCAGGTTTTTGTGACCAGACCATCCGATTCCAAAGAAGATAAGGCAAAACACGGCCTATACAGATCATTGATCTATAATATGATCCTAGGGGTATCACAAGGATGGACCAAGGAGCTGGAACTGGTAGGGGTTGGATACCGTGCCAGCAACCAAGGCCAAAAATTGGATTTGGCTTTGGGGTTTTCCCATAATATAATTTTTGATGTTGCCCCTGAGGTTAAAGTGGAAACAGTAGCGGAAAAGGGGAAAAACCCAATCATTAAGCTTACTTCACACGATAAGCAATTGGTAGGGCACATAGCGGCCAAGATCAGATCTTTCCGAAGACCAGAGCCCTACAAAGGAAAGGGAATCAAGTTTGTAGGTGAGCAATTAAGAAGAAAAGCAGGTAAATCAGCTTAATAAGTAGCATTATGGGATTATCGAAGTTGGAGAGAAGACAACGTATCAGAAGAAGGATAAGAAAGGTATCCTTTGGGACTTCAGAAAGGCCAAGGTTGGCGGTTTTCAGAAGCAATAAGGAAATATACGCCCAAATCATTGACGATAATAAAGGGGCAACCATAGTTGCCGTGTCATCTAGGGATAAGGGAATACTTTCAGATAAAGGGACGAAAACAGAAGCCGCAAACCTTGTGGGAAAGGCAATCGCCGAAAAAGCAAAGAAAATGGGAGTAGAATTGGTTTCCTTTGACAGAGGGGGCAACCTATACCATGGAAGGATAAAATCATTGGCGGAAGGCGCAAGGGAAGCCGGACTTAAATTCTAAAGATATTATGTACCAAAAATACAAAAACGTAGAAACCGTTAAGCCAGGTGGACTGGAATTAAAAGATCGCTTGGTAGGTGTTCAAAGAGTTACCAAAGTAACAAAAGGCGGTAGGGCATTTGGTTTTTCCGCCATCGTTGTAGTGGGAGACGAACATGGAGTGGTAGGACATGGCCTCGGAAAATCAAAAGAAGTGGCAACGGCAATAGCAAAAGCCATAGAAGATGCCAAAAAGAATTTGATAAGGATTCCCTTGGATAAGGTAACCCTTCCCCATGAGCAAAAAGGCAAGTTTGGAGGGGCCAGGGTTTATATACAGCCCGCATCGCATGGTACGGGTGTTATTGCCGGCGGTGCCGTAAGGGCGGTATTGGAAGCGGTCGGAGTCCATGATGTACTTTCAAAATCCCAAGGATCTTCAAATCCGCACAATGTTGTTAAGGCTACTTTTGATGCCCTTCTTCAATTAAGAGGAGCTAAGACCGTGGCTACCCAGAGAAATATTTCTTTGGAAAAGGTTTTCAAAGGTTAAATCAAGGATATCATGGCAAAGATTAAAGTAAAGCAGGTAAGGAGCACAATTAAAAAACCGCAAAACCAAAAAAGAACCCTTGTGGCACTTGGTTTGCACAGAATAGGTCAGGTTGTGGAACATGAGACCTCCCCGAATATTATCGGAATGATAAATAAAGTTAAACACTTAGTTTCTACCGAAGAGGCTTAATATAAATAAGGTGTGATGAATTTAAGTAATTTAAAACCTCAAGAAGGTTCTGTCCATAGAGAAGGTAAAGTAATTGGAAGGGGTCAGGGATCTGGTAAAGGCGGTACCGCCACGAGGGGGCACAAAGGAGCTAAATCAAGATCAGGATATTCCAAGAAAATCGGTTTTGAAGGAGGCCAGATGCCATTACAGAGACGTGTTCCAAAATTTGGATTTACAAATATCAACAGAAAAGAGTATCAGGGTATAAACCTAAAAAAACTCCAGGAATTGGTTGACAGTGGAGTTATAAAAGATGTTGTTACCTTGGATATTCTCGTAGAGAACAGATTGGCACATAAAAACGGATTAGTTAAGATTTTGGGAGATGGAGAATTGAAATCTCCCCTTAAAATTGCTGTACATAAATTTACGGCCAGTGCCAAAGAAGCCATTGAAAAGGCTGGTGGCGAGGCAATAAGTTTGTAAGCAAGGCGCATTATGAAGAAGTTTTTCGAGACATTATCAAACATTTGGAAGATTGAAGAGCTTAGGGGTAGGATTATCATTACCCTTGGTTTGTTGTTGGTCTATCGTTTTGGTGCACAGATAGTTTTACCGGGAATTGACACATCACAGTTGGCGCAATTATCCTCCAATACCGATAGTGGTATTTTGGGCATTCTAAATGCATTTACGGGGGGTGCTTTTGCAAATGCCTCTGTTTTTGCATTAGGCATTATGCCTTACATATCAGCATCCATCGTTGTGCAATTAATGGGGATTGCAATTCCCTATCTTCAGAAGTTACAAAAGGAAGGCGAAAGCGGTAGGAAGACCATTAACCAAATCACCAGATGGTTAACCATAGGCATATGTATTGTACAGGCTCCGGCCTATCTATACAGTCTTGGAGCTTTAGGTGTTCCGGACAGTGCTTTTGTTTTGGGCAAAGGTTTGGATTTTATAGTCCCTTCCATCATCATTTTGGTAACGGGAACAGTGTTTGCCATGTGGTTGGGAGAAAAAATAACGGACAAGGGCATAGGCAATGGTATATCCCTATTAATCATGATTGGGATCATTGCGCGGATGCCACAATCATTTGTACAGGAATTTATATCCAGGACATCAAATAATAATGGCGGACTAATGTTTATGCTTATTGAATTAATTATTTGGTTCGTGGTTATTTTGTTGAGCATATTATTGGTAATGGCAACGAGGCAAATTCCCGTGCAATACGCTAGAAGGACCGCTTCGGGCGGCTATGAAAAGAACATGGCGGGATCTAGGCAGTATATGCCGCTTAAATTAAATGCATCGGGAGTAATGCCCATCATTTTTGCCCAGGCTATTATGTTCGCTCCCGGACTGTTGGGAAAGACGTTCAATAACACTGCTTTCGGACAATGGATGGAAGTACAGTTTCAGGATATTTTTGGCCTTGCCTACAATATATTGTTTGCTTTACTGATCATAATCTTTACCTATTTTTATACGGCCATTACGGTGCCGACAAATAAAATGGCAGATGATTTGAAAAGGAGCGGTGGCTTTATACCCGGGACCAGGCCAGGGAAGGAAACCGGGGACTATTTAGACAAGATAATGTCGCTGATAACGTTACCGGGCTCAGTTTTCTTGGCACTATTGGCCGTTTTACCGGCAATAGTGGTAAAGCTGATGGACGTACAAGCCGGGTGGGCCTTGTTTTATGGGGGCACCTCGCTTTTAATTATGGTGGGTGTTGCCATTGATACGGTACAGCAAGTGAATTCCTACCTATTGAACAGACATTATGACGGATTGATGAAGACAGGGAAAAACAGAAAGGTGGCATAGAAATGGCTAAGCAATCGGCGATAGAACAAGATGGGAGCATAATAGAGGCATTGTCCAATGCAATGTTCAGGGTAGAGCTGGAAAATGGGCATGTGGTTACGGCACATATTTCGGGGAAAATGCGGATGCATTACATTAAATTACTTCCCGGAGACAAGGTTAAGCTCGAAATGAGCCCTTATGATTTGAGTAAAGCGCGAATTACATATAGATATTAAGTTAATAGGATGAAAGTTAGAACATCGATAAAGAAGAGAAGTGCCGACTGCAAGATTGTTCGCAGAAAAGGCAGGTTGTACGTAATTAATAAAAAGAATCCTAGATTTAAACAAAGACAAGGGTAATTATGGCAAGAATTGCAGGTGTAGATATACCAAAACAAAAAAGAGGGGTCATAGCACTTACCTATATTTTTGGTATAGGTAAGAGTAGGGCTCAAGAAATCTTGAAAACGGCCCAAGTCAGTGAGGATACCAAAGTGTCCAACTGGAACGATGATGAGATTAATCGAATCCGGGAAGCCGTTTCCGAATTTAAAATTGAAGGTGAATTGCGCTCAGAGACGCAATTGCACATCAAGCGGTTAATGGACATAGGTTGTTATAGGGGCATTCGCCATAGATCCGGACTGCCATTAAGAGGGCAAAGAACCAAAAACAACTCCCGCACACGAAAAGGCAAAAGGAAAACGGTCGCTAACAAGAAAAAGGCAACCAAATAATAAGGTAGTATCAAGTACAGAGTACCTAGTATGAGGGTGGAAGACATTACATGCCCATTATAATATACTAACCGCTCCATACTAATTACCAAATACTGAATAATATGGCAAAGACAAATACTAAAGTAGTAAAGAAACGCAAGGTTATTGTAGATTCTGTGGGCGAGGCCCACGTAACGGCTTCTTTTAATAACATCATAATTTCTTTGACCAATAAAAAAGGCGATGTGATCTCTTGGTCTTCTGCCGGTAAAATGGGCTTTAGGGGCTCAAAGAAGAATACACCCTATGCGGCCCAATTAGCTTCCGAAGATTGTGCCAAAGTGGCCCATGAAGCTGGGTTGAGAAAGGTAAAGGTTTATGTTAAAGGACCCGGAAATGGTAGGGAATCCGCAATAAGGTCCATACACAATGCAGGTATTGAGGTAACGGAAATCATAGATGTTACGCCAGTGCCACATAACGGTTGCAGACCACCAAAAAGAAGAAGAGTATAATTTTTAACAATAGCCCCGAGCGGGTAGTAATTTCAAGGGAACTGTAGTTACGGTTATCGAAGGAGAAAGCCTTAATTCATAATCACAGTTCCAAACTTAAAGAAAATGGCAAGATATACAGGACCAAAGACTAAGATCGCGCGTAAATTTGGCGAGGCGATTTTTGGAGACGATAAATCTTTCGACAAAAGAAATTATCCTCCAGGACAGCACGGGCAGAACAAGCGCCGTGGAAAGCAATCTGAATATTCAATTCAGTTATTGGAAAAACAAAAGGCAAAATATACCTACGGTATTTTGGAACGCCAGTTTAGAAATGTATTCGCAAGGGCGAATAAAAGCAAAGGTGTAACCGGGGAAGTGCTGCTTCAATTATGTGAGTCCAGGTTGGACAACGTGGTGTACAGAATGGGTATATCCACATCCAGAAGTGGCGCAAGGCAATTAGTGTCCCATAGGCATATAACGGTCAATGGTGAATTGGTAAATATTCCATCCTATTCATTGAAACCAGGAGATGTGGTCGGGGTAAGGGAAAAATCAAAGTCCTTACAGACCATACAGGACGCACTTTCCAGCAGCAGCAGTGTTTATGAATGGATAACCTGGAATACCGAAAAAAAGGAAGGTACTTTTGTTTCGCTTCCCGAAAGGATCCAGATTCCGGAAAATATCAAGGAACAATTAATCGTCGAGTTATACTCCAAATAAAACAACACAGATCCAATTATGGCATTATTAAATTTTCAAAAACCCGATAAAGTTATAATGATTGATTCTTCAGATTTTGAAGGGAAGTTTGAATTCCGCCCTTTGGAACCTGGCTATGGATTGACTGTTGGTAACGCACTAAGAAGGGTATTGCTTTCATCTTTGGAAGGTTTTGCAATCACTTCTGTTAGAATTGATAAGGTGGAGCACGAATTTTCCGTGATTACCGGCGTTGTGGAAGACGTGACGGAAATAATACTGAACCTAAAACAAGTCCGCTTTAAAAGACAGATAGAAGACGTTGAAAGTGAGACGGTCTCCATATCCGTTAGTGGAAAGGGGCAGTTGACCGCCGGGGATTTTCAGAAATTCATTTCTGGGTATCAGGTACTGAATCCGGATCTGGTCATCTGTAACATGGATCCGAAGGTGGGCATCAGCTTGGAGGTGGTCATAGATAAGGGAAGGGGCTATGTTCCGGCGGAAGAAAACAAAAAATCAAACTCGCCCCTTGGAACCATAGCAGTTGACTCTATTTTCACGCCCATCAAAAATGTAAAGTACAGTATTGAGAATTTTAGGGTAGAGCAAAAGACGGATTATGAAAAACTGGTTTTTGAGATCGTTACCGATGGCTCCATCCATCCTAAAGAAGCACTGACCGAGGCCGCTAAGGTACTGATACACCATTTCATGTTGTTTTCAGACGAACGCATCACATTGGAAGCCGATGAAATAGCACAAACTGAAACGTATGACGAAGAGTCATTGCACATGCGACAGTTGTTAAAGACCAAACTGGTGGATATGGATTTGTCCGTCCGTGCATTGAACTGTCTTAAAGCGGCGGAAGTGGATACCTTGGGGGATTTGGTGTCTTTCAACAAAAACGATTTAATGAAATTCAGGAACTTCGGCAAAAAATCCTTGACAGAGTTAGAAGAGTTGGTCATAAACAAAGGACTTAGCTTTGGAATGGACCTGTCAAAATATAAATTGGATAAAGATTAATTCATATTTCTTGTAGAGTGGAACGGGCAATGCCTTTTTTATAAAAGAAATAATTACAAAACAACGATGAGACACGGTAGAAAAGTTAATCATTTAGGAAGAACGTCCGCCCACAGAAAAGCAATGTTGGCAAATATGGCCTGCTCCCTAATAGAGCATAAAAGAATAAATACAACTGTTGCCAAGGCAAAGGCACTTAAGGTATTCATAGAGCCATTGATTACCAAGTCCAAGGCGGAAAACAATAAATCCATTGAAAAAGGAACGCATAACAGGCGTATTGTCTTTAAAAATCTTAAGGATAAATATGCAGTTACCGAATTGTTCAGTGGAGTTTCCGAAAAAGTAGGGGAAAGACCGGGAGGTTACACTAGGATCATTAAGCTGGGTAACCGTCTTGGGGACAATGCGGACATGGCAATGATAGAGCTGGTGGATTTTAACGAAACCTATAACGCAGGTAAGCCTAAGAAGCAAAAAACAACCAGAAGGAGTAGGGTCAAAAAGACGGATGCAACACCACAAGCTATCGTTGATTCCGAACCAAAAGTTGATTCCGAACCAAAAGCAGATGGCACCGAAGCATAAAATGCCATTAAATTTTTTAATATGTGAAAAAGGATACGCCACAAGCTTATCCTTTTTTTGTGTTATTTTGCAAAATAAAATATTGATCTTACTTACATGAAATATCAAGCTAGAAGAAAAGCATTACTACTGTTGGCGGATGGCACCATTTTCCACGGAAGGGCGGTAGGGGATAAGGAAGGTACCGCATTTGGAGAGGTTTGCTTTAATACGGGAATGACAGGTTATCAGGAAATATTCACTGATCCTTCTTATTTTGGGCAATTAATGGTCACCACCAATGCCCATATTGGCAATTATGGCACAAATAGTGATGAGGTTGAGTCTGACTCCGTAAAGATCGCCGGTCTTATTTGTAAAAATTTTAGTTATGATTTTTCCAGACCTAAGGCCCATCTCGGTTTATTGGATTTTTTAAATCAAAACAAGCTGTTTGCCATTTCTGATGTGGATACAAGAGCACTGGTGGCCTATATTCGCGATAATGGAGCTATGAATGCCGTTATTTCTACAGAAGTCGATGCCATTGATAGCTTAAAGGAACGATTGAAGCATATTCCAAGTATGGAAGGACTGGAGTTAGCATCCAAAGTGGCTACAAAAGAGCCTTATTTTTTTGGGGAATCGGATGCAACCTACAAAATAGCCGCCCTGGATATAGGCATCAAAAAGAACATACTTAGGAATCTGGCGAAGAGAGATGCCTACATAAAAGTGTTTCCCTACAATGCCACCATGGAACAAATGAAGGAATGGGGTCCGGATGGCTATTTCATATCCAACGGCCCCGGAGATCCAGAGCCTTTGACGGACGCCATAGCAACCGCCAAGGAAATCATTGCCAGCAACAGGCCCCTATTCGGAATTTGTTTGGGACATCAGGTCATTGCATTGGCCAATGGGGTATCAACCTATAAGATGCATAACGGACATAGGGGAATCAATCATCCTGTTATGAACCTGATTACGGGCAAGGGCGAGATCACCTCCCAGAACCATGGCTTTGCCATTAATAGGGAAGAGACGGAAGCCCACCAGGACCTGGAAATTACACATATACACCTTAACGATAATACGGTCGCAGGAATTCGGATGAAAAACAAAAAAGTGTTTTCGGTGCAGTACCATCCCGAGGCAAGCCCCGGCCCCCATGATGCGGCATATCTTTTCGACCAATTTTTTGAACTGATCAGATCAGATTCCAACTAAACGTTATGGTTTAAATCCAAGTTATTTTTCAGGAATAAAAAAAACGAAACACAATCAAAACTACCGCGCTTTTATATCTTTGCACTAATACATTAAAATATAATCAAAAAAACATATGAGCATCATCCTAAAAATTCATGCACGACAAATTTTAGATTCAAGGGGCAACCCTACCATAGAGGTAGATGTAATAACAGAGAACGGCGTAATGGGCAGGGCGGCCGTTCCGTCGGGCGCTTCCACAGGGGAGCACGAGGCAGTGGAACTTCGGGATGGGGGCAAGGCCTTCATGGGAAAAGGGGTTACCAAAGCCGTGGCCAATGTGAACAATGATATTGCCGAAGAAATTGTAGGAATGTCCGTTTTTGATCAGAACCTGATCGATCAGACCATGATTCAAATGGATGGCACCCCAAACAAATCGAAATTAGGGGCAAATGCCATTCTTGGCGTTTCATTGGCCGTTGCCAAAGCGGCTGCAGAAGAATTGGGAATGCCATTGTACAGATATGTGGGGGGCGTTAGTGCCAATACCTTGCCGGTGCCCATGATGAACATTATAAACGGAGGATCCCATTCGGACGCACCAATAGCTTTCCAAGAATTCATGGTCATGCCCGTAAAGGCAAGGAACTTTTCCCATGCCATGCAAATGGGCACGGAAATTTTCCATCACCTTAAAAAAGTACTTCATGATAGGGGTTTGAGTACTGCTGTCGGTGATGAAGGAGGATTTGCCCCAACATTGGGTGGTACCGAGGACGCCCTGGATACCATAGGGAAAGCAGTTACAAATGCAGGATACAAATTAGGGGATGACGTCATGATAGCTTTGGATTGTGCTGCTGCCGAATTTTATGTTGATGGAAAATATGATTACACAAAGTTCGAAGGTGAAAAGGGAGCCATAAGGACTTCTGCCGAACAGGCACAGTATTTGGCGGACTTAAGCTCAAAATATCCCATTATATCCATTGAGGATGGTATGGATGAAAACGATTGGGACGGATGGAAATTGCTTACCGAAAAAATCGGGGACAAGGTACAATTGGTTGGGGACGATTTGTTCGTTACCAATGTGGAACGTTTGTCCAGAGGAATTAAAAACGGCATTGCAAATTCAATCCTTATAAAAGTCAACCAAATAGGTACGCTAACAGAGACCATTGCCGCCGTAAATATGGCAAAAAACGCAGGATACACTTCGGTAATGTCCCACCGTTCGGGAGAAACGGAAGACAATACAATCGCAGATCTGGCCGTGGCACTGAACACGGGACAGATTAAGACAGGTTCTGCCTCAAGATCGGACCGTATGGCCAAGTACAACCAATTGCTCCGTATAGAGGAAGAATTGGGCAATACGGCATATTACCCACAACGAAATGCCTTTAAGGTAAAATAAGGAAGAATACCGGATAAGTAAAAAACCTTTCCATATGGAAAGGTTTTTTTTTGGACACTTTTAGGGTTTATATAACTTAAAATAATATCTTGTAACGGTACAAATAGCGGAGTCTCCTATGAATAATTTTCTCTTTGTTGCAGCAGAAAACGATGCCATTCCAAAATGCAAGGCTGGGGGGATGGGTGATGTGGTACGGGATGTTCCGCGGGAGATATCGAAAAGGGGGGACAAAGCCCATGTTGTTGTACCCTCCTATTCCAGACTGCACCAAAATGGCATGTTGAGGGCGCAGCTTAATTTTCGTTTGAGAGGGATTAATTATAATGCGGAACTTTATGAGGTTATCCCTAAAAGGGAATATCCCAATCTATATCATTATGTAATCCACCATCCGGAGATCGAAGCGGGTGAGGTGGCCCATATTTACCATAACGATCCCAAAGAGCCCTTCTATACGGACACCATTAAATATATCATTTTTTGCACGGCAGTTGCAGAAGCCATAAAAAAGGGAGCTTTTGGAAATTTGGATATTGTGCATCTCCATGATTGGCATTCCAGTCTCGTGCTGTTTCTTAGGACATACCACCCCTCCTATAGGATTTTAAAGGAAATACGGTTCGTATATAGCATCCATAATTTGGCCATACAAGGTATACGTCCTTTTGGGAATAATTATTCATCCATTGAAAATTGGTTTCCCGGAATTCCATTGGACCATAAAAAATTGATGGACTATAGGTACCAGGATTGCATAAACCTAATGGCGGTGGGCATCCGTTTCGCAGATGCTGTCCACACCGTATCGCCATCTTACAAAGAAGACGTGCTATTGCCCAGCAGGCCACCAGAATTTATCGGAGGTGAGAGTCTGGAACGCGATCTCCAACAGGCCGATAACGAAGGCAGGCTGTTTGGGATACTCAACGGATGCAACTATAACAATATAAGGGTTGCAGAAAAAAATAATATCCACCGGAATATCATCAAAGCAATTTTTGAATGGCTCCAAGAGGAATCAAAAAAATACAAAGCCGATTTTTTGGCTCACACAGGTGAAAAGGTCGTAAAATTGCTTACCGAGCCACCAAGTTTTATTTGCTCCAGTGTGGCCCGGCTCACGGAACAGAAATTTTATTTTTTTAAACGCTCGCCAGATGCCTTGCTGGCCATATTAAGGAGATTGGAAAAAGCCAAAGGTATTTTCATGGTACTGGGTACCGGAGATCCCGAGTATGAGAAACTCTTCAGGGAAATAAGTTATGCGCACAAAAACTTTATCTTTATCAATGGGCAATCGGAAGACGTGATAGATTCCATATATTTGGAATCCGATCTGTATTTTATGCCAAGTCTGTTTGAACCCTGTGGGATAAGCCAAATGCTGGCCATGCGCAATGGCAATCCATGTCTAGTGCACCATACGGGCGGATTAAAAGACACCGTACAGCATATGAAGACCGGATTTAGTTTTGATGGAAAGACGTATGACGAAAAAATAAAGAACATGGTGGCCTCTTTTAGTGAGGTCCTAGAGGTTTTTGGGAAAGACAGGCCAACCTGGAAAAAAATACAGGCCAACGCAAAAAAAATGAGGTTCACTTGGGAAAAATCGATAGATGAATATTACAAGTACCTCTACGTTCTAAATGTCAAACCGTAAAATCCATAATTTACAATAAGGGTACTGTTAATAATACGACAAATAAAACAAAGGGATTGTTAACCTAAACCGTTTTTCATAAATTTACTTGAATGGATAATAATCAGAAAAACACACACATGTCAGATAAGGCTATTTTAGAATACGAAGGTAAAAAATATGAGTTTCCCGTTATTAAAGGCTCCGAGGAAGAACTTGCCATTGATATTAAAGCGTTGCGTGCCGCTACAGGGATGATTACCTTGGATCCGGGATATAAAAATACGGGTTCCTGCGAAAGTGCTATAACATTTTTAGATGGCGAAAAGGGGATACTCAGGTATCGCGGTTATGCCATTGAAGCTTTGGCGGAAAAGGCCGACTTTTTGGAAGTAGCCTATCTTTTGATCTTTGGGGAGTTGCCCAATAAGGGGCAATTGGAAAAATTCCACAATGACATTAAAGGGGAATCGCACGTGGATGAGGAAATGAAAAAAATATTGGATGGCTTCCCTAAATCGGCACATCCCATGGGCGTTTTGGCCTCACTGACCAGTGCCCTGATCGCTTTCAATCCTTCATCAGTGAACGTTTCATCAGAAAAGGATATGTATTGGGCCATTGTCCGCATATTGGCGAAGTTTCCCGTTTTGGTAGCATGGACGTTGAGGAAAAGAAAAGGGCTGCCCCTGGATTATGGGGACGATTCTTTGGGCTATGTGGAGAACATCCATAAGATGATGTTTAAAAAACCCAACCAAGAATACAAAAGAAATAGGATAGTCATAGATGCATTGGATAAACTCCTCATACTTCACGCAGATCATGAGCAAAACTGTTCCACTTCTACAGTGCGTATGGTAGGTTCTTCCCATGCAGGATTGTTCGCTTCATTATCTGCTGGCATTTCTGCCCTATGGGGGCCTTTGCACGGCGGTGCCAACCAAGCCGTTTTGGAAATGCTGGAAGCCATTGAAAAAGATGGCGGCGACACGGCCAAGTATATGGCCAAGGCCAAGGATAAGGATGATCCTTTTAGATTAATGGGTTTTGGGCATAGGGTGTACAAAAACTTTGACCCCAGGGCCAAGATCATAAAGAAGGCCGCAGATGAAGTCCTTGCAGATCTGGGCATTGATGACCCTATCTTGGATATTGCCAAGGGACTGGCAAAAGAAGCTTTGGAAGATGCTTATTTCGTAGATAGAAAGTTATATCCCAATGTCGATTTCTATTCAGGGATCATCTATAGGGCTTTGGGTATCCCCACAGAAATGTTCACCGTAATGTTCGCCATGGGAAGGCTTCCGGGATGGATAGCGCAATGGAGGGAAATGCGACTTAAAAATGAGCCTATCGGACGCCCAAGACAAATATACACCGGAGCCAACCTTAGGCCGTTTGTCCCCGTAGAAGAACGATAGGGCTTTTATGGATATATAATAAACATTGCCTTTTTCGAAACAATGGAAGGGGGCGGTTTTTCAGCTTTTAATGTAGGGTCCCTATATTTGCCCAACTAAGATATGTTACAATTAAATATCCATGACGAAACCTCGCCATTGAAGGCCGTGGTTTTGGGAACTGCCAAAAGTTGCGGCCCAATACCGAAACCTGAGCATGCCTATGACCCAAAATCATTGCAGCATATTTTGTCCGGGACCTATCCTACAGAAGAGGATATGGTAAAGGAAATGGATACATTTACCGCTGTTTTCGAGAAATATGGGGTTCGGGTTTTTCGGCCAAAAATATTAAAGGATTGTAACCAAATTTTTTCCAGGGACATCGCTTTTGTTATTGGGGATAAGTTGATCAAGGCCAACATTCTTCCCGAGCGTGAAAAGGAATTTCAGGCCATTGGGCATGTGTTGGACCAGATTCCATCCGAAAATATAATCCAATTGCCACGGGCGGCACATATAGAAGGCGGGGATGTAATGCCTTGGAAAGAGTATATTTTTATAGGCACCTATTCCGGAGAGGATTATCCGGATTATATTACGGCAAGGACCAATAGGGTAGCAGTGCAATATATTACCGATCTATTTCCGCATAAGATTGTAAAGCCATTTGAGCTTCGAAAATCGAATACCATTGCCAATGAAAACGCCCTGCATTTGGATTGTTGCTTTCAACCGGTAGGAAAAAACAAGGCCATATTGCATAGAAACGGATTTTTAATAGAGGAGGAATATCGGTGGTTGGTCGATTATTTTGGTGCTGAAAATATCTTTGAAATCACCAAAGAAGAAATGTACCAGATGTACAGTAACATTTTTTCCATTTCTCCTGATGTGGTGGTTTCCGAACGCAATTTTACCCGATTGAACAACTGGCTCCGTGCACAAGGCTTTACCGTAGAGGAAATTCCCTATGCCGAAATCGCAAAACAGGAGGGGCTGCTTAGATGTAGTACCTTGCCTTTAGTGCGGGAGCAGCATTTTTGTAAGTAGTACTTATTTTAAATGTAATTTTGGTGACCGTATAGATCACTAAGTACAATAAACCCAATATTTCATGCAGATAACAAATACCATCTTAATGATCCGTCCAGTAAACTTTCGAATGAACGAACAGACAGCGGTGAACAATTATTTTCAGGAAGAGATCAATCTTAAGGATCAAGCCATCAATGTAAAGGCACAGGCAGAATTCGATGTTTTTGTCGATACCTTAAGAGCGAAGGGGGTCCAAGTGATTGTGGTAGAGGATACATTGGAGCCCGATACGCCAGATTCCATTTTCCCGAACAATTGGGTATCCTTTCATGAAAATGGTACGGTAGGCCTATATCCTATGTTTGCGGAAAACCGAAGAAAAGAACGCAGGGAAGATGTGTTGGACAGGCTTGAAGAAGAAGGATTTGTGATCGAAAATATTGTGGATTATACTTCCGCAGAAGATGAAGGTTTCTTTTTGGAAGGCACGGGGAGCATTATGTTGGACAGGGTACATAAAAAAGCATATTGTGCTCTTTCCGCTAGGGCAGACGAAGAACTTTTTATCGAATTTTGCGAGGATTTTGAATATACGCCCATAATTTTTACCGCTAACCAAACGGTGGATGGAAAACGACTGCCCATATACCATACCAATGTAATGATGTGTTTGGCAGAGACTTTTTCCGTTATCTGTTTGGATTGTATAGACGATAAAAGTGAACGAAAAAATGCAGTGGGCCACTTAAAGCAAGATGGCAAAGAGATTATAGCGATTACAGAGCAACAAATGCACCATTTCGCCGGAAACATGCTCGAAGTATTGGGTAAAGGTGATAAACGCTTTTTGGTAATGAGTTCAGCGGCTTTTAAGAGTTTAAACACCAAACAAATACAACAAATAGAAAGGCATTGCGAAATCATTCACAGTTCTTTGGAAACCATTGAGACCTGTGGTGGGGGCAGTGCCCGTTGCATGATGGCCGAAGTTTTTTTGCCAAAACGGATATGAAATTGGATTATAGGACGGCCTTTATCAACATCCAACGTCAATCTTAATTTTTAGGATTATAAGAGGAGCAGCTTATAGCTGATACCAGTATCATCCTTGTTACTCCAATTCCTTTTCGTTACGGGGGGCATAAATCTCATATAGGTTTCCGCAGCCCTTGATCCAGCCGCTGCCAGACCATGTAGTTCCCCCATCCTCTTTTGTGCGGTAATTAAAAATAAACATCTCCCAAAGTCTTCCAACTATGGAAAATGTTGTCTCTTTCATTTTTATAACACCCTGTTTTGGCGTGCCTATGATCAATTTTGAAATTCCCCGGTAAACCGCACCTCTATTTCATCACTTACCATTATGGTGGCAAGTTTACCGCCAATGGCAAAATCACTTCTTTTAATGGTACCTGTTGCCTTTAAACCTGCCTGTAGTTTTTTGTTGTTCGGATTGGGATGTGCCACAGGACCGTTTATGGTTGCATCCAATTCTACTGGCTTTGTGGTGCCTTTTATGGTCAGGTCCCCCTTTATCACATATTTGTTTCCCGAAACTTTGTTCAATGAGGTACTTTTGAAGGTCATGGTCGGATATTTTTCTACATTGAACATATCCTCGCTCTTTAGGTGATTGTCGCGCATTTCCAAATCGGTATTTATACTGGCGGTTTCAGTGGTGAACTCAAAGACCGCATCTGCCCAATCATCCGAGGATGAGGTAATTTTGGCGTCGATGACCTTGAAATAGCCATCCACTTCGGAAATTCCATGATGCCCGGCAATAAAGGTAGCTTTTGAATGTCCCTTGTCCATAGTCCATTGGGCAATGGCAAATGCGGAAGAGAACAATAATAGTGCGGAAATTTTTACTTTTTTCATGATTTTGAATGTAATTGGGTTAAACAATAGTTAGAATGGAATTGATTTTGCTGTTACTCAATATAAAGTCGTTGCCAGTGGTTACGGATATACAGGTCATGTAATTGATGCAATTACATGACCGTGCACAAATTTGATTTTTTTATTGAATGGTATCGAATTAAATTCTTTAAACGACATTAGTAGTATCATGAACGACATACATGGGCGGAAATGTTGTTCATGGCATCAATTCCGTAGATGGCGGAAATGCCATGCCCTAGTCGTGATAAAACCCTATTTTTGGATCATGCAACATATTTATAGGCAACTTAGCAACAATTCTAAAGAAATATTCTTTCAGCTCCTTTTACATGTGCTGCTGTTTATTTTCTTCTCCTTCGATAGGCATCAGGTGGGGATGCATATGTATAAATTTGTTTTTTTTATCAATTATGCTTTTGGGGCATTATTGATCAATCACATACTGTTGCCCCACTTTTATTACAAAAAGAAGTATCTCTGCTTTGCCTTTTCAATAATTTTGGTCTTGGCCGCAGTTATTTTGGTCGAGGAATTTGTTTTGGAAAAGATCTATTTTCCAACAACTAGGGGCAGACGGTACTCTGGACTGTTTTACAGTCTTTTGAAAACCTTACCGATAATCACGATACTCAGCGGGTTTAAATTTGCTTGGGACCTATCAAAAAAGCAGCTCGAGGTAGAGGAGCTTCGGGCATCCGTAAAGGAAAGCGAACTTCAGTTTTTAAAAATGCAGATAAATCCGCATTTTTTGTTCAACAACCTCAACAACCTATATTCGTATGCAATTGAAAATTCCCCAAAAACACCATCTATTATTTTGGAACTTTCCTCAGTACTCCGTTACATGCTCTATGATTGTAGGGAAGATTTTGTATCATTATCCAAAGAAGCGGAACATTTAAGGAATTTCACAAGGCTTAACGAGCTGCAGATAGAGAATCGTGGAACTGTTGGTTTCAGTGCCAATGGCACGGAATCAGGGTATCAAATTGCGCCACTGATTCTAATGGTATTCATTGAAAATGCCTTTAAGCACAGTACGGCAAGCCAATCGAAGGATATTTTTATAGATATAGCAATAAATGTTACCGATAAAGGTGAATTACATTTTGAGTGCAGAAATTCATTTCGGCGAATTACAAATACCGATAATCTCTCCAACGGAATAGGAATGCGGAATGTTAAGAAACGATTGGAACTATTGTACCCCGATCATCATAAACTCTACGTGCAGGAATCCCATAACTTGTATATTGTAAAGTTGAAAATGCAATTAAAAAACTTGGCTAAATGATACGTTGTATAATCATTGAAGATCAACCGCCCGCTCAGCGGTTATTGCAAAAATATATCGGGGATATGGAAAACATGGAACTAAAGGCCATTTTTCCCGATGCGCTGCAAGCCATGGACTTTCTTAAAATAGAACCTGTTGATCTTATGTTCCTGGACATCCATCTACCAAAAATTTCAGGCATCGATTTTTTAAAGGCATTGCCCCATAGACCGCATATAATATTGACCACTGCCTTTTCCGACTATGCGTTGGAAAGCTATGAGTATAATGTGGTGGACTACCTTTTAAAACCTTTTTCGTTTGAACGTTTTGTAAAAGCGGTATCCAAAATACCAGTATGGAAAATAGAACAACATTTTGAAGAGGCATTGCCCGAACACCATCAACTACGGGATGTGGTGTTCATAAAATCTGGTTTTGACCTCATCAAGATCGCTGTTCCGGACATCCTATATATAAAATCCAAAGCGGATTATACAGAAATTTTTACGGTTGACAAAAAGCACCTTACCACGTATTCGCTTAGGCATTGGTTGCATACCTTGGGAGGGAACCGATTCGCTCAGATCCATAAGTCGTATGTTGTAAATGCTTCAAAAATCATAAGGATTTCGGGCAATAGCATTTTTTTGAACAAGGACACCATGGTTCCGATCGGCAGGGCCTATAAAGAGGGGTTTATTGAGAAGTACCTGAAATGATTTGGCCGTGCACAACCTATTGAAAATGCAAAATACCGGAATGTTTATTTTTTAAAGACCTCCTTTATAAAAGTAAAGGCCATGATGACCATAAAAAAGGCAAAGGGCAAAGAGGTGATGATCAATAGTTTTTGAATGGCGGTCAATACATCGATATCAGGCTTGACGTTGCCCAGAACAAGCAGTGCCATGGTGGCCAATAAAATAAAAACGGACCAGATCAAACGGTGTTTTTTACTGGGGTTCTTCTTCCCCTTATCCGTAAACATGCTCAGCACGAATACCGCCGAATCTACCGAGGTCACCAAGAAACTTACCAAAAGCAACAATGTTGTGAAATTAAGGAGGGCAGCTAGGGGATAATTTTCAAAAAAAACAAAAATGGAGGAAAACACATTTCCAAGTTCGTTGTTGTAACCTCCCCAACCCTCGATCAATTGAAAGGCGGAAGTGCCGAATACGGCGAACCAAAAAAAAGTGCCCAGCGAAGGAATGATCAGCACTCCCAACAATAGCTGGCGAAGTGTTCGCCCTTTGGATATCCTGGCAATAAAAATGCCCGTAAAAGGTGCCCAGGCCAGCCAAAATGCCCAGTAGTAAAAGGTCCAGTCCGTCAGAAAGTCTATTCCGGGGTCATAAGTTCCCCAGGCGAGGCTCATCGGGATAAAATCGATTAAATAATACATTGTGGCCTTGCCAAAATTGCTGAGGATATCCATGGTATCCCCCATAAAAAAGACAAAGAGCAAAAGGGCTAAAGTAAGGAGGATATTAAATTTGGAAATTACCTTTATTCCTTTATTCAAACCCTGCCATGCGGAAACGAATGCAATAGTAGAGATCAATATAGCCAATAGTAATGTAGTTCCCAATGTAAAATTGCCGGGAAACAAGTGGTTCAACCCACCATTTATTTGGGTAGTTCCCAATCCGATGGCGGCAATGAGCCCAAAAACGGTAGTGATGACGGTCATTACATCAATTCCTTTTCGGGCCCATTTTTGGGGCACGGCACTTTCAACAGCGGCACTTATCCGAGCTTTTTTTTTGTGTACGAAAAGCGCATAGGCCATGACCATTGCAAAAAGCGCATAAAAGGCCCAAGCCGTAAGGCCCCATTGGTAAAAGGTAAACTCCAGCGCAAGGATTTCCGGGGTCAGGTTTGATGTGTAAGGCGTGTTTTGTTGCATATACACGGGTTCCTGAACGGCCCGCAATAAAATGCCCGCACCCATTCCTGCACTGTACAACATGGATGTCCATGCCCATAGAGAATGTTCGGGTGCCTGCCCCGGTTTTCCCAATTTTAGGATCCCCAATGGGGAAAATGCGATAAAGAGCAGGAGAACAACACAGCCAAGGCCCAAATACAGGTAAAAATAACCGAAATAATTCCGTACCCACAGCGAGGTTGATTCGATCACTTGATAACTGGCTTCGGTAGCAAAAAAAACGACCATGGAAAACAGGAAGATAAACCCAATAGAGATGTACAGAAGCAGATTTTTTTTTATGGATGTGAGCAAACCTGTTCCCAATGTGACCAAACTAGAATTTTGTTAAAGGTAGCAAGGATAAATGAAAAATGGTTTTACTCTATCCCCCTTTTCCTCGCAGTGGGCAATCTTTTGGAACTCCTTACCGTAAGGGCCATTTCATGGGCAGCTCAAAAGTCAGGGACGTAAGGCATAGCAAGATGACCGATGGCCGTGGCAAGCGGAGTTTTAACCATAGTTTAATAATTAGCAATATTTCTTATCATACCTCCAAAAATAAAATAATGAAAAGGAACTATGCTGTACCAATAAAGCCTGCCTTTAAGCCCTCTGGGTCTAAAGGTAGCTGTTTGATGTAGCACGTTATTTTCATCGATCCTAAATTCTAGCCAGGCTTCACCAGGTAGTCGCATTTCTGCAAATAATAATAAGCGTTTATCTTCCTTATCCGCCAAAAGTACACGCCAGAAATCGAGAGCATCTCCTGCATAAATTTTGTCGGGATGAGTTCGACCTCTGCGCAAACCTACTCCTCCAAAAATTTTATCGAGAAATCCTCTGATTTTCCATAACCAATTACCATAATACCAGCCATTGTCACCACCTATTTTCCAAACATTTTGTAACACACGCTCGCTATCTTCTATATACATTTTTTTCTCATCCTTGAGTACTCCATATTTTGGAACCTGAATATACCTTTGTAGATCCTTTTGCATTTGTCCACTTACCATACTGTCTTTCCAGCTGCTAACCACCAAATTCTGCTCAATTTTTAAAAAAGCCATTTCAATGGCTTGGGTATAGGAATGCGTTTTTATACCCAATAAATCTTGAAGTCTTTGGTCTTTGGCAACCACTTCCATTTTCATGCTGTCTACCAAATTAATAGCTAACTTATAGGAGGTTGAGGTTACAAAATATAACCAATATGACGACAATTTAGGAGTCATCACAGGCACCGTAAAAATCCAGTTTTTAAAACCCCTTGCTTTTGCATATTGCTGCAGCATTTCTTTATAGGTTAGCACATTCGCCCCGCCAATATCAAAGGAATTGTTATAGGTTTTTTTATTAGCGATAACGCCTGTTAAAAAGCGTAAGATATCACGTATGGCAATGGGTTGGGTTTTGGTTAACACCCATTTTGGGGTAATCATTACAGGTAATTTTTCGCATAAATCCCGTATAATTTCAAAGGAAGAACTTCCGGAACCCACTATAATACCGGCACGAAGCACGGTTAGATTATAATTTCCTTGATATAGAATATCTTCTACATTTTTGCGGGAAGCGAGGTGTTTGGACAAACTTTTATCATTAACAATACCACTTAAATAGATTACCTGGTCTACGGTGGTTTCCGCCATATATTTGTTAAAATTAAGAGCAGATACAGCTTCTTTTTCATCAAAATCCAATGTAGAGGAAGCCATAGAGTGTACCAAGTAGAAGGCTATGTCTATTTCTTTTGGAATCCGACCGGGTACATACGTATCCAGTAAATCGAGCTCTACAATCGTAATTTTCTTTTTCGTTTCCTCGTCGACTGAGAGTCTTTTTTCATCGCGAACGGTACAAATTACGTTATGGCCCATTTCAAGAAGTTGAGGGAGCAGGCGCATACCAATGTAACCGTTGGCACCGGTGAGTAAGATGGTCATAAAAGATCTTCGATTGATGCTGGCGCATTATCTGCCTTATAATCCAAAACCTTTCTGAAGTATTTATGGCCGGCCTTGGTATCGGCTTTTACCTTTATGAAATGATGATCCTTATAAACGGAATAGATTCCAATATCACCCTTATAGATGGTAAGCTTATAGTATGGGATGACCAAGGCAAAGGTTTCCAGTAAGGATCGAAATCGTATTATAATTCCTTTGGGGCGTATTTCAATATTGCAACTATCTAGGTTATGATCCAAAATCAATAGATTCCGTATCTCGGCACTGGTCTCTGTGATGAACATTTTGGGAGAGCCAATGCCCTCCATTAAAAAGCGTTCTTTCAGTGTGAAGGGTTTGCCCACCTCGGCATCAACTTTATGCGTAATTTTCTTATTGTTGTAGGATACGTTTACTAGCATTTTCTATTCAATTAGCGTTTTTCCATAAAGTTAATGAAAACAGACGGGTTTTGGGGAAGGCAACCTTATAAAAGGATAAAATTGTGTAGTTTTGCACCCTTATTATTGAGCAAAATATGGAACTACAGGAAATTTTAACTTCCAAGACACAGCAGGCTGTGGCTGCCATTTTTGGTGTGTCGTTGCCCGATATTGAATTTCAACCCACGAGAAAGGATTTTGAGGGGGATATCACGGTGGTTGTTTTTCCCATGCTCCGTTTTGTAAAGGGCAATCCGGAGGAAATAGGAAAGAAGATTGGTGTTTTTCTGGAAAAGAATATGGCTGAGGTAACCCGATTTAATGTGGTAAAAGGCTTTTTAAACCTTGTGATAAGCGATGCATATTACATTGATTTTTTTAATCGGATAAAAGACATGCCCTATTTTGGTTATGTAAAAAGTGAAGCAAAAGATGCGGTATTGGTAGAGTATTCATCACCCAACACCAATAAACCGTTGCACTTGGGACATATAAGGAATAATCTGTTGGGTTATTCGGTAGCCGAAATTTTAAAGGCCTCCGGTAAGAAAGTCTATAAAGCACAAATCATCAATGATAGAGGTATTCATATTTGCAAAAGTATGGTAGCTTGGCAACATTTTGGCAATGGAGAAACTCCCGAAAGTACTGGGCTTAAGGGAGATAAATTGGTGGGGAATTATTATGTGGCATTCGACAAGGCCTATAAAGAAGAAATAGCCGCATTGGTAGCCAATGGTACGTCCAAAGAAATCGCAGAAAAAGAAGCCTCAATTTTACAGGAAGCGCAAAAAATGCTTTTAAAATGGGAGGCCGGTGATGCGGAAGTGGTAACTCTTTGGAAAACCATGAATGGCTGGGTGTATGATGGTTTTGAGGTAACCTACAAAAATTTGGGCGTGGATTTTGACAAATTGTACTACGAAAGTGATACTTACCTTTTGGGGAAAGATGTGGTTCAATTAGGTCTTGAAAAAGGAATTTTCGAAAAAGACCCCGATGGCTCGGTTTGGATTGATCTTACGGATGAGGGTCTGGATCGCAAAATAGTACTTCGGTCCGATGGTACGGCGGTTTACATGACGCAGGATATTGGCACGGCCATACAAAGGGCAACAGATTACCCTGATATAGGCGGAATGGTATATACCGTGGGCAACGAACAGGATTATCACTTTAAAGTGTTGTTCCTGATATTGAAAAAATTGGGTTTTTCTTGGGCGGAAAAATTGCACCATCTTAGTTATGGGATGGTTGATTTGCCCAGTGGTAAAATGAAGAGTCGGGAAGGCACTGTAGTAGATGCCGATGATTTAATGGCCGATATGACACAGGAAGCCGCTAAAATAGCTGAGGAACTTGGAAAGCTGGAAGGTTATTCTGAGACAGAAAAACAGGAGCTGTACCGCATCATCGGTCTCGGGGCTTTAAAGTATTATATCCTAAAAGTAGATCCCAAAAAACGCATTTTGTTCGATCCTGAAGAATCAGTTGATTTTCAAGGAAATACGGGGCCTTTTATCCAATATACCTATGCCCGGATCCAATCTATTCTCAGAAAGGCCAAAGAACAAGAACCGCAGGACGTTGTCGAAGAAAATACTTCGGAAGGGCTCCATCCCAAGGAAAAAGAACTTATTAAACAAATTCAATTATTCCCGGAGACGATTCAGCTTGCCGCAGAAAATTTAAGTCCGGCCCTTATAGCCAATTATACGTATGATCTGGTCAAGGAATTCAATTCATTCTATCAGCAAGTATCTATTTTGGGGGAATCTGATGCAAGGAGGCGGATCTTTAGAGTACAGCTTTCCCAAAAAGTGGGAGAGGTTGTTCAATCGGCTTTCGCGCTATTGGGCATAGTGGTTCCTGAACGGATGTAATAAAAGGCTGCCAAGCAATCTTCAATAAAGTAAGCCATTATTCTATTCAGTGCTTGTCCCTAACTTTGGGATGCCATGCCAAACACTGGAACCAAATGTTGTCATGTACACTTTTTCGTGGTCATTTTCATCTACAATGACCCGGTGTCCCCAACGAAAATCGTAATCTTTGATTTCCCCCCATGTTTTTCCATAATCATCGCTGAGATAGGCAGTTTGGTTAAACGTGTTGCAATATAATCTTCCCGGTCGGTATGGGTCAACGGTAACATCGTACACATACTGTTTTTCATCAAAAATGGATTTCCATGAGTCTCCCCCGTCTTCCGACATAAAAATTCCTCCGGGCATATCAAGCAGCTTATCCCCACCAACGGACCGGGCCACATCGCTCCCCACCAAATCCGCCAAACCAATACTGGCCCAACAACCTAGATATATTCTGTCTGGGTTGTCCGGGTCAATGGCAATGCCGTTGGGAAATAATAGGCCATTGTTTACATTAAGCAGTATCCAGGTTTCTGCACCGTCCGTAGATCTATATACTGCACCGGAATAAAATTCCGACCCCTTTTTTCCATCTTTATGCATTGGTGTTGGGCTAATGGTGAGAAATAAGACCCCATTATTTGCCATCGTTAATTCAAATGCGCTTGTATTTGCACCTATACCATTATTTTTTAAGTGCCAGGTTTTACCATCATCAATGGATTTAAAAACACCTTTGCCATATACGCTGGCATACAGGGTACGGTTGTTTGCGGTTGATTTTGGGTCAATGATAATGGATGTAGTGGGCGAATCATCTCCCATACCGTCAATAGTCGGTGCCCATGTTTTGCCGCCGTCCAACGAAACGCACACGCCGCCCTTTGCAATGTCGCTTTTTTTCCAATTGGGGCTACGGGTCATCTTGCCTCTGGGAAAATCATGTATTCCCGACCAAGCAGACCACATTTTATTTTTTATTGAAGGGTCAAAAACCACCCAATAACAAGTGTTGGTCCAATCATTTGGCACACCGGTTGTGGCTCGGCTCCAACTTTCCCCGCCGTTGAGCGACCGGTGGTATCCTATATCCGTATAACTGATCCCGATATGGTTCTTATCAAACGGGTCAAAATGTACGCCATACGAGGTGGTAACATCCATGCCGCGGCTGGTAAATGTGTCATCGGTATGTTGTTTGCTGTAGATTTCATTCCAAGTGTTGCCGCCATCCATTGTTTTCATGGTTCGATACCAATCCGTAACCACGGCCGTATTCCCATTTTGCGGTGAGACGCCCACATCCAACAACTGTATAAACTCATTGCCAAATGCTTTTTTTACCCAACTGTCCTTTAAATTTGCCACGTCATGGGCATCTTGTACACGATATTGGCCAGAGCCGCCACCGCCCTTCCATACCCAGTTCCAGGTTGTACCGGAATCGCCTGTTTTTAAGGCTCCGTACCATTTCACCAAAGTTCCGAATTCATTTTTTTCTTCGTAATTATTGGTCACCACGTAGGCGTTGGACGCATCATTTTCTGCGCAGGAAACCATACTGAAACTTGGTTTGGTACCGGTTTTCCCGTTGGTGATCACGGCGTCCTCCATTTGCTTCCAATTAATTCCAAAGTCCACGGATGTCCATACGGCACTATGTACAAATTCGTAGGGATTTTTCTTCGCTGCATCATGGTGCAGTGCATAAAAAACAGTGTTGGTTGAATTTTTTAAGTTGCCCGCGGAAAAGGAAATCGCGGGGGACATTGCCTTGGGGACAGCTCTTTGGGTAAACGATTTTGATGTTTTGTCGAAAATAAAGACAATCTCCGGGGAAAAAATATATACTTCATTTTTTGCACTTGTTCCATTGGTGTATATGTTGTCTATGGTATGGCGGAGATCTTCCCTGTTCCAGGTTTCGCCTCCATCAAACGTATAAAAGAAAAAATTGGCCATGGCAAAATACAGCGTTCCCCGTCCTATGGGATCTACTTTGATGGAATTTATCTTCGCCACTTCGTTTGCATACAAGGAGGTCTCTATGGTTTTTACTTCAAAATCCGCATGGTCGCCTATATACATTTGACTAATTATCTCATCCTTTTTGGGAAAAATAAGTTCCCAAGTTCCACCTCCGTCCACTGACTTGTGCAGGAATGAGGAAGCGGCATAAATTATGTCAGCATCATTGGGGTCGTATGCATAACAGGTGGCACCGCCCATAAAATTCTTTTGCTTAAAAGTAGTGCCCCCGTCTTTTGTAAGATAGGAACCGCTCATATCGCAATTAACCATAAAACGGTCTGGATCCCGATACGAAAAAGTTGGAATAAAGGTGGAGCCCCCACCACCCGGGCCAAGATGCCCCCAGTTTTCGGAAACTGTGTTGGGGCCAATTTCCTTCTTTTGGGTTTTACAATTTAAAAGCAAGGAACAGATTGAGACTAAGAAACAGGCCGCAACAAATGGCCTAGATAGTACAAATGGTTTCACGGCATTTTTTATTGGTGATGTTTTTTTTGGGTATTTTGAAGTTTTTAAAAAAAGCATGGTTCTTTATCCGAAGGTACAAATTTTGAGTTCAATCCACACACTTCGGGAAGGGTTCTTTTTAAAAGCTGACCCTAAAACTGGCATTGGGCGTTATGCCCAAGGAAACGTTCTGTACGGTTTCTATTTGGTTGTTATCATTGAGCCTGAAAAACGTGTTCAGGATATTTTTTCGATCCAGCACATTGAGCACGGACGCCCCCACCGTAGCTTTTATTCCCGTGGTAATGTTAAAGTTGTACACGGCGGAGGCATCTAGCCTAAGGTAATCCGCAATGCGACTGCTGTTGGGTCCAGCAAAATTTATGGTGTTCGGAAAATTACTGGTATTTATGGCATTGTCGCCCTCTTGGGGTTTTGTAAAGGGCTTTCCTGTCCTGTAATTTATACCCAAGCCCAATTTTATTTTGGCGTAGGTATAGGTGCTGGCAAAAGTAAGGGTATGCCGTATATCCAAATTATTGGGGAAATGGTTAGGCGTTATATCGTTGAAGTTGTACGTATTTATGTTGTAGGCATAACTGAACCAGGTACTCATTTTAGCCGTTTTTCTATTGATCAGAAACTCCAGTCCCTTTACCTCGTAGCTGCCAATTTCCCCATTGAACTGGTCTTCGTTCTGGAACCCCTGTGTTGCGGTGCTTATGCCGTTCACATATTTATAAAAGCTCTCAAGGCCCACATACAGGTCTTTTTTGTCGTAATTCACGCCAAGGGAAGCCTGCTTACTTTTGGTAATGGGCAGGGTTTCCCCGTCAGACAATATCCATCGCCTTTTTTCAATGCCCAAAAAGTTCTGTTTTAGATCGATGATCTGGTTGGTGGTCTGGTTTTTAAACTCCCCTAAAATTTCCGCGTACAGGTTTTCGGCCAATCTGTAATTTAGGTTAAGCCTGGGCTCAACGATAACCTCCGTGAACGTATTTCTGTTTTCAATGTAGTTGATGCGTGCGCCTGCCCTGGCCAGTAATTTTTTATTGGGCGATTCATAGGCTATCTCCGAAAACAGGGCATGGGTCCGTATTACCCCTTTAATATTGCTGTTGAAAGGAGGCCGGGTAACATTGGTAAAATTGGTGATGCCCACTTCGTTCAATTGGTAGCCATTCATCCAATTCAAGGTGTTTGCCAATTTATAGTCGGTGCTTAATTTGATGGCCGTTTCCAGTATTTCATTGTTCTGAAAAAGCTGTTGCACGTTTTGCAAATTATTTTGGGCATCTAAATTATAGTGCGTGTAATACATATTCACCCGGGTAGAAAAATCATTGGACCAATGGCTTTCGAGAGTTCCGCCAAAGGAAAGGTTTTCCTGTACAAGCCCGCTTTGGGTGCTCCCGCTATTATCCGCATTGGTCTCCTCATAATCCAACCGATTGTTTATATTAATGAAGCTCAATCTAATTTTATGGTCTTCAGTAAGGTCATATAGGATTTTCCCCGTAAAATCATAAAAGTAAAAATCCTCATTCCTTCGTATATCGGGAGAAGGATTGTTATCTTCCGCAATCTCGCTGTCCTGGAAGGCACGGTCAAAAAAGCGGTTGTACGTAGGGGTATTTAAAAAATCGTTTATAGAGCGTCGCGCAGAAAATTGGAGCGCTAAGTTTTGGGTCAAGGGCACCTGGCCAAAGACATCGCCACTGATCAAATTAAATCCGGCCCCGCCAAAGAACCTGTTCGTTATCGTGTTTTTAGTTCCCATACTGATGACGCTGCTTACCCCATCGCCGTATTGGGCACTTGTACCATTTTTAACGATGTTCACCTTATCGGTCAGGTACGGGTTAAAGGCGGAGATAAGGCCAAAAAAGTGTCCGGATTGGTACATTTTAATTCCGTCCCAAAGAATAAGGTTCTGGTCGTTGGTGCCACCGCGCACGTTGATGTCCGAAACCGTTTCATCAATGCTTTTTATGCCGGGCAATGCCTGTACGGTCTGTAGTACATCGGGTTCTATCAATCCCGGGAGAATGCCAAATTGTGGGGTATTCAATTCAATACTGGCATCCTGTTTTTTCACCAGTCCGGTGGTAAGGAATTTATAGACCACCACCTCGTCCAATTGTTGGTAGTTCTGTGCCAGGACAATGGGGGTGCAGGGCTGGTGGTTTACCAAAGTTTCAGCACTAACGTATTTTACTTTGTAGCCCAAAAACCGAATACGCACTATGGCTTTTCTTGGAATATTTTTAAGCGAAAATTGCCCGTCCAGATCTGTAATGGTCGCAATGTTGCTGCCAAGCACTTCAACCGTGGCACCGATAATGGTATTGTTCTCAAAATTATCGAGTACCAGGGCACAAACGTCCACGGTGGCACTTTTGGATAGTGTGTAGTACCGATCGTTTAGTTTTTTTATTTTCAGTTGGGACTGGTTTTCAATGGCAGACAAGAATTCCCCCATATCGCTACTGTTGGGAACAGAGATCCGTATTGATCGTAGATCCTCGTCCACATAAGAAAACTTAATGCCAAAATCCCTTTCCAATTTCTGGATAAGCGAAATAAGCTCCATGTGAACGGGAACATGCTCCTGGGCCTTGCCCGGGCATGGGACAAGTAATATCAAGAGACAGAAAACGAGACCACTATATTTACGGTACGTTTTGGGCATAGAACAGCACTTTATTCCCCTCTAATTTAAATTGTAGCTGAGAAGGAACACTTATACTCTGTAACGCCAAATCTATATTTGTGTTGCTGAAAGTACCTGTAAATAATTGATCGTTATCTATATTTTGGGTTTCAACGGTAATGTTGAACTGTCTTTGGAATTCGGCCAGAACAAAACGCAACGGAATACTTTTAAAAGAACTTTCGGAGTTGATCCATGACGGACTGGACACCTTATCGTCCCCAGTTTCCTGTAGGGTGCCATTGATGGCCAAAAAGGAAGTCCCTGCGGGTAATTTGGTTTCCTTGTTTTTATAGGTAACGCTAACCAGGCCTTCGTAACAAGTAACCTCAAAAAAACCGTTTCTGTTCTCCACATTAAACTGGGTGCCCAGAACGGCCACCAGTCCATCTTTGGTGGCCACGGTAAAGCGTTTGCCCTTGGCCACTTTAAAAAAGGCCTCGCCCTCCAGGGAAATGTTCCGTTTTTTATCCCACTTTTTCTCGTTGTACGAAATTTTAGAGTCGGCATTAAGGATTATTTCAGAGGCATCGGGCAGTACCACTTCCTTTCTTTCCGCATATTGGGTGGTAATGGTTTCATCCAGCGTGGTAAAATAGAAGTAAGACCCCGCCAAAAGAAGAGCTATGGCCGCGGCAACCCGCATAAACCGTTTCATGGGGCTCAGTGGTATTACCTTTACATCTTTCCCCTTTCCTTTCCTTTCATTCAAGGCAACAAGTGCCCGTTCCACATCAAAATCGGGGCCTTTCAATCCTTTGGATGCCTCAATGAGTTTCTGGTAGGCAGCATACGCTTCGGTTTTCCGGAAAGTGGCAAGCTCCTCGTCCGAAAGTTCGTTATTGAGCCACTTGGCTAAGTAATTTTCTTGCATAATCCCAAGTTTTATATTCGTATAACAACTATAGTTAAAAAAACCCTACTTCTCAAAAGTCTAAAGTCTAAAGTCTAAAGTCTAAAGTTGAAAGTTGAAAGTTGAAAGTTTCCGGTTTTCTGAATTTTATGAGTCCAAAGTTTCTTGTTCAAGGTTTAAAAGGTTCAAAGTTTAAAAACCCACATCTTAAATCTGATATCTCAAATCTCACATCTAATATTCCACATCTAGCACCTAGCACCTAGTTTTTTGTTTGCCCCATCGCTATTACGGTGCATTTCTATATTTCGTCATACACTTCGTCTTTGTCCAAGAACCCGAACGTTTCTATTTGTGGTAAAATCTTGTTTGCAAGTTGTTCGTTTGCCTTGCTCAATTGTTTTATTTCGTCTGTCGCCAAGTTGTGTTCCGCCAAGCAACGCCTAACTTGATACCAACCTGCGTCCCAAGTGTCAATTTTCCATTTGTTTGTTGCCATAAGGTTGAGGTTTGCATAGAAGATTTTGTAAACTGCTTTTGCTTTTTCAATTACTTCTTTCGCTTCGTCCGACAAGTCTTTTTTTGAAAGCCAGTCAGCAACAAATCTGTTTTCATCCTTTGTTAGTTGTTGTCTAAAATCGGGGTCTTTAATTTCCCAATGCTTGATTTCTTCCAGTCGGAAAGGGTAGAAGTTGTTTTTGATTTGGTAAGTGCTACCCAAATACGAAACATTTTTTAATGCTGTCGTTTCGTTTGATGAAGCAAACAAACTCCAAACAACACAGTCGTTTAAAAACTCTTTTGTCGGCTCGGTATGCGGAATTAAAAATTGGTTTCTGTCATTGAGCCAAGTTTGTTTCGGAATTTTTCTTACTGCGTGAAGTGTCAATGCTTTTTCAAAGTTGTCTTTTATTACTGTAAATGCTCCTGCACTCACACTTGGGGATGATAAAATTGTTACATACTTGGCGTTTTGAAAATCATTTCCTTTGCTACAAATAGATGCCAGAAAATCCGGTCTTGCTCTGTGTCTTGTGTCGGTGTTGTCATTTTTTACAGTGATACCGTTACTCAATGGCGGTAAAATATAGTCGTTAGAGTTTTGGGGTCTTTTAAACCAATTATTCAAAACGTCTTTCTTTTCAATTAGCTGTAAATGTTTAACGCCAATGGTTTGAGCATCTTCGTTTGCTATGTCAATTTCAACTGTTTTTGTTTGACTTGGTTTTGATAAGTTCCAAATCAAAAAACTAATAGGATATTTTCCGGTTACGCCGTGAAAATTTCTTGAATAAAACACAAATCCTTTTTCATACTTGCAATTAAGGTATTTATCTCTATATTCTATACTGTCGGGAGCATTTAAGTATAGCTTTGAGAACATTCCCAAATAGGTATTTTTGGGAAGTTCGTGAACGATACGAAACATAAATTGCACCAATAACTCTCGTTTAGCATGTCCGGTCTTTGCCTTGTCCATTGCAAGTTCAACCTTAGTTTTGCTTACACCTGTCTTTGACTCTTTTTGTTTGGCATCTTGTGCAGTTGCAAATGGTGGATTGATGTAAACAATCCAAGTAATGGTTGGGTCGGCCAACTCATCTCTCAATTTTTTTGGCAGTTTCCAATTTGGTGTAAATGGTAAAAGGTCTTTATTGAAAACATATTCCACATCGTCATTGAGATAGTCGTATTGAAAACAAGTTGCGTTTGGAAATACTTTGTTCAAATGGTCGGCTTCGCTTCCGTGAAGTGTGGACATATACAAGTATTTGTATGCTTCTGCGGGCAAGTGATATTCAAGGTTGCCGGTTCCGGCAGCCATATCCCAAATTCTATACTTGCCCGATTTGAACCAATTTTTTCCAAGCACTTCGTTTAAGTAGTGAACTGCTTTTTGTCCGAAACGCAAAGGCGTGTAAAACTCGCCTTCAAATCTTCTTTGGCTTTCGTCTGTTAGTCGGTCAAGTTTGGCGTGAATACCGTTGATGGTTTCTGCATTTTCTACATAGTCGTAAACACTCCAAAAATAATCGTAGTCCTTCATCAGGACTTTTTGTGTTTTTGAGTTCTTGTCTTCAAAGGTGAAAACTACACGGCTGTTATCTTTGTCAATGATTACTTTGTCACGCTGAATGTTGGCAAGGAAATAAAAAGACGGCTTGTAGCCGTTTACTATGTAAGGTCCAATTACGCTTTTCCAGTGGTCAAAAACGGCTTCAAAGTTTTCTTCGTTGATTACTTTCTTGTCGCCAAAGTCCATAATCATTTGCGGATGCAAAGCGTTGTCAAGGTTTTTCTTGAACGCTTCTTGCTCCTGTTTTTTGGTAACGGAGTAAACGTGAATTTTACTTGTTTCGGGTTCTTTAACTAAGTGGTCAATTAGTTTTGGGTCGGGCTTGCTTGCAGGTCGTTCCCAATCGTAGCTGTCGTTTGTGTAATAAGTGGACCATTTACGGGTTTCCGTTATTGTTGCTTCGTTCTTGTCGGCAAGACAGATGAAAAACGGAATTGCCTTTTCAACTTCAACGTATTTCAGTCGCCTGATGTAGTAAAGCGATTGTGCAAGAATTGTAGCAAGTGCTTTGAGGTTGTGAAAGTTCTTATCTGCCTTAAACTCAAAAAATACCTGTGGTGTATAAAGGTCGTGATGATGCGAAGTGTTGTATTTTATTTTGAAATATGTGGCATAGGTGGCCTTAACAACTTCTTCCGTTGTTGCCTTGTCAAGCTGGTTTTTAAATTGTTCAAAAGTCATTTCCCGTCTTTATGTTGTCGTTTGCACGCCCACAGTTGGTTTAAAGTTCAAGGTTCAAAGTCCAACGTTTCAAAACCCGATATCCGTTTTTCCAGTTCAAAAGCCAGTAGTTGAAAGTTCCCGGTTCCCGGTTTCCGGTTTTTTTGAGTTTGAATTTGTTTTTTGAATTTGAATTTTATAAGTCCAAAGTTGAAAGTCTAATGTCTAAAGGTTAAAAAAGAAGTTCAAGTATAATCAGCACATTTTTATTCTTTATTTTTTTTGACCTAAGACAGGAACTTTTTAATTTTACCTTAAACCTTAAACCTTAAACTAAATCCCTTCAATCTGTTCCCGAAGCGTCTTCAGGGCCAAATGCATCCGTTTTTCAACGGCTTTTACACTTACGCCTTCCATCTCGGCGATCTCGGCATATTTTTTTCCGTCGATCCTGTTCAATAAAAAAGTGGTGCGCTGGTTTTCGGGCAACCGGTTCAGTGCCCCTTCCAACTTTTCCTGATATTGTTTTTGTTCCAAAAGATATTCGGGAGACTCATGGGAAGTGTCCAAGGTTTTGTCGGCATGTTTCAAGCGTACCTTTTCGGCCTTCAGCACATTAAGGTATAGGTTGTTGGCCACGGTATATACAAAGGATTTTGCTTTGTCCGGACTTACCTTGGCGCAATTTTCCCATAATTTCAGAAATGCTTCCTGTACAGCGTCATAGGCTTTTTCCTCATTGCCAAATTTATAATAAATGGAATTGAATACCGTTTTAGAGTTAGCCCTGAATAGGGAACTAAACACCTGTTCTTCGCATACATTGTCCATTTTGTCCTTGTCCAAAGATTTTTTTTCAAATATATCTTAAAAAAATCAAAAAAGAGGGTAGGGTATTTTTAAAGTTGGTTGTTTTAAGGTTGTACGAACAAATAAAATCCAAATCATTATGAAAAATTTATTTAAACAGCTAATGTTCACTGGCCTACTGGGTGTAACATTGATTTTCAATTCCTGTCAGAGTGAGTTTGAGGAATTACCGCAGCCGAATGAACCTCAGACCATTGTGGCCAGTTCTTCTACCGCTAAACTTATAGAAAGGACCTCCTCCAATGACGGTTCTTTTGATGATATTGTGGATGGTGCTAGGTGTTTTGCCATTCAGTTCCCATATACGGTGAACCTGAACGGAATAGAGATTACATTAAACTCCAGGGAAGATCTGGGACAAATAAGGGAAGCTTTAAAACAAATTTCCAGTGATCTTTTGGAAATAGTATTCCCCATTACCATTACGCTGGGCGATTTTTCTGAAATCACCATAAATGGAGTGGAAGGTTTCCGTGAATTGGTAAAGGAATGCGATGATGACGATAATGAAGACGATGACCATATTAAATGTATCGACTTTGTGTACCCACTTACCTTATTTACGTTCGACATCAACAATCAGCAGACAGGCAACGTGGCCGTGAACAGCGACATGGAACTGAGACGTTTCTTTTCCGGATTGGATGATAATGATCTTATCAGCATAGAGTTCCCGGTATCCTTAACCTTGTCCGACAGCACGACCGTTACGGTGAACACCAATGCGGAATTGGCGAATATCATAGAAAATGCCAAGGACGATTGCAGTGATGATATTGATGATGAAGGAGATGACGATGGGGATGGTGTGGTAAGTTTGGAAAGACTGCGCAACGTATTGGCCGAGTGTTCCTGGGTCATTAAAAAGGTAAAGAACCAAGGAGAGGAATTGGACCGCCTGTTGGGCTTTGAATTTAATTTTGAGGCGGAAGGCGTTGTTACCTTAAGTGATGGCGAAACCACCTCTGAGGGTACGTGGGAAATAGCGGCAAACGCGGAAGGCCGTTTGGTAATGTCCATAACCATGGGCGATGAACCCGGCGTTAGTTTTGAATGGCCTTTGTCCGATCTTAAGGACAATCGGTTAAAGTTTGAGGTTCCCGGAACTGGTTATGAATTGATCCTGGAGCGGGTATGCAACGATAATTCCGGCGACGGTGATGTTCCGGAAATAAGGAACATAATGATGGGCGGAGATTGGGTCGTAGCCCAGTACAAGGATAATGGTATGGACGAGACCGCAAATTACACCGGGTTCGATTTCTCTTTCACCACGGATCACAGGATAGTGGTAAGTACCAACGCAGATCCGGTTCAGAGAGGTTTGTGGAGGGTGCTACGAGACAGCGACGGAAAACTTAAAGCCTATTTAAATCTGGGAGTAGAGGATCCGTTTGGGGAATTTACGGACGATTGGGACATTGTTTCCGTAACCGCGAACCGAATAGAATTAAAGGACATCAGTGGTGGGGATGGCTCCATCGATACCCTTGTGTTTGAGAAACCATAATTAATCAAAACGCTTTAAAATAAATGAAAATGAAAAAAGTACTGTTGCTTGCCTCTTTATTGTCTATTTCCGTAATGCCCTTGGTTTCCTGCGATAGCGGAAGTGATTCGGGAAATGACCAGATTACGCCAGCGGATATTAACGCAATCAAATCTACCGCGGTAAGCGGGGATTGGCGCATCTCGTTCTATTTTGACACGGACAAGGAAGAAACAGCCAACTTTACAAATTTTGTATTCTCATTTAACGACGACGGTACTTTGGTTGCAACTAATGGTGATTTATCGGTGTCCGGAGCCTGGTCCGTAACGGATTCCGATTCCAGCGGCGATGACAACCCAAGTAGCAGTGATGTCGATTTTAATATCTTTTTTGCAACACCACCCAATTTTGAGGGGCTGACAGAAGATTGGGAAATCCTGAAATTCTCCGCTAATACGATTGAATTGACCCATGTTAGTGGTGGTAACGGAGGGACCGATTTTCTGACCTTCGTGAAATTGTAATACCTTTTTTGCCCCAAGCTTTTGAAAAGGGCGGCTTCGAAAGAAGTTGCCCTTTTCTATTTTATATTTTTTCGCCAAATGGCTCACTTCCCATACATATTCTTAAATTTGCAATTCCCTTTAATACATAAAGATCATGTTCAATAGTTTAAGCGAAAAATTAGATAAGGCACTCCATGTTTTAAAAGGGCATGGACAGATCACGGAGATCAATGTGGCGGAAACCTTAAAAGAGGTAAGGCGGGCACTATTGGATGCCGATGTTAATTTTAGGATAGCCAAGGAATTTACCAATAAAGTTAGGGAAAAAGCACTGGGCCAGAACGTATTGACCACCTTGCAACCGGGCCAATTAATGGTGAAGATTGTAAAGGATGAGCTTACCGAGCTCATGGGTGGCAATGAGGTGGGCATCAATCTGTTGGTAAACCCATCGGTAATCCTTATGTCTGGCCTGCAAGGTTCCGGTAAGACCACCTTTTCCGGTAAATTGGCGAATTACCTTAAATCCAAAAAATCAAAAAAACCGTTGCTGGTCGCTTGTGATGTATATAGACCTGCCGCAATAGACCAATTGCACATCTTGGGCGAGCAATTGGGGATCCCGGTGTTTTCCGATCGCGAAGGTAAAGATCCTGTAGCCATTTCCAAAGCGGGCATTGCCCACGCAAAAGCCAATGGATACAATGTGGTGATCATAGATACGGCCGGTCGTTTGGCGGTGGATGGGCAGATGATGGCGGAAATTTCCAATATCCATAAGGCCATTTCGCCACAGGAAACACTTTTTGTGGTAGATGCCATGACGGGCCAGGATGCGGTAAATACGGCAAAAGCCTTTAATGATGTCCTTAATTTTGATGGGGTCATCCTTACCAAGTTGGATGGGGATACCCGTGGTGGTGCGGCCATCTCCATCAAATCCGTGGTCAACAAACCGATAAAATTCATTGGTACCGGCGAGAAAATGGATGCCATAGATGTATTCTATCCTTCCCGTATGGCGGACCGTATTTTGGGAATGGGCGATGTGGTTTCCTTGGTAGAGCGTGCCCAAGAACAGTTTGATGAGGAGGAGGCCCGGAAAATCCAAAAGAAAATAGCCAAGAACCAGTTTGGTTTTGACGACTTTTTAAGTCAGATACAGCAAATAAAAAAAATGGGGAGCCTAAAAGACCTTATGGGGATGATTCCCGGAGCAGGTAAGGCACTTAAGGATTTGGATGTGGACGATGATGCCTTTAAGCATATCGAGGCCATAATACATTCCATGACACCCGATGAGCGTTCCACCCCATCGAAACTGGATGCCAATCGTAAAAAACGAATTGCCATGGGCAGCGGCACAAGCGTGCAGGAAATCAACCAGCTTTTGAAGCAATTCGAACAAATGAGTAAGATGATGAAAATGATGCAAGGCGGGGGAGGCAAGAAAATGATGCAGATGATGGGCGGCCTGAAAGGGATGCGGTAGATTTGTTCAAGGTTCAAAATTGAAAGTTTAAGGAAAGGATAGTGGCTAAAGTTGAAAAGTTTGAGGATTTAGAGGTCTGGAAGCTCGCAAGGGAAATTTGTAAAGACATAAGTCAGCTGTTTAATGAGACCGAACTAAGTCAGGATTATGCGTTAAAAAATCAAGTAAATAGAAGCTCAGGCTCAATAATGGATAATATTGCTGAGGGTTTTGAAAGAAATGGTAACAAGGAATTCATACAGTTTTTAAGCATAGCCAAAGCTTCATGTGGTGAATTGCGTTCACAGCTTTATCGGGTCGTGGATAGAAATTACATTAATCAAGAACAATTTGAAAAATACCAGAACACTGTTTTACTGGAAAGTAAAAAAATCAGTGCATTTATAAACTACTTAATCAATTCAGAATTAAAAGGTTCAAAGTACAACCGCCCATAATCTTAAACTTTGAACCTTGAACTTTAAACTTTAAACCAATATGAAGCTACTCGACGGCAAAAAGGTATCAAACGAAATAAAGGAAGAAATTGCTGCTGAGGTGGCCAAGATGCGGGAAAGAGGGGAAAAGGTGCCCCATTTGGCAGCTATAATCGTAGGGAATGACGGGGCCAGCCTTACCTATGTGGGCAGTAAGGTAAAATCCTGCGAGCGCGTGGGTTTTGAATCTACCCTAATACGACTTCCCAGCACCACCTCTGAACAGGAATTGTTGAAAAAGATAAAGGAACTCAACAAAGACGAAAACATAGACGGCTTTATCGTGCAGTTACCCTTGCCCGAACAAATCAATACCCAAGCGGTGATCATGGCCATAGATCCCGATAAGGATGTAGATGGTTTCCACCCCATGAACTTTGGAAAAATGGCATTGGATATGAGCACGTTTATCCCTGCCACCCCATTTGGTATTTTGGAATTATTGGAACGTTATAATGTGGAAACCAAGGGAAAACACACAGTGGTCATTGGCAGAAGCCATATTGTGGGCAGGCCTATGAGCATTTTAATGGGCCGTAAAGGATGGCCTGGAAATTCCACGGTAACATTGACCCATAGCCATACCAAAAACATTACACAGATTATTTCCCAGGCAGATATTATAATTTCTGCCCTTGGCGTCCCCCATTTTTTAAAGGCCGAAATGGTAAAGGACGATGCCGTTGTCATTGATGTGGGCATTACCCGCATTGCCGATGATACCAAGGAAAAGGGCTACTACATCACTGGTGACGTGGATTTTGAAAACGTGAGCAAAAAGGCGTCTTATATTACCCCCGTACCGGGTGGTGTTGGCCCAATGACCATTGCCATGCTCTTAAAGAACACCTTGCTGGCAAGGGAGCGGCACAGGAGCAGAAAATAGATCTTTTATCTATTCCGGATCCGTCACGGCGGTACTTGTACTATCCACGGGCATAATGATGTCGATGCTTGAATTGTCTTCTTTGCCATCGCAACTGCCCATATAAATTAGGGATAAAAGGATCGCCACTAATAAAAATAGCTTTTTCATATGTGTTTTATTTAATTTTTGATCAATTAGGGGCAAAACTATTCCTTGGGGCTTTCTGCCCCATTATGCCCCCTCTATTTAAAGTGTTCTATAAGCCTGAATGTTTATAGGTCGATTCTATTTCTTAAGGGATA